>CALMSN010000220.1 GCA_937872325.1 uncultured Xanthobacter sp. | reverse complement strand
GGCCCGCCGCCGGCCCCCCCCCCTCCCCGCCCCCGGGGGGGTCCAAGGCCCCCGCCCCCCCCCCGCCCCGCCATCGAGGCGGCGGCTGACGACATCGTCACCGCCTTCCAGGTGGATGCGCTGGACCTGCGCGGCCGCGTCGTCCGCCTGGGGCCGACCCTCGATGCCGTCCTCGGCCACCACGATTATCCGCCCGCGGTGAAGCGGGTGGTGGGCGAGGCGGTGACGCTGGCGGTGCTGCTCGGCTCGGCCCTGAAGTTCGAGGGCCGCTTCATCCTCCAGACCCAGACCGACGGCGCGGTGGACATGGTGGTGGCCGACTTCGTCAGCCCCGACAAGATCCGCGCCTATGCCCGCTTCGACCGCGATGCGCTGGCCGAGGCGGAGCGCCGCAACGCCACCACGCCGGCCGACCTGCTGGGCCGCGGGCACCTCGCCATGACCATCGACCAGGGCCTGTCCGCCAACCGCTACCAGGGCGTGGTGGCGCTGGACGGCGCCGGCCTCGAGGAGGCGGCGCACGAATATTTCCACCAGTCCGAGCAGATCCCGACCCGGGTCCGGCTCGCGGTGGCGGAGGACGTGCGCGCCGGCGGGGTCTCCTCCTGGCGGGCGGGCGGCCTTCTGGCCCAGTTCCTGCCGCAGGAGGCCGACCGCGCCCGCATGGCGGACCTGCCCCCCGGCGATGCGCCCGAGGGCACCGCGCTCCACGCCGTGGCCGAGGACGACGCCTGGGTGGAGGCGCGCTCCCTGGTCGGCACGGTGGAGGACGTGGAGCTCATCGACAAGGACCTGTCGAGCGAGCGGCTTCTCTACCGGCTGTTTCACGAGCGGGGGGTGCGGGTGTTCGACCCTCTGGCCATCGGCGCCCACTGCTCCTGCTCGCGCGAGCGGGTGTGGGGCGTGCTGGCGTCGTTCTCGGTGGACGAGCGGCGGGACATGATCCAGGACGACGGCCAGGTGAAGGTGACCTGCGAGTTCTGCGGCCGCAGCTACGGCTTCGCCGCCACCGAGGTGCTGGGCGACACCGCGGAGCCCTGAGACCCCGCTCGGTAAACCGGACGGGCCGAGGCGGCTCTCATGCCGCCGGGCCTTCCGCTGCCCGAGGCGGCGAGAATCTGGTGCGATGGCGGCATCGCGCCGGCATTGTCTCCTTCCGGAGCCCTGAAGATCTTGCGGCGGCCCTAGCCGCCGAGTCTCCAAACTGTCTCTGATAGCATCGACGCGGTCTTCGGCCGGTGCCGATAGGGTAGCGTCCAGGCGCGGCGCCTCAGCCCCACCCGGGCGACTTCGGTGGAAGGCGGGCCGCCCGCCGCCTCACCCCTCCTGCCGGACGCCTCCGCCGATCCGGGAATAGGCATTGGCCAGCGCCACGAAGCCCGCGACGTCGATCTCCTCCGCCCGCGCTGTCTCCTCGACGCCGGCGGCGTCAAGCAGCGGCAGCGGGTCGACGCCCAGCGACTTCAGGCTCTGGCGCAGCATCTTGCGGCGCTGGCCGAAGGCCGCCTCCGTCACCTTCTCCAGCGTGCGAAGGCGGCAGGGCAGAGGCTCGGCCAGCGGCTCCAGGTGGACCACCGCCGAGGTCACCTTGGGCGGCGGCACGAAGGCGGTGGGCGCTACCTCGAAGGCGATCTTGGCCCGGGTGCGCCAGCCCGCCAGCACCGCCAGCCGACCATAGGCCTTCGAGCCGGGGGCGGCGACGATGCGCTCGGCCACCTCCTTCTGGAACATCAGGGTGAGCGAGGTGAACCAGGGCGGCCAGGGATCCGTGCTCAGCCAGCCCACCAGCAGCAGCGTCGCCACGTTGTAGGGCAGGTTGGCGACCACCCGTGCCGGCGCGTCGCCCAGCAGCGGCCGCACGTCCACCGCCAGCGCATCGCCGGAAATCACCTCCAGCCGGCCGGGATAGTGGTCGGCGATCTCGGCCAGCGCGTCGAGGCAGCGGCGGTCGCGCTCGATGGCGATCACCCGCCCCGCCCCCAGCGCCAGAAGGGCGCGGGTGAGGCCGCCGGGACCGGGCCCGACCTCGATCACGCACGCCCCCTCCAGCGGACCGGAGGCGCGGGCGATGCGGCCGGTGAGGTTGAGGTCGAGCAGGAAATTCTGGCCCAGCGCCTTCTGCGCCGAGAGGCCGTGCCGGCGGATGACGTCACGCAGCGGCGGCAGGTCGTCGAGGGCGCTCACGCCGTGCGCGCCTGCATCTGCGCCTGCGCCTCGGTGTCGGCGAGCCGGCGGGCCAGCCGCAGCGCCGCGATGAGGCTGGACGGATCGGCCCGGCCGGTGCCGGCCAGGTCGAACGCGGTGCCGTGGTCCGGCGACGTACGGATGAAGGGCAGGCCGAGGGTCACGTTCACCCCGTCATGGAAGGCCAGGGCCTTGGCCGGCGCCAGCACCTGGTCGTGATACATGCCGATGGCCACGTCGTAGGCGGCGCGGGCCTGCGGATGGAAAAGGGTGTCGGCGGGCAGCGGCCCGCGGACATCGAGCCCCTCGGCGGCGAGGGCGGCGACCGCGGGGGCGATGATCTCCACATCCTCCCGCCCCAAAGTGCCCGCTTCCCCGGCATGGGGATTGAGGCCAGCGAAGGCGAGGCGAGGCCGGACAAGGCCGAAGCGGCGGGCCATGTCGGCGGCGACGATGCGGCCGGTCTCCACCAGCAGGTCGATGCCGATGAGCCCCGGCACCGCGGCCAGCGGCACGTGGATGGTGGCCGGCACCACTGCCAGCACCGGCGACCAGATCAGCATCACCGCCCGCGGCGGCGGCCCTCCTGCGGCGGCGCGATGGGCGAGATATTCGGTGTGGCCGGGAAAGCCGAAGCCGGCCGCGGACATCACCGCCTTGGCCAGCGGATTGGTGACGAGGGCGGCGGCCCGGCCGGACTGGACCAGCGCGAGGCCGGCATCGAGGCTGGCAAGAACGCTCGCCGCGCTGGTGGCATCCGGGCATCCCGGGGCGGCGGTGGCGGTGACGCCGGTGTCGAACACCGGCAGCCGGCCGGCGGCGAAGGCGGCCGACGCCTCCTCGGGAGCGCAGACGGCGAGCGCCACGGTTCGCCCGAGCTCCTTTGCCCGCGCGGCCAGGAAAGCGGGACCTCCGGTCACCAGGAAGGGCGGCAGGTCCCGCGCGGCGCGGGCGTCGAAGGCGGCAAGGGCGATGTCCGGCCCGATGCCCGCCGGCTCGCCGAGGCTGAGCACCAGCGGGCGCGCGGCCGCAGCCCCGGATGCGCCACGGGGGGCAGGCGCCGGAAGGCCCGGGCCGGCGGCCTGGGAGGGCATCAGCGGTACTGGATCAGCGACGACTTGCGCAATTCGTCGAGCAGCTTCTTGGATTCGGCGGCGAACTGGGTGGTGGTCAGCTCGTCCTTGATCTCGCGCTTCTGGGCGCTTTCCCCGCGCACCGGGCGCTTGTCGCAGATGGCGAAGGTCTCGATCCCGGTCTGGGTGACCTCCGGGGGGGTCAGGCGGCCGACCTCGGTCTTGTCGAGGATCTGCCGCAGCGCCGGCGGCATGTCGGAGGACAGGCGCAGCACCTGCGGGCGCACCACCACCTCCTTCAGGCCCTTCGCCATCTCGATGCCGGCATCGCAGCTGGTAAAGCGCGCGCGCAGGGCATTGGCCTCCGAGAGCCGGGCGGAGTGGTTGCCGCCGACCCGCGGTACCACGAACACGATGGGCCGCAGCGCATACTCGGTGGCCGGCTGGGCGGTGGTGCCGCGCCGCTGCAGGGCGGCGACCACGTCGGCGTCGCGCACGGTGGCGGAGCCGGAGCGGGCGCGGACATACTGGCTCCAGACATAGTCCGCCGCCAGCTTCTGCTTGAAGGTCTTGGCATCGAGCCCCGACTGGGCAAGGCCGGCGGTGAGCTGCTCGGCGGTGCGGCCGGAGCGCTCGGCGACGCCGGAATACATCTTGTCGATGTCCTTGTCGTCGAGATCGTTCTGCAGCCGGCGGGCCTGCTGCATCTTGATCCGGTCGTTGATCAGCTCTTCCAGCGACTCCTTTTCGGAGATGTTCTTGCGCTCGAGCAACTGATAGAGGCGCTGGCGCTGGCCGATGTCGTAGGAGGTGACGGGCTCGCCGTTCACCATGACGACGATCCTCTGCGCCTGGGCCGGGCTCGCCGCGCCCATGATCAGGCTGGCGCCCGCAGTGACGACAAGGGCGAGGAGGAGGGCGAGCGGCGCGCGAAGAGCGGAACGGAGAATGGCCATGATCCTTCCGGCGGATGGCAGCGGGGCGTGACGCCCCATCTTGTCGCCGTCAGCTGTGGCGGTGTTAGGGCTGCGGCGGCGCGAGGCCGTGGCAGCTTGCCCCAGGGGAGGCGGCGGCATCAAGTCGTTCCGGCAGGGGCCGGCGTCACAGCCGCTTGAAAATCCGGCCTGAGAGGCGAGAGCCGGGCGCTGCGCCTGCGCGCGCGGCGGGGCGAGGTCGCCTGCCAGTGCCGATGGGCCGGGGTGCGGTGCGCCGGAATGGCGTTCGGCGAGGTGCAGGCGGCTTGGCAGCGTGTGCGCGCCTCGCGATCCAGCCGATCCGCCTTGGGGCGTCGGCCGCCTGTGCACGACCGGATGGCGCCGGGCCGCGAAATCCGTCCTCGCCGCAGCACCCGGATCTTGCTGAAGCGAGGCCCGGCCGCCCCGGGACTCCCGGGATGGCGCGGTCACTGCGTGGTTTCGGAGGAGCTGAGGGTGGTGGAGAAGCCGCCTTCGCCCAGGGTGCGCAGGCCGATGCGCAGCATCACCTTGGTGGCCGGCGGCGCGCTCGGTCCGTTCAGCGTGTAGTCCTGGATATAGTTGAGCGCCATGGTGAAGCACTCGTCGATATAGCTCAGGCCCAGCAGGGTGTAGTCGAAGTCCGACTGGGCGATGTTGTAGCGCACGGCGCCGCGGATCGCCCAGTTGTCGGTGAGCTTGTACGAGGCGTTGGTGTAGATGCCCTCGCGCCGGTCGTAATAGCCGAGCAGCGGCTGCGCCTCGTAGCGGCCGTAGGTGACGGCGATGCCGAGCCGGTCGATCTCCGCCCGCCCCTGCAGCTCGAAGCGCTGCATGGAGAAGTTGTCATTGTCGAACCGGAAGCGGGTGACCAGCTCCAGATTCTTGGTGGGCGAGTAGCCGAACCGGGCGATGTAGTCGGAGGCCGCGGTCTCCAGACCCGATTCGAGGCCGGTATTGGCCATGTCGCCATAGGCGAACGAGTTCTTGCCGAACAGGTGGTAGGACTGGCCCACCAGCGCGGTGACGAGGCCGGCATTCTCGATCGAGGCCGAATAGCTCACCCCGAGATTGAGCCGGCCGCCGCCCTCGACCCGGTCCCAGCCGGAATACTTGCTGACCTCGAACAGGTTGGTGTCGTCGAACACCAGGCTCTGCGCGTCTTCATTGGGGAAGGAGCCGATCTCGCCCTCGTTCGGCCGCAGGATGACCTGGGCCCGCGGTTCGATGGTCTGGGTGCCCCAGCTTTCCACCGCGACGAAGGGATAGCGGTAGTCCAGGCCCACCGCCGGCATGGCGCGGATCAGGTCCTCGCTGCCGCCGCTGAGCGGGTTCTGATCCCAGTAGCGCGGGCCGTACATGTAGTTGAACGGCATGGGGTCGGTGTCGCGGGTGGCGACGTCGACGCGGGCGCTGGCGAACGGGGTCCACATCTGGCCGAGCGGATCCACCACCGTGCGCTTCCAGGCCACCTCGCCGGAGAGGCGGGTATAGTCGCCGGCGGCGCCGCGCAGCAGGCACTGGGTGGGGTCCGGATTGGCGATGGTGCAGGCGCCGGTGGGCACGCCGACCGCGCCGATGGCGGAGGTGAGCGCCGAGGTGCCGACGAAGTCCGCCTGGTCGCGGCTGAGGCTGGTGAGGTTGACCTTCACCGAGGTCTCGCCGCCCCAGAAGCTGTTCCCCCACACCCGGTTGTAGTTCATCGTGCCGACCACCGGGATCCGGTTCTGGTCGTCGGTCACCGACATGCCGAGGAAGTAGAGCCCGCGCAGGTCGAAATAGGAGCGGTCGCCCTGGCCGGTCAGGTAGGCGGTGGAGGTGCGGGTGGTGACGGTGTCGCCGACGAGGCCGTAATCGCGCAGGAAGGTGCGGTCGGACACCAGCGTGGCGTCCCAGCCGATGTTCCAGAACTGGTTCAGCGCGAAGGTGCCCGAGGTTTCGATGGAGCCGCGATTGTCGCGGTAGCCCGGCAGGGCCTCGACCAGCGGGCCGACGGGGGTGTTGTAGATGTTGAGGAACGCATCCTTGTCCTGCTGGGCGATGCCGGCGGCGCGGATGGTGTAGGTGCCGTTCTCCATCCGCTGGCGCCACTCGCCCTTCATCAGGAAACCCTGATCGGAGGTGTAGGTGGGCGTCAGGGTCAGGTCGCGGTCGGGGGCGATGTTCCAGAAGAAGGGAACGGCGACGCCGTAGCCGATCTGGCTGGAGGAGAAGAATTCCGGCATCAGGAAGCCGGTCTTGCGCTTCACCGTCGGGTCGGGCGCAGACATGTACGGGAAATAGGCGATCGGCAGGCCGAAGAACTCGACCCACGCGTCCTCGTAATAGATCATCTTCTGATTTTCATCATGGATGATCTTCTTGGCCTTGATCTGCCAGAGCGGAGGCTTGCTGGGGTCGTCCTTGCAGGGCTCGCACGCCGTGTAGACGCCGTTCTGGAACACCGTGACGTTGCCGTCGGTGCGGTCGGCGCGGGTGGCGGCGAAATGGGTCTTGTCCGGGGTGTCGAGCCGCAGCGAATCGACGAAGCCCTCGCGGAAGTCCTGGGTCAGCTGGAGGTGGTTGGCGTGCACCACCTTGCCGTCGCGATCGCGCAGCCGCACGTCGCCGACCGCCACCAGGGTGTTGGCGCGCCGGTCGAGCACTACCCGGCGGGCCTCCAGGGTGGAGCCGTCATAATAGATCTGGACGTTGCCCACCGCGGCGATGGTCTCGCGCTGGTAGTCGTATTCCATGGAATCGGCGGTCACCAGCATGCGCTGGTTGGGATCCAGCTTGCGGGTGGCGAGCATGTTGGCGCCGGGGGCGCGGTTCTGGCTCGCGGGGGATGCGGGGTCCTGCGCGCCGGCAGCCGCTGCGGTCTGGGCATGGGCCGGGGCGGCCGCCAGCCCGGGGGCGAGCGGCGCGACGAGAGGCGCAGTCAGGGGAGACGCCAGGAGGGCGGTGAAGGCAAGTCCGCCGACGAAAGCCCGGCCGAATGCGGCCAAGCCCGTCCCGGTCCCGCGCGCGTCACCGCGGCGGGTTTCTTCAGCCATCGCTCCGGCGGGATGGGTCCCGACCGTCATCCGTCCTCCCGGTACAGCAGAACGACTACCCCCAAAATGATCCCCGCAACGGCTGGAAACCACGCCGCGGCAACGGGATGAACAACCCCGGCCTCGCCGAGGTCCTCGGCCACCTTGGTCCCCACATAAAGCAGAAACCCGGCGGCCACGCCACCGAGAATCGTCTGCCCCACCCCGCCGAAGCGGAACACCCGGAGCCCGACCACCGCCGCGATGAGCACCATCGCCACCAGCAAAAACGGCCGGGCGAGGAGAATCTGCAATTGCAAGCGGTATTTCAGTGCGCCGAATCCGGACTCTTCCGCACCGCGAATAGCCGCCGGAAGTTGCCAGAAAGACACGGTTTCCGGGGCGATCAGGGTCTCCTGGACCCGGCGCGGGTCGAGATTCGTGGCGATGGCGTAGGTATTATAGGATGCCATCTCCAGGCCGGGAACGAGCACCTTGGCGTCGTTAAGGATCCATGCACCATCGCCGAGGATTGCCGAGCGCGCCTCCACCCGCTCGACGAACTGGCCGGCGGCATCGAACTCGAACGCCACCACCCCGGACAGCTCCCGACCGGAATGCTGGGAGGCCTGCGCCTGGAGGATGGTCTGCCCGTCGCGGTTCTGGAAATGGATCCAGAACTCCTTGCGGGCGGTGCTCAGCAGCGCCCCCGAGGGGGTGGTGGAGAAGATCTCGCCCTCGATCTTGTTGGCCCGCTCCTTGAAGTCGGCCGAGACCGGGTTGAACACCGTGGAGGCGAGCACCCCGATCAGGAACGCCATCAGCACCGCCGGCGCCGTGAACTGCCACACCGAGAGCCCCACCGCCCGCGCCACCACCAGTTCCAGCCGGCGCGACAGCACCACGAAGGTGCCCATGGCCCCGAACAGCACCGCGAAGGGCAGCAACTGCTCGGTGAAGGCGGGGGCGCGGTAGATGGTGAGCAGCGTCAAAAGGGTGCTCGTCACCTGCTCGCGCTCGGCGGTGCGGCGGGCCATCTCCAGGAAGTCCACCACCATGATGAGGCTGACGCAGGCGAGGAAGATCATCACCACCGACGCGGTGAAGCGGCGTGCGAGATAGAGCCCGAGGATGCGACCGATCATGGCGTCACGCGCTACGGATCAGGGCCGGCCGGCCGCGGCGGCGCGCTTGCCGCGCCGGCTGAAGGCCTCGCCGAGCCGGGTGAAGGCCTGCGGCATGCGCGGATGCAGCCAGCCCTGGAGGATCATGGCGCACACGATCATCACCACGATCGGCAGCAGATAGATGAGGGGCACCGCGATCACCTGGGATTTGAGCTGGCCGGCAATGGCGAAGTTGAGGATCTGCACCGTCCCCATGGCCGGGATGATGGCGAAGAGGGCGGCCCCCCGGCTCTGCCGCGTGGTCTGCGGCCGGGCAAGGGCCGCCGCGGCGATGAAGAAGAAGGCCAGGGGATAGAGCCCCGCCGACAGCCGCTTGTGCAGCTCCTCGCGGAACCGGCCGGGGAAGAAGCGGGTGTAGAAGTCCGACGCCGGCGGGTTCAGCACGTAGAAGATGGAGCGCTCGGTGGGGCGGATATCGGCGCCGGGCGTACTGGGGGCGAGCGACGACAGGTCGAAGGCATAGCGCTGGAACTCCACCACCGAGGTGTTGGAGGACTTGTCGCCGGGGGTGCGCCGGTGGATCGAGCCGTGCTCCAGCACCAGGAAGATGCCGGCATCGGTCTCCAGGATCTGGCCGCGGTCGGCGAGATAGGTGGAGGTGTCCTTGTCGCGGGCGTCGTTGATGAAGACCCCGGTCATCACCCCGCTCGGCGAGCGCTCGCGGATGTGGAACACCAGCCCCTGAGACAGGTTGATGAAGCGCCCGGGCTGGGCCACCACCGAGACCACGTCGGCGCGCACCTTGGTCACCTGCTCGCGGAAGGTCTGCAGGCTCAGCGGCACCAGCCAGATGGCGAGCCCGGCGACGAACGCCGACACCATCAGCGCCAGCAGCAGCAGCGCCCGCAGCACCCGCCAGTGGCTCATGCCGGAGGCGGCCATCACCACGATCTCGCTGTCGCCGTTGAGCTTCAGCAGCGTGTAGGCGGTGGCGATGAAGAGCGCGGCCGGCGCCAGAACCAGCACCAGGGTGGGCATGGTGAGGCTGGTGATGGCGACGAAGGCGAGGATGGTCTGGCCCTGGCTCGTCACCAGGTCGAGCTGGCGCAGCGCCTGGGTGACCCAGATCATGCCGGCCAGCACCACCACCACGCCGACGAAGGCGTTGGCCGCGGTCCAGAAGATATAGCGATCGAGACGGCCCATCAGATCCCCAAGCCGGTCGGCGGCGCGGTGCCGCCGATCTGCGCCTTTGCCCGGGCCGCCCCTGCCCAAGCCTGCGGCGCCTCATGCCGCAGCGCGCCATGGATAGCCGGAAGCGCACGCCCGCGCAAATGGCGCAGGGGAATGGCGTGGAATGGCCGCGGCCGCAGCCGGCGCATCGGGCGAGGAGGGCCTGGGCCTGCGGCAGGCTTGCGCGCTGCAAACGCTATCCCTTCTTCCGCTTGCGGGAATGAGGGTGAGGGGGAGCCGAAGTGACGGCGGGGCTCGGCGAACTGAGGCGATGAGTGCCATCCCTCAAGCCGAGGGAAGGGGGCCTTGCCGCCCGGCCCGCTCTGCGGATCGTGGCAGCGGATCCCCCGCCCGGCGAAGTGGCGGGCGCGCCCACCGGGTCCGGCCCCGAGTCCCCGCCTGCGCTGGGCGCTGGCTGGCCTGGCATAGAGAGGGGCGGCCTTGCCGCATCGGACCGTGGCAGTGGATCTCCCGCCCGGTCGAGCGGCCGGAGCGCCCACCGGGTCGGGCCCCGAATCCCTGCCTGCGCGGGACGGAGCTCGCGTGTCAGCGAGATGGGCGTCATTGCCGCCCGGCCCGCTCTGTGGGCCGTGGCAGCGGATCTCCCGCCCGGCGGAGCGGCCGGAGTGCCCACCGGATCCGGCCACGAATCCCTGCCTGCGCTGGGCGCTGGCTCGCCTGGCATCGAGATGGGCGTCCTCACCGCCCGGCCTGGGCTGCGGACCGTGGCAGTGGGTCCCCGCCGGGCGGAGCGGCGGGCGCGCCCACCGGATCCGGCTCCGAGTCCCGACTGCGCGTGACGGGGGCTCGCGTGGCACCGAGAAGGGCGGCTTTGCCATCGCCCCCACCTGATGCGGGGTCTCGCCCCGCCGGGCCCCGTGCCCCCCCATAGGAGGCAGCGGCTGCTACATCGCCGGCTCGGCTCGGCCGACGCAGGCGAGGGCGAAGGCGTAGATCAGCGCCACCTCCTCCAGCCGGTCGAAGCGGCCGGCGGCGCCGCCATGGCCGGCTTCCATGTTGGTGCGCAGCAGGATCGGCCTGTCGCCGGTGCCGCGGGCGCGCAGCGTCGCCACCCATTTCGCCGGTTCCCAATAGGTCACCCGCGGATCGGTGAGGCCGGCCAGCGCGAAGATGGCCGGATAGGCGGCGGCGCGCACATTGTCCACCGGCGAGTAGGAGAGGATGTGCCGGAAGGCGGCCTCGTCGGCGATGGGGTTGCCCCATTCCGGCCATTCCGGCGGGGTGAGGGGCAGGCTGTCGTCCAGCATGGTGGCGAGCACGTCCACGAACGGCACCTCGCCGACGATGCCGGCGAAGAGGTCCGGCCGCAGATTGGCGATGGCCCCCATCAGCATGCCGCCCGCCGAGCCGCCATGGGCGACGATGCGGTCGGCGGCGGTGAAGCCCTGGGCCACCAGGTGCTCGGCGGCGGCGATGAAATCGGCAAAAGTGTTGGTCTTCTTGGCCAGCTTGCCGTCGAGGTACCAGCGCCAGCCCTTGTCGGTGCCGCCGCGCACATGGGCGATGGCATAGATGAAGCCGCGATCCACCAGCGAGAGCCGGCTGGTGGAAAAGCCGGCCGGGATGGTGATGCCGTAGGCGCCGTAGCCGTAGAGCAGCAGCGGCGCGCTGCCGTCGAGCGCCGTGCCCTGCCGGTAGAGCAGGGAGATCGGCACCAGCTCTCCGTCGGCGGCCGGGGCGAAGATGCGGCGGGTGACATAGGCCGCCGGATCGTGACCGCTCGGCACCTCCTGCCGCTTGAGCAGGTCCCGGGCGCGGCTCGCCATGTCGTAGGACCACACCTCCGCCGGGGTGGTCATGGAGGCGTAGGTGAAGCGGACCTCGGTGGTGTCGAAGTCGAAGCCGGGGGAGACCCCCAGCGCATAGGCCTCCTCGTCGAAGGCGATGGCGTGCTCGGCGCCGTCCGCCAAAGCGCGGATGACGATCCGCGGCAGCCCGGCCTCCCGCTCCAGCCGCGCCATCTGCCCGGCGAAGACGGTATGGCTGAGGATCATCCGGCCCGGGGCATGGGGGATGAGGTCGCGCCAGTGGGCGGCGTCCGGCGTCGCCGCCGGGGCGGTGACGATCTTGAAGTCCTCCGCCCCCTCGGCATTGGTGAGCAGGACCAGCCGGCTCTCGCCGTCGAGGTGGGGATGGTGCTCCACGTCGTAGCGCCGCCCCGTCTGGCGGGCGGCCACCAGGCGCGGGCGGGCGTCGGGATCCGACAGGTCGAGGAGGTGCACCTCGGAGGTCTGGTGGTCGCCGCAGGCGATGAGGCCGAAGGCCCGCGACTGGGTCTCGCCGAGGGAGACGAAGAAGCCCTTGTCGGCCTCCTCGTAGATCAGCTCGTCGGTCTCGGGCGCGGCGCCGATGCGGTGGCGGTAGACCTGGGAGGGGCGGTGCTCTGCATCGCGGCGAATGTAATAGAGCGTCGCCCCGTCATTGCCGAGCAGCAGGTCGCCGGTGGTGCCCTCGATCCGGTCTTCCTGGTCGAGGCCGGTGGCAAGGTCGCGGATCCGAAGCGTGTAGAGCTCGGCGCCCGACAGGTCGGCCGACCAGGCGAGGCGGGCATGGTCGCGGCTGTGGCGCCATGAGCCGAAATGGAAATAGGCCTTGCCGGCGGCTTCCGCGTCGCCGTCTAGGAGGATGGTCTCCTCGCCCTGCGGCCACGCGATGCGGCAGGAGAGCGGGTGCTGCCCGCCCTCGCGGTGGCGGCTGTAATAGGCGAAAGGCCCGTCGGGGACGGGGACGCCGGCGTCGTCCTCCTTCATCCGCCCGCGCATCTCCGCCACCAGCGTCGCGGCGAGCGGCGCGTGGGGGGCGAAGGCGGCGCTCGCATAGGCGTTCTCCGCCTCCAGATAGGCGCGGATGTCGGCATCGAGAACCGCGGGGTCGCGCATCACTTCGCGCCAGTTGGCGGCCTTCAGCCAGGCATAGTCGCTGGTGAGGGCGACCCCATGGACGGTGCGGGTTTCCGGCCGGCGCGGCGCCGACGGCGGCTCAGGCCTCGTCACGGGCGCCCCGCGGATCGGGGGCCAGCGAGAGGGCGGTGCCGTTCATGCAGAAGCGCAGGCCGGTGGGCTGCGGCCCGTCCGGGAAGACGTGGCCGAGATGGCCGTCGCAGCGGGCGCAGCGGACCTCGATCCGGCGCATGCCGTGGGAGGTATCCTCGTGCGTGACCACCGCATCCGGCGAGACCGGGGCGAAGAAGGAGGGCCAGCCCGATCCCGAATCATACTTGGTCTCGGAGCGGAACAGCGGCGTGCCGCAGGCCACGCAGGAATAAAGGCCCGGCGTCTTCTCGTCCCAGTAAGGGCCGGTGAACGCCCGCTCGGTGCCGTGCCGGCGGGTGACGTGGAACTGCTCCGGCGTCAGGCAGGATTGCCATTCGGCCTCGCTCTTGACCACCTTTTCGCCGGGCGGGGGCGGTGCGGAGGTCTTGTGGTCCGTCTGGTCGGTCATGGGCTGCTCCCCGGCTGCGCCCGGCGGCGAGGCTCCGGCATGCGCATCGTCACGAGAGGTAGGCATGGCCAGCGGCTTCGGCAAGGACCGCAGGCGCGCCTGTTTGGCGGCGCGCCGCGGCCGGATGCATGCAAAGGCGCGCGCGGCGCCGGGCGATCGGCGAATCGCTTCTAAATTATTGAATAGAGGCGAATTTGCCCCCTGCATTGAGTCGGCCCGGCGGACCGATCCCCGCGGATCGATCTCTAATAAGCTACCTCTCCCACGAAGTGAGGATGAAAGCGCCAGGGTCCGGAAGAATCTGTAAGAAAAAAGTTACATCCGGAATGTACTTGCTTTTCTAAAGTCCCGAATTTAACACCTTGAAGGACGCCTCGCATGGGGGTGTGGCGTGATGTCATTAAGATGACATGATGCACGGAGCGCGCCGCCGGGTCCTTTCCACATCCTTGCGCGTATATTCGTCGGATTTTGAAGTCTCGTTGAGAAATGCGAAGAAACCCATGAGCGAAACCGCCGAGTCCCCTCTCTATATCGAGCTGGCCACCGATATCGTTTCGGCCTATGTCAGCAACAATTCCGTCGCTGCGGCCGAGCTTCCGTCCCTGATCAGCGATGTGCATGCCGCGCTGCAGCGCGTCAGCAAGGGCGAGTCGGAGCCGGTGATCGAGGCGCTGAAGCCCGCCGTGCCGCTGAAGCGTTCGGTGATGCCCGACTATATCGTGTGCCTTGAGGACGGAAAGAAGTTCAAGTCTTTGAAGCGGCACCTGCGTACCAAGTACGACATGACGCCCGAGCAATACCGCGAGAAGTGGGGGCTGCCGGCGGATTATCCCATGGTCGCGCCGAACTATGCCGCCGCCCGCTCGGAGCTGGCCAAGCAGATGGGCCTCGGCCAGCAGCGTCGCCGCGTCGCCTGACGACGCCTCTTCCGCCCCAATCATGGGATCGAGCCGGATCCGCCCATGGTGAATCGATGAAGCGATTCACCATGGGCGGTGACGTCGTTTCCATCGAGGGGCGCGAATCGCACTCTGGATTTCACGCTGTCGCGCATGTCTTGACGCGGTCTGCATCCGCGCCGCCCGAAAACGCTCCGGCATGTGCGGGCCGGCCGACCCGCTCTTCAATTGCGAAGCCCGGTCGGGGCCTCTGACTTGCCGACCTGGAGCTTCCAGCAAAAGGTCCGAGGGCGGGTCTTTCGACCACCTTCGGCGTTGCCGGTCCTCGCCGATGCGGACCGCATCGACTGCGGTCCCCATCTGGCAGGCGGACCAAAATCCCCCCGGCCGCACTCCGCCCAGAGGTTTTGTTGGGGATCTTAGAGCGCTTTCCGCTCGCACGGGCTCACGGAAAACGCTCCAATTCTATGATTTGAGGCGTTTTCTTCACGCCCACCGGTCCCCACCTCGCTTGAAAACGCTTTGGCCGGCGCGCCGGGGGCGCTTTGCGAAAGCCGGGCCCGGTTCCCGCCCGCCTCAGTCGCGCAGCAGGTCGTTGACCGAGGTCTTTGCGCGGGTCTGCGCGTCCACCCGCTTCACGATCACCGCGCAGGAGAGCGAGGGGCCGGGCTGCCCGTTCGGCAGCGGCTTGCCCGGCAGCGATCCCGGCACCACCACCGAATAGGCCGGCACCTCGCCGATGAAGACCTCGCCGGTCTCCCGGTCCACGATCTTCGTGGTGGCGCTGATGAAGACGCCCATGGAGAGCACGGCGCCGCGCCGCACCACCACTCCTTCCACCACCTCCGAGCGGGCGCCGATGAAGCAGTCGTCCTCGATGATGACGGGACCGGCCTGCAGCGGCTCCAGCACGCCGCCGATGCCCACTCCGCCGGAGAGGTGCACGTTCCGGCCGATCTGGGCGCAGGAGCCCACGGTGGCCCAGGTGTCCACCATGCTGCCTTCGCCCACATAGGCGCCGAGATTCACGAAGGACGGCATCAGCACCACGCTCGGGGCGATGAAGGCGGAGCGGCGCACGATGGCCCCCGGCACGGCGCGGAAGCCGGCGGCGCGGAACTCGGCCTCGCCCCAGGAGAGGAACTTGGAGGGCACCTTGTCCCACCAGTGGGCGCCGCCCGCGGCGCCGCCGATCAGCGCCATGTCGTTGAGGCGGAACGACAGCAGCACCGCCTTCTTCAACCACTGATTGACCTGCCAGTTGCCGTCGGCGCCGGGCTCCGCGACGCGGGCGTGGCCGCCATCGAGCAGCGCCAGCGCCGTGTCCACCGCCTGGCGCACCTCGCCCATGGTGGAGAAGGAGATCTCGGCGCGGGCCTCGAAGGCGGCATCGATGATTGCGGCGAGCTGGGTGAGGTCGGTCACGGCGGAAAGCTCCAGGAAGGCGGCAGGATGGGGGGCGGCGGGCCGTCGGCTCCGGCCGGATGCGTTGGGAGAGGTGATATCACAGGCCCGCGCGCTTGCCGCGCCGGCCCGTTGCTGGTCCACGGGGCTGCGGCCGGCGGGCGCGGATCGGGAGCACCCGGTGGGAGCCGGAGATGACGCCTCAGCCGCGCTCCTTGACCGCGACGAACTTCAGCTTCGGCCATTCCTCGATGGCGCGGTCCAGCACCCACTGGCTGCGGGCGAGATAGGCCGGTGCATCATCGCGGTCGCGGGCGGTGGAAGAGCGGTTGGACTCCATGAAGCGGTCCACCTCGGTCCGCTCGCCGATGATCCAGCGGGCGGTGACGAAGGAGGTGGTCTCGTAGCGGATCGGCACGCCGTATTCCTTCTCCAGCCGCGCCGCGAGCACGTCGAGCTGCAGGGTGCCGACCACGCCGACGATGGGGGCGGGATCGCCGGCCGGCTTCAGCACCTGCACCACGCCCTCTTCCGCCATGTCCTGCAGCGCCTTCTGCAGCTGCTTGGCCTTCATGGGATCGGAGAGCAGCACCCGGCGCAGGATTTCCGGCGCGAAGTCCGGCAGACCCTCGAAGCGGATGGTCTCGCCCTCGGAGAGGGTGTCGCCCACCCGCAGCATGCCGTGGTTGGGGATGCCGATGATGTCGCCGGCCACCGCCTCGTCCACCGTCTCGCGCTCCTGGGCGAAGAAGAAGATGGGGTTGGCGATGGCCATCTGCCGCTTCTCGCGGGCGTTCCACAGCTTCATGCCGCGCTTGAACCGGCCCGAGCACAGGCGCAGGAAGGCCACCCGGTCGCGGTGGTTGGGGTCCATGTTGGCCTGCACCTTGAAGACGAAGCCGGAGACCACCTCTTCCGCCGGCTCCACCGTGCGGCCGCGGGCCGAGCGGGGCAGCGGGCTGGGGCCGACCGTGCCGAGCCCGGCGAGCAGTTCCGCCACCCCCGCCTCCTTCAGCGCCGAGCCGAAATAGACCGGCGAGAGATGGCCTTCGCGGAATGCGGCAAGGTCGAACGGCGGCAGCACGCCCAGCGCCAGAGAGAGGCTCTCCACCGCCTCGTCGAGAATGCGCGCCTCCACCCCGTCGAGGCCGATGAGGTCTTCCGGCGCGTCGAACGGCACCTCCCGCACCAGCGGCCCGCCGCGCTCGGTGGCGAGCAGCGCGCGCCTGTTGGCGATGTCGATGAGGCCGCGGAAGTCCACCCCGAGCCCGATGGGCCAGGTGAGGGGGGTCAGGTCGAGGGCGAGGGTGGAGGACACCTCGTCCATCAGCGCGATGGGGTCGAGGCCCTCGCGGTCCACCTTGTTGACGAAGGTGAAGATGGGGATGTCCCGCAGCCGGCAGACCTCGAACAGCTTGCGGGTCTGGCTCTCGATGCCCTTGGCGGCGTCGATCACCATCACCGCCGCGTCGACCGCGGAAAGGGTGCGGTAGGTGTCCTCCGAGAAGTCGGAGTGGCCGGGGGTGTCGAGCAGGTTGAAGACGATGCCGTCGCGCTCGAAGGTCATCACCGACGAGGTCACGGAAATGCCGCGCTGCTGTTCGATCTCCATCCAGTCCGAACGGGTGCGCCGGCGCTCGCCGCGGGCCTTGACGTGGCCGGCCATGCGGATGGCGCCGGAGGCGAGCAGCAGCTTCTCGGTCAGCGTGGTCTTGCCGGCGTCCGGATGGGAGATGATGGCGAAGGTGCGCCGGCGGGCGAAATCCGGCAGGGCGGCACTGGCCGCGAGGGAAGGGGTGGCATCGAGCATGGCGCTATATAAGGGCAATCGCGCCGCGGACCAATGTTTGCGGCTGCCGTATCCCGCAGCAAAGCGGATGGCGCGCGCCCTTGCCGCCTCGGGCATGGCTCTGGCGGCGTTCATCGCCGGCGTCTCTCCCGGCGCTGCCATGCCGTCACCGGAGGATCAGGCGCGCATGAAGATGGAGCATCAGGCGCGCACCACGGCCGACGACGTCGTGGTCGGGGTGCCGCTTTCCGTGGATCATGTTCCCGGCGAGGACGACGAGACCGCCTTGTTTATGACGTGCCGGCTGATCCTGCGGGTGCATCGCGTCGAGCGCGGAACCGTGCACGCGCCGGGCGGCACTGTCACCGCGCTGGTTCCATGCTGGGTTCCGATGACCCGCGAGGAGACGGAAGTGTTCCAGCGCCGCTGGCTTGAGGCTTGGCGACGGCTGGATCGGCCCTGGGGCTCGGTACGCAGGCGCCCTGAACCATTCCCGCACCCGATCAGCAAGGTGCAGGGCGCACGCTTCATCCGCCTCTACCTCAATGCCGACGGCACGGTTCCCTTCGGCCAGTACGACCTCTTTTCAACGCTGCCGGATTGAACCGGAATGGGAGCAGGGCACCAGGTGACGACTTTCATGAGCCGCTTCTTCAAGCGTGTCGGTGTGGCTGCGGCCTTCGCCGGCATCCTCGGCACTGCGCCAGCCTTCGCGCTGATGCCGCCTTACGTCTACGAGACCGCGCGCAAGGAGGCGGCGAGCGTCATCGTCATTGCCGTCGAGAAGGTGGAGGTGCCGCGCAAGGGGTTCGGCAACTGCGCCGTGGCGGGAACGGTGAAGGTGGTGGAGCGGGGCACGGCCTATACGGTCGGGCAGGCGGTCACGCTCGCCGTCTCCTGCGCCGTCGCAGGGGCCACCACACCCATCGGCGGCATCATCTGGCAGCCGGTGGAGAAGCTGAAGGCGTCCCGCTTCGGCCGGGCCTATCTGGATGCGGCGGGCGCGGTGGCCATGTCGCAATACGAGCAGCTGGCGGAGCTGCCGTGACAATGCTCGGCCCGGAGCCTTTCCGTGTTTCGCGCAAGCGCGGAAATGCTCCAGTGCGTTGATTGTGGAGTGTTTTTCATCCGATCGGGATGGGGCTCAGGGCCGGATCCCCCACACGGGCAAAACCGCCCGGCAGGCGCAAAAACAACAAAGGGCCGGACGATGCTGTCCGGCCCTTCGTATTTTGACTGACGTCCCCGCCGGCGGGTCGGGCCTCAGCCCCCGGCCACCGGCAGCGGGATCGGCGCCGGGCCGACCGCGATGCGGCGCGATGCGGTGGTGGCGGCCACCCGGTCGGCATAAGGCAGTTCCAGCCGCTCCCACACGTCCGAGAGCGCCGCCGCCAGATGGGCGATGAGGGCGTCGTCGTGGAACGGGGTCGGGGTGATGCGCAGCCGCTCCGTGCCGCGCGGCACGGTGGGATAGTTGATGGGCTGGATGTAGATGCCGTATTCGGCCAGCAGAAGGTCTGAGGCCATCTTGCAGGCCTTGGCGTCGCCCACCATCACCGGGACGATGTGGGTGGGGGTCTCCATCTGCGGCAGACCGGCGGCGGCCAGCGCCGCCTTGACCTTGGCCACCTGGGCCTTCTGGCCGTCGCGCTCCTTCTGCGAGCCCTTGAGGTGGCGCACGGAGGCGGTGGCGGCGGCGGCGACGGCCGGCGGCAGGGCGGTGGTGAAGATGAAGCCCGGCGCATAGGAGCGCACCGCGTCGATCACCACCCGCTTGCCGGTGATGTAGCCGCCGACCACGCCGAACGCCTTGCCCAGCGTGCCTTCGATGATGTCGACCCGGTCCATCACCCCGTCGCGCTCGGCGACGCCGGCGCCGCGCGGGCCGTACATGCCAACCGCATGCACTTCATCGAGATAGGTCATGGCGCCGTAGCGCTCGGCGAGGTCGCAGATGCCGGCGATGGGGGCGATGTCGCCGTCCATGGAATAGACGCTCTCGAAGGCCACCAGCTTCGGCCGGTCGCCGGCCGCCTTCAGCAGCTCCTCGAGATGGTCCAGGTCGTTGTGGCGGAAGATGGCCTTCTGCCGGCCGCTCTGGCGCACGCCCTCGATCATGGAATTGTGGTTGAGCTCGTCGGAGATCACCACGCAGTCCGGGATCAGCTTCACGATGGTGGAGATGCCGGTGGCGTTGGAGATGTAGCCCGAGGTGAAGACGAGCCCCTGCTCCTTGCCGTGGAGGTCGGCGAGCTCGCGCTCCAGCATCACGATTTCGTGGCTGTTGCCGGAGATGTTGCGGGTGCCGCCGGCACCGGCGCCGCGGGCCTGGGCGGTCTGGCACATGGCCTCGACCACCTTGGGGTGCGCGCCCATGCCGAGATAATCGTTGGAGCACCACACCACGATGTCGCGGGGACCGCCGGGCGAATGCCAAACCGCGCGGGGGAAGTGCCGTCCGTCCCGCTCGATCTCGGCGAAGGTGCGATAGCGGCGCTCCTTGCGCAGGGCGTCGATGGCATCGGCAAAGAAATGATCGTAGTTCATTCCGGACCTTGCAGGGCGGGCGGAGCGGGACCCGGGATCGGCTGCCGACGACCCCATTTTTTCAATGTTATACGTCTACCTTGCTCCTTGTATTGATGCCAATCAAGGGCCGTGACGCAAGCGCGGCGATCCGGCGCGGCGCGGGCGTCACGGCCGGTGCCGCGCCTCAGCGCAGGCTCTCGGCCAGCTGGATCAGGCGGGGCAGGAAGAGCCTGAAATTGCCGTCGGCGATCTTCCGGCTCGGCCCGTCGCTCAGCACCGACAGCGTGCCGGACGGCCCCACCAGCAGCGCGACCAGGAAGAAGCGCTCCTCCCCGGAGGCGACCACCTGGTCGCGCGGCATGGTGAAGATGAGCACCGACTTCGCCGGCGCCATCATGGCGCTGCCGAGGGTGGAGGCGCGGATGCCCGGGACCCGCGCGAGAATTTGGCTGTTGATGGCGATCTGGGTTGCCTTGAAGCGCTCGAGGGTCATGTCCGGCATCGGCGCCCGACGGCTGATGCTGATCAGCCCCTGCTCGCCGCCGCACGCCGCCTGCTGGCAGGAGAAATAGACCGTGCCCGTGGGCGCCTGCCGGCTCGACCAGCCCGCGACCTCCAGCCCGAACGGGTTTTCGGCGCGGGCCGCCGTGGCCGTGACCCCGCTCGCCAGGGCCAAAAGCCCGGCCAGAATCAGACGCGACATGAGGATCCTCCCGATTGCCGGCGCACGGTGAAGCTAACGCTAGGGCAGAAGTGGGGCGCGGGCCGCCGGCCGTGCATTTTGCAGGGCATCATTTTCGACGTACCCCCTTGCATGCGACAGGCGAATCCCCTACATCCGCCTTGCCCAAATTCGCACGTGCCTGTGGTCGCGTGTCGGTCGGTAGGATCTCCGGACAAGAGGCCGGAAAGCTGCCAGGACGATCGACAAGCCGGAGGGAACCGGCCCACCCCGCTCCTCAATGCGGGGGACGTGACTTGAAGCAACGACGTAAGGGCTTTTTTGGTCTCGGTCGCCCCTCCAAAGGGCGGCGTTACTGAAGAGGCACTACATCTTGCCGGCCGTGCGGAGCGGGATTCCCCTCTCCAATCGTGCGCAGTCCGACCCGTCCGTGCGGCTTTCGCCGCCGCGGCCGAGAGGCTGCCGTTCGGTCCGATGATGCGGCCGGTTTGTGACCGGCGAAGCGGGCGTGGCTCGCAGAACGACGGCGTCTCCACAGCGCCGACGGTCTGAGGGTGCGCGCCTCGGTGGGGCAGGGCCCGGATCCGGTTCGGATCGCGCTGGCTTCTTGCTCCTCCGTCCTGTCGTCGCGCGGATTTTCCGCGCTTCACTCGGCTTCAGGTCACGGGGAGGTTTCCATGACCGATCGCATCCGCGAATTCCTGCGTACCCGGCGTGACGACGGCCCCTGCGTGGTGGTCGACCTCGACGTGGTCCGCTCCAACTACCAGACCTTCGCCCGCGCCCTGCCGGACACCCGCGTCTTCTACGCGGTGAAGGCCAATCCCGATGCCGCCATCCTGAAGGCGCTCGAGGAGATGGGCTCGTGCTTCGACTGCGCCTCCGTCGGCGAGATCGAGATGGTGCTCGCCACCGGCGCGGGCTCTGATCGCATCTCCTATGGCAACACCATCAAGAAGGAGCGCGACATCGAGCGCGCCTTCAAGCTGGGCGTGCGCCTGTTCGCCGTCGATTCCTATGAGGAAGTCGAGAAGGTGGCCCGCGTCGCCGCCGGCGCCAAGGTGTTCTGCCGCATCCTGTGCGATGGGGCCGGTGCCGAATGGCCGCTCTCGCGCAAGTTCGGCTGCGAGCCGCAGATGGCGGTCGACGTGCTGGAGCACGCCCATCGTCTCGGCCTCGCGCCCTACGGCGTGTCGTTCCATGTCGGCTCGCAGCAGAAGAACGTGAATGCCTGGGACAGCGCGCTGTCCTCCGCGGCCACGATCTTCCGCGAGTGCGCCGAGCGCGGCATCGCCCTGTCCATGGTGAATCTCGGCGGCGGCTTCCCCGCCCGCTATCTCCAGGACGTGCCGGCCGCCCAGCAGTATGGCGAGGCCATCTTCGACGCGCTGCGCCGTCATTTCGGCAATGCCATCCCGGAGACCATCATGGAGCCGGGCCGCGGCATGGTGGGCAATGCCGGCCTGATCGAGACCGAGGTCGTCCTCATCTCGAAGAAGAGCGACGAGGAGACCATGCGCTGGGTCTATCTCGACATCGGCAAGTTCGGCGGTCTCGCCGAGACCATGGACGAGGCGATCCGCTACCCGCTGCGCACCCCGCGCGACGGCGACGACACCGCCCCGTGCGTGCTGGCCGGCCCGACCTGCGATTCGGCCGACGTGATGTACGAGAAGACCCCGGTCGAGCTGCCGCTGTCGCTCTCCATCGGCGACAAGGTCATCATCGAGGCCTGCGGCGCCTACACCACCACCTATTCGGCGGTGGCGTTCAACGGCTTCCCGCCCCTCAGGTCCTACGTGATCTGAAGGCGCGCGGCCCACGCCCCGGACCGGGGCTGGGCCGAGGTCGGCCGCCCGTGAGCCTGGCTCGGGGGCGGCGCTGGTCCGGGGTTCCGGTCCTTCCAAATTCATCCGGCTTCGGCCCGCTGCGCATTGCCGTGCGGCGGGAACGGCCGTCCCCTGTCGCCCGGTTGTCCGCACGGGAGGTGCCGATGACTGCCATTTCTCTCGAAGCCCCGCACGATGTCGCCGCCCGCGAGGCGCTGCTCGACCTGTGCATGGGCCCCGATCGCAAGCTGAAGTCGTCCGAGCGCCTGCGCGCCGGCCGGCGGCCTTCGGACGGGCTGGCCTTTTCCGCCCATGGCCCGGACGGCCGCCTCGCCGGCACGGTCCGGCTGTGGGACGTCGAGACCGGCGACGGTCGCGCGGCTCTGCTGCTCGGCCCGCTGGCGGTGCATCCCTGGTTCCGCGCCCGGGGCCTTGGCGGCGACCTCATGCGCGCCGCGCTCGCCGCCGCCGAGGCGCTGGGGCACGGCGTGGTGATCCTGGTGGGCGATGCGCCCTATTACGCCCGCTTCGGCTTCTCGGCCGCCCGCACCAGCGCCCTGGAGATGCCGGGCTATTTCGCCCGCGAGCGGCTGCTGGCGCGCGAGCTGGCGCCCGGCGCGCTGGATGGCGCCCATGGCCTGATCCGCCCGAGCGGCGTGCTCCTGCCGGCCGCCGCCGATCCGGCCGCGTCCGACCTGGCCGTGGCCAGGCTTCGCGCCATCGCCTGAAACGCCGCCCGCCTGGCGTTCGCAGCGGCGCTTCGATGCGCCGCTGGGCTGGGCGGTGCGCGGCTCCCCGCCGGGTCTCGAACGGGTTCAACTCCCGCTTGAGGCCCGGCCGGGAACGCACGGCAAACATCTTTGCAGGAAGGATCCGCACCGGCGTCGTTGCCGGTCTGTCGGCGTCGCGCGGGAACGAATCCAAAACGACCGGTGCGATCCGATTCGCGCCGGTTTCGTTTCCCGCCCGTTCCCAGCCGGCGCGGCGTTTTCCCGCCACGGGATGGTCCTGGATCGGAAGGCGAACCCGCGCTGCGCAGCGATTCGCCCCGGTTTCGTTGCTGCCTCGTTCCCAGCCGGCGCGGGGATAGTCCCACAAGGGGACGGCCCGGGATCGGAAGAGGAACGCGCGCTAAGATCCGATTCGCGCCGGCTTCGTTGCCATCCCGTTCTCAATCGGTGCCGCATCGTCCCGCAACGGGACGGGCTGGGAATGGAAGGCGAACAGGCGACGCGATCCGATTCGCGCCGGTTTCGTTGCCGCCCCGTTCCCAGACAGCGCGGCGCTGTCCCGTAATGGGATAGCCCGGGATCGGAAGAGGAACGCGCGCTGCGATCCGATTCGCTCCGGTCTCGTTGCGGCCCCGTTCCCAGCCGGTGCCGCGCAGTCCCGCAACGGGACCGATGGCGACCGGAAGGCGAACACGCGACGCGGAGCGATTCGCTCCGGTTTCGTTTCCCGCCCGTTCCTCGTCGACGAAGCGCCGTCCCGCAGCGGGACAGCCCAACGACCCCCCGAACGAAACCCGAACCGGCGTGGCGCAGCGATTCGCACGCCTTTCGTTCCGCGGCTGTTCCGGCCGGGGCTTTCCCTCTCGCCCCGGCGTCCCGATATGATACGGGAACGGCCGCGCCCGTCCGTGTCGAAGCGGGGGGCGCGGAGCGTCCGCCCGGGACCGCATGCGGGGTCAGCGACACGCCGATGGATGACGTTACCCGATGGGCCGTGCTGCCCCGCGCCGTGCGTGCGCGCGGCGTCAGCGCCATTCTCGGCCCCACCAATACCGGCAAGACCCATCTCGCCATCACCCGGATGCTAGGCCACGAGAGCGGCATCATCGGCCTGCCGCTGCGCCTGCTGGCCCGCGAGGTCTACCAGCGCGTGGTCGCCCAGGTGGGGGCGGAGAAGGTCGCCCTCGTCACCGGCGAGGAGAAGATCAAGCCCAAGGCGCCGCGCTACTGGGTGGCGACCGTCGAGGCCATGCCGCGCGACATCGACGTGGCCTTCGTCGCCATCGACGAGGTGCAGCTCGCCACCGACCTCGACCGCGGCCATGTCTTCACCGATCGCATCCTCAACCGCCGCGGCCGGCACGAAACCCTGCTGCTGGGCTCCAACGCGGTGCGCCCGCTGATCGAGCGGCTGCTGCCGGGGGTGCATGTCCAGGAGCGTCCGCGGCTCTCCACCTTGTCGTTCGCGGGCGAGCGCAAGATCTCCCGGCTGCCGCCGCGCAGCGCCATCGTCGCGTTCTCGGCCGAGGAGGTCTACGCCATCGCCGAATTCATCCGCCGCCACCGCGGCGGGGCGGCGGTTGTGATGGGCGCGCTCTCTCCGCGCACCCGCAACGCCCAGGTGGAGCTCTACCAGTCCGGCGACGTCGACTTCCTCGTCGCCACCGATGCGATCGGCATGGGACTCAATCTCGACGTCGACCACGTCGCCTTCGCCCAGAACCGCAAGTTCGACGGCTACCAGTTCCGCCAGCTCACAGCCGCCGAGCTCGGCCAGATCGCCGGGCGCGCCGGCCGCCACATGCGCGACGGCACCTTCGGCGTCACCGGCCGTGCCGATCCCTTCGAGGACGCGCTGGTCGAGGCGCTCGAGAGCCACCGCTTCGATGCGGTGAAGACCATCCAGTGGCGCAACCGCGATCTCGACTTCGCCTCGATCGCGGCGCTGAAGGCGAGGAGGGTGAAGTCCTTCAACATCTGTTCTGCAATATTGAAGAAACCTATCGGCATGTTAGTCTCCGTAAACTTTCTTCATCTTGCGAAGCGAAACGTACTCTAGGTCATAATCTCCATTTTCGACTTCACGTTTGATGCAGACCCCACGGTTCCAAAGCTCAGTGATGTTCCCAGCCCATCCGAAATCTTCCTCAGTAAAACAGGGAAGGGATAGACCGTGGATAGCTCTGTCTTTACCCACACTCTGGTTCTCATAAGAGAAGACGTGGGAGTGACCTACCGTAGTGCTGCGATGGCGTTTCTGTATAAGCTG
>CALMSN010000219.1 GCA_937872325.1 uncultured Xanthobacter sp. | reverse complement strand
CGCATGGACGGCATGGAGCTGCTGCGCCGGCTGCGCCAGAAGACCGACATGCCGGTGATCTTCCTCACCTCCAAGGACGAGGAGATCGACGAGCTGTTCGGCCTCAAGATGGGCGCCGACGACTTCATCAAGAAGCCGTTCTCCCAGCGCCTGCTCGTGGAGCGGGTGAAGGCGGTGCTGCGCCGCTCCGGCCCCAAGGACGGCAGCCCGCCCAAGGAGACCGACAGCGCAAAGGTGCTCGAGCGCGGCAACCTGCGCATGGATCCCGAGCGCCACACCTGCACCTGGAAGAACGAGCAGGTGACCCTCACCGTCACGGAGTTCCTGATCCTGCAGGCCCTCGCCCAGCGCCCCGGCGTGGTGAAGAGCCGCAATGCGCTGATGGACGCCGCCTATGACGACCAAGTCTATGTCGACGACCGCACCATCGACAGCCACATCAAGCGGCTGCGCAAGAAGTTCAAGTCGGTGGACGATTCGTTCGAGATGATCGAGACCCTCTACGGCGTCGGATACCGCTTCAAGGAATGACCAGGACGCGCCGGTCCCCCTCGACGCCTGCGCCGGACGCTCCCGCACCGGACGCCCCGGCGCCGGAGACCCAGGAGCCCGGCCGCCGCCCGGCCCGGCCCCGCGCAAGCCGCCGCGCCGCCGCCGAGGCTGCCGACGCCCGCAGGCCCGATGCCGCCTCCGAACCGGCAGTCGCCGGCGGACGGGCCGGCGAGCGGCTGCCTGACCCCGCCCCTTCAGTCGAACCGGCGCCGCCGGCCGGAACCGATGTGCCGGCCGCGGGCCCGGCTCATCTTGGCGTCATGTCGCCGGATCCGGCTGCGCCCGGCGCGCCATCCCCGGCTGCCGATCCTGCGCCCGCCTCTTCCACCTCTGCCGCGCCCGGCATGTCCGATCGCGGCCCACCCGAGCTGTCCCCTCCTCCCGTCGACGACGCGCTGCCGGAGTACGATACAGATCCGGTGGCGGAGGACGCGCCGGCCGATCCCGCGCCCGCCGCCGCGCGCAGCCGGCGCGGCGTGGTGGCCACGCCGTTGGCGCTGCTGCGTCGCTTCCGCCGGTTCGTCGCCTTCAAGGGCTTCTCCTCGCTCACCCGGCGGATCGTGCTGCTCAACCTGGCCGGGCTGTGCGCCCTGGTCTCCGGCATCCTTTATCTGTCCGAGTTCCGCTCCGGCCTCATCGACGCCCGCATCCAGAGCCTGATGGTGCAGGGCGAGATCATCGCCGCCGCCATCGCCTCCTCCGCCCAGGTGGAGACCAACGCCATCACGGTGGATCCCGAGCGCCTGCTGGAGCTGCAGGCGGGGGAGAGCGTGACCCCCGAGGACGAGGGCATGGCGCCGCTGGAATTCCCGATCAATCCGGAGCGGGTCACCCCGGTGCTGCGCCGCCTGGTGGGCCCCACCGGCACCCGGGCGCGGATCTATGACCGCGACGGCCAGCTGCTGCTGGATTCCCGCTCGCTCTACTCGCGCGGCGACATCCTGCGCTACAACCTGCCCTCCCCCAACGAGCCGAAGCCGGGACCGCTGGAGCGGGTCTGGCGCAACATCCAGCTCTGGTTCGCGCGCGGCGACCTGCCGCTTTATGCCGAGCTCGGGCCGCAGGCGGGCATGAAGTATCCGGAGGTGGCCTCCGCCTCCCTCGGCGCCAATGACAGCGAGGTGCGGGTGGACGACCGCGGCCGGGTGGTGGTCTCGGTCGCGGTGCCGATCCAGCGCTTCCGCGCCATCCTGGGGGTGCTGCTGCTCTCCACCCAGGGCGGCGAGATCGACGAGGCGGTGAAGGCCGAGCGCTTCGTCATCGTCCGCGTGTTCCTGGTGGCGGCGGCGGTGATGGTGCTGCTCTCGGTGCTGCTCGCCGGCACCATCGCCGATCCGGTGCGCAAGCTCGCCGATGCCGCCGAACGGGTGCGCCGGCGCATCAAGACCCGGGTCGAGATCCCCGACTTCACCGCCCGCGCCGACGAGATCGGCCATCTCTCCGGCGCCCTGCGCGACATGACGGGCGCCCTCTACAACCGCATCGCCGCCATCGAGAGCTTCGCCGCCGACGTGGCCCATGAGCTGAAGAACCCCCTCACCTCCCTGCGCAGCGCGGTGGAGACCCTGCCGCTGGCCAAGTCCGACACCTCGCGCGGGCGGCTGATGGAGGTGATCCAGCACGACGTGAAGCGGCTCGACCGGCTGATCTCCGACATCTCCGACGCCAGCCGCCTCGATGCCGAGCTGCAGCGCCAGGAGGCCTCGCCGGTGGATCTGCGGCAGCTGCTGGAGATGGTGGTGGGCATGGCCCAGGATGTGCGCAAGGACGACGGCGTGGGCGTCACCCTCGCCTTCGAGCCGACGGGCGGGTCGGCAGCGGGCTTCACGGTGGCGGGCCACGCCTCGCGGCTCGGCCAGGTGGTGGACAACCTCGTCTCCAACGCCCGCTCCTTCTCGCCCTCCGGCAGCACGGTGCGGGTCACCTGCCGCCGGCTGAAGGACGAGCTGGAGATCCTGGTGGACGACGACGGCCCCGGCATTCGCCCCGATGCCCTCGCGCGGATCTTCGAGCGCTTCTACACCGACCGTCCGCACCAGGGCTTCGGCCAGAATTCGGGCCTCGGCCTGTCCATCTCCCGGCAGATCGTGGAGGCCCACGGCGGCCGGATCTGGGCCGAGAACCGGATGGCGCCGGGCACGGGCAAGCCGGCCGGGGCGCATTTTGTGGTCCGCCTGCCCGCCGGCTGACGGCGGCCCTGAGATACCAGACGACCGGCGCCTCCCGGTGAGCGGGGCCAGGAGAAAGCGGCGGCCATGGCGCCCACCATCCATGCCACCTGCATAGCCATCGGCGAGAGGGGGGTGCTGATCCGCGGCCCCTCCGGCGCCGGCAAGTCCAGCCTCGCCCTGCGGCTGATCCTCGACGCCCCGCGCGCCCTGCCCCCCGCCGAGCTGGTGGCCGACGACCGGGTGCACCTGGACCTCGCCGGCGACGGCCTCCTCGCCCGGCCGCCCGCCGCGCTCGCCGGGCTGATCGAGGTGCGCGGGCTGGGGCTGCGGCGGCTGCCGTTCCGGCCCGAGGTCCGGCTGGCGCTGGTGCTCGATCTCGCGTCGCAGGATGCCGAGAGGTTGCCGGCTGCCCACGTGCAGCGCACCGTGCTCAACGGCTGTGCTCTGCCGCGCCTCCTCCCCTTGAGTTTGGACAGTGCTGCCCTCATGCTGGCTGCCGTCCTGACGAGCGCTCCCCACGAAAACTAAATGTGCTTTTGTGCGCTGCACCCCTTGCGTAATTTTTGAGCCGCTCTGAATATGTCGATCCCGCAACGCGGGAGGCCTTCATTGGGGGATGAGGGCGGAGGAAACATGATCGGTCTCGTCCTCGTCACCCATGGCCGCCTCGCGGACGAGTTCAGTTCCGCGCTGGAACACGTCATGGGGCCGCAGTCTCAGATCGCCACCGTCACCATCGGTCCCGACGACGACATGGAGCGTCGGCGGCACGACATCCTGGCGGCGGTGGATCGCGTGCGCACGCAGGATGGGGTGGTCATCCTCACCGACATGTTCGGCGGCACCCCCTGCAACCTCGCCATCTCGGTGATGAACACGCCGGACGTCGAGGTATTGGCGGGGGTGAACCTGCCGATGCTGGTGAAGCTCGCCAAGGTCCGCGCCGAACTGCCGCTCGCCGAAGCAGTCGAGGTCGCCCAGGAAGCAGGCAGGAAATATATCAATGTGGCCAGCCGTGTTCTCGCCGGCAAATGACATCGTGGAGACCGTGCCGGAAGCCGACGAGGATCCGGCCACCGCCTGCGGGCATCCCATCCCCGCCGGCGCGCTGGTGCGGCCCCTGCCCATCATCAACAAGCGCGGCCTGCACGCGCGCGCCTCGGCCAAGTTCGTCCAGACCGTGGAGCGGTTCGACGCCTGCGTCACCGTCTGTCGCAACGGCGAGGAAGTGGCGGGCACCTCCATCATGGGCCTGATGATGCTCGCCGCCGCGCCCGGCCCCTGCGTCATCGCGACCGCCACCGGGGCCGAGGCGCAAGCCGTGCTCGACGCCCTTACCCATCTGGTCGCCGACCGCTTCGGCGAGGGCGAATAGCGTCCCGGTCGCCGGCCCGCCTCCTTGAGACGCCCGCCGCTGGATGTGCCCTCCGCTGGATGTGAACGCCCTGCCGGCAGGTGCGGCCTCCGCGTGTGCCTCAGGCACACCGAAAATCCCTCCGGATCATTGATTTCCAAAACGCTGCCGGGTCGCATTCTTCGACACCGGCCTCGGCGCATCGCCGCCGTGCCCGCGCGACGCGGATCGGTCCCGCGCCGGCAGTCGCCTGGGGATCCGGGGCGGTCCGGCACCCGTCCCGCGCGCCGCGCGGCCGCCACCACCGCGCTTCGACATCCGCCGCCGCGTCCGTTCCACGGCCGGCACTGGCCTGCGGCGCCGCCGGCGTCTATCCTTTGGTTGCAGGCGCGTTTCCGGATGCCGGTCCTGGGGGCGGGAACCAGGCATCAGACGAGCCTGCACGGCGGCGCGATGCCGCGCGCGGACATGCCGGCCCGAACGTGCCGGCAGCGATGATTCAGCCGCGACACCAGGCCGACGCCCGGGGGAGGCATGCTCGATCCTGAGGGCCATAGTCCGCAGCCGCCCGCGTCCCCGCCGGACGCGCGCCGCCGCTTTGGCCTGTCGGCCAAGGTCCTGCTGCTGACGCTGGTGGTGATGGCGGCGGCGGAAATCGCCGTGCTGGTGCCGACCATCGCCAATTATCGCAACGCCTGGCTCTCCGATCGCCTGGCCGGGGCGCGCACCGCCGCGCTGGTGCTCGATGCCGCGCCCCAGGACGGCATCCCCGTCGACCTCACCCGCGAGCTTCTGGCCAGCGTCGGCGCCAAGGTGATCGTGGTGAAGAAGGATGAGACCCGCCGGCTCCTGGCCGTCTCCGACATGCCGCCCCAGGCCGACGTGCATCTCGATATGCGCGAGACCGGGCTCTGGGATTCGGTGCGCGAGGCCGCCGCCACACTGCTCTCCCCCGATGGCCGCATCCTGCGGGTGGTGGGCGATCCGCCGCCGGGCGCCGACTTCATCGAGATCGTGCTGCCCGAGACCCCGCTGCGCAAGGCGCTGCTGCGCTTCACCTTCACCGTGCTGCTGGTATCGCTGGCCATCGCCGCCCTGGTCGGCCTGCTGGTCTATGTGGCGCTCAACTGGCTGTTCGTGCGGCCCATGCGCCGGCTCACCCAGCGCATGACCCTGTTCCGCGAGAATCCGGAGGACGCCTCGCGCATCATCACCCCGTCCGGGCGTGGCGACGAGATCGGCACCGCCGAGGAGGCGCTGGAGGATCTCCAGCGCGGCCTCGTCTCCACCCTCAACCAGAAGAACCACCTGGCGGCGCTGGGCCTTGCGGTGTCGAAGATCAACCACGACCTGCGCAATCTCCTGGCCTCCGCGCAGCTGCTCTCCGACCGGCTCTCGGGGATCCCGGACCCGACCGTGCAGCGCTTCGCGCCGAAGCTGATGGCCGCGCTCGACCGCGCCATCGCCTATTGCGAGCAGACCCTGTCCTACGGCCGGGCGCAGGAGAAGCTGCCGGAACGCCGCCCCGTGGCGCTGGGGCCGCTGTTCGAGGAGGTGCGCGAGACCCTCGGCCTCGCCCCCGGCTCGGGCATCGGCTGGATCGCCGCGGTGGAGCCCGGGCTGACCGCCGATGCCGATCCCGACCAGCTGTTCCGGGTGATCCTGAACCTCGCCCGCAACGCGGTTCAGGCGCTGGAGGCGCGCAACCCGCCCGATCCGGCCCGCGACCAGATCCGGCTGGCGGCGCGCCGGCGTGGGGCCACGGTGGAGATCGAGATGAGCGACACCGGGCCCGGCATTCCGCCGGCACGGCGCCAGCACCTGTTCGAGGCCTTCGTGTCCTCCGCGCGGCGGGGCGGCACCGGGCTCGGCCTGCCGATCGCGGGCGAGCTGATTCGGGCCCATGGCGGCGAGATCCGGCTGGTTGACGGGGCGGTGGGCACCACCTTCGCCATCACCCTACCCGACAGCCCGGACAGCGCCCGCGCCCGCCGCGAACGCTTGCGCGCCTAACGATCTTCGAGGGAAACGCGCGATGCCGGGCAGGCGGCGCGCGGCAGCACGGCTGACGGCGGCGCGCTGGGTGGCGGAAACGCCTTGCACCGGATTTGGAAATGGGGTAGCTGACTGGCCTCGCCGTCGGCACCCGCCACGGCGACGACCGGGGTTCCCCCGGTCGCGGCATCTCGGAAACCTTGGTTCCGCAGATCAACCGCAGGCATGCGCCGGTAGCTCAGCTGGATAGAGCACCAGACTACGAATCTGGGGGTCGGGAGTTCGAATCTTCCCCGGCGCGCCATCTAAATCAATGACTTAGCCAGAAGTTATCGTTTCAGTTTTCAGATCTGAAACGGTTTTGGCTGAAGTTTGCGATTGGGCCGCATTCTCCGCGCCTCTCTACGAAGAGCTCCCCACATCCTCGGACAAGACTGCAGCCGACAATCTGCGCATCTCCAACGGCGATCGACGAACGGTCTTCCGCGCAATCTCAGGCGGCGCCCACGAGGCCAGTGGCTTCGCCATGCCGGTAGGCGACGGGTGAGCATGTTAGAGTGAGAGGCGGCCGGGTTTGCCATGACGGGTTGAGGACCGGGAGAGAGGCTCCCGGCGCCCGTCATGGAGTTTGTCCCATCACTGAGGTTCAGGTTCTGGATGGGCACCGCGATCCGGCGGGCGGCTATAGGGTGGATGCGGGCCGTGGCGGGGCGATCGGGAGGATGCCTTCGGAGTGGTTCTCCCGGCCGGCGGACGAACGCTATCTGTCCCTGTCGGAGCTGTATGGCGCGGTGCGCGGCCGGTCCGACCGGAGCCGGACCCGGACGGTGGAGAGCGCGGCTATCCGCGTCAAAGCGAGCCGAGAGGCGCCGGACCGGCTGACGCTCGCGCTGCCGGGGACGGAGGCTCCTGTTGCGCCGACCCACTGGAGCTTCGGCCAGCTTGCAAGCCTCATCGGCGCGCCGGCGGCCTACCTGCGGCAACTCCCGGCTCCGCTCGCCGGCATCAATCTGCAGCACGGCCTGCTGACGCACCGCGCTGAGCAGGTGAAGACGCTGGAGGTGGAGGACGGCCGCGTCGAGCTACGGGCCGTGACCGGTCCCGACTACGGCCGCATCTACGACCACGAGCTGGTGGATGCCGTGCGCCGCATCGCCGGCAATGGCACCGGCGACACCCGCTGGAAGGTGCCGGGTGTGCTCGACTGGTCGACAGGCATCTACAATCCCCGCGTCGACATCACCAAGGACACCACCACGCTCTACGCCTCGGATCGGGACGTCTTCCTGTTCCTGGTGGA
>CALMSN010000218.1 GCA_937872325.1 uncultured Xanthobacter sp. | reverse complement strand
GAGACGGCCATGGCCGAGGCGGGACGGGGCGCATCCAAGGGTGCGGCGCAGGCAGCGGCAGGTGTCGACGGCCTGAGCTTCGAGCAGGCTCTGGCGGAGCTCGAGACGATCGTGAAGAGCCTGGAGATGGGCAACGTGCCGCTGGAGGAATCCATCTCGCTCTACGAACGCGGCGAGGCGCTGAAGAAGCGCTGCGAGACCCTGCTCAAGGCGGCCGAGGCGCGGGTGGAGACCATCACCCGCGACGCCGAGGGCCGCCCCACCGGCACGGCGCCGCTCGATCCGGGCTGAGGGGCGCGGCGCGGGGTTCCTTCAAACGCCGCAGCCCTCTCCCCAGCCCTCCTCCGCAAGCGGGAGCGGGAGCGCACGGCTTTGAGCGCGAAGAGGCGCCGAAATTCGCACTGTCGCGTTAAGTCGCAAGACGATCCGGCACAGGGCATCCACTCCCCCGCAAGCGGGAGAGGGACAGGGAGGGGGTAGGCCTCTCCGTTTTCCCCTGCGCCCGAAAACTCGCACCAGCCGCCGCGGCCCGCTCCCCAGCCCTACCCCGCACGCGGGAGATGGAGCGCGTGGCGTTGAGCGCGAGCAGGCGCCGAAATTCAGCCCTGCCGCGTTCAGTCGCAAGTCAATCCGGCATCGAGGCATCCCCTCCCCCGTGTGCGGGGGAGGATCAGGGCGAGGGCAAAGCCTCTCCGCTTTCCCCTTTACCCGGAAAGCTGCACGAGCCGCCGTAGCCCCCACCCCAACCCTCCCCCGCAAGCGGGAGAGGGAGCGCATGGCGCCGCATGCGGGACACACGCTGGGGAGCGCCCCCTACGGCTCGCCGCGCTCCGCCCTCAGGCGCGCCCAGTATTCCATGCGCTTGCGGATCTCCCGCTCGAAGCCGCGCTCCACCGGCCGGTAGAAGCTCTGCCGGCCCAGCGCCTCGGGGAAGTAGTTCTGGCCGGAAAAGGCGTCCGGCGCGTCGTGATCGTAGATGTAGCCGGCGGCGTAGCCTTCGGCCTTCATCAGCTTGGTGGGCGCGTTGAGGATATGCTTGGGCGGGGTGAGCGAGCCGCCCTCCTTCGCCGCCCGCTTTGCCGCGGAGAACGCCTTGTAGACGGCGTTCGACTTGGGCGCGGTCGCCACGTAGACGATGGCCTGCGCCAGCGCCAGGTCGCCCTCCGGCGAGCCGAGGAAGTCGTAGGCCTCCTTCGCCGCATTGGCCACAACCAGGGCCTGCGGATCGGCGTTGCCGATGTCCTCCACCGCCATGCGCACGATGCGCCGGGCGAGGAACAAGGGCGCTTCCCCGGCATCCAGCATCCGGGCCAGGTAATACAGCGCCGCATCGGGATCGGAGCCACGCACCGCCTTGTGCAGCGCCGAGATCAGGTTGTAGTGGCCGTCCTCGCTCTTGTCGTAGATGGGCGCGCGGCGCTGCACCACCTCGGCGAGGCCGGCAATGTCGAACACCTCGCCGGCACGCGCCGCCCGCCACACCTCTTCGGCCAGGGTCAGGGACGCCCGGCCGTCGCCATCCGCCATGTTGACCAGGGCGGCGCGGGCATCTTCGGTCAGCGGCAGCGGCCGGCTCTCGATCTGCTCCGCCCGCTCCAGGAGATGGGCGATGGCGGCGCCGTCCAGCGGCTTGAACACCAGCACCCGGGCGCGGGAGAGCAGCGCCGCGTTGAGCTCGAAGGACGGGTTCTCCGTAGTGGCGCCCACCAGGGTCACCGTGCCGTCCTCCATCACCGGCAGGAAGCTGTCCTGCTGGGCGCGGTTGAAGCGGTGGATCTCGTCGACGAACAGCAGCGTCCCCTGCCCCACCTTGCGGCGGGCGCGGGCCTGCTCGAACACCTTCTTGAGGTCCGCCACCCCCGAGAAGATGGCCGAGAGCTGCTCGAAATGAAGCTCCGTGGCATGGGCCAGCAGCCGCGCCACCGTGGTCTTGCCGGTGCCCGGCGGCCCCCACAGGATCAGCGAGCCGAGGGAGCGGGCCTCGATCATCCGGGTCAGCACGCCGTCCGGCCCCACCAGGTGGTCCTGCCCCACCACCTCGGCCAGGTGCGCGGGGCGCAGCCGGTCGGCGAGCGGACGGCTGACGTCGTCCGCGAGGCCGGCTGCCGAGAACAGGTCCGCCATCCGCGTGCCCTCATGCCCCCCTGCGACGCCCCGCCGGAGCGTCGTCAGCCGGGAAAACGCCCGGCGATGACCCGCCCGTTGCGCCGCACCGACACCTGCCACGCCCGCTGCGGCGTCCGGGTCAGGCGCTCCAGGTCGCGGGTGCGTTCCACCCGCTCGCCATTCACCTCCAGGATGATGTCGCCCACCCGGAAGCCGGTGCCGGCGGCCGGGCTGTTGTCGGCCACGTCGTAGACCACCACGCCGAGGGCGTTGGCATCCACCCGCAACTCCTCCGCCACCGCCGGCGACAGGTTGACCGCGGTGATGCCGGCGAGGGGCGAGCGGGACTTCAGCACCATCTCGTCGCGCGGCGTGGTCTCCGGCGCACCCTCCAGCACCACCACCAGCGGGATCTCCTTGCCGCTGCGATTCACCGCCAGCGCCGCCCGGCCGCCGATGGGGCGGGTGGCGAAACGGGAGTTGAGCGACTCGGGATCCTCGATCGGCTGCCCCTCCATGGCGACGATGAGATCGCCCACCTTCAGCCCGGCCTTCGCGGCGGGGCTGTCGGGCATCACCTCCTGCACCAGCACGCCGCTCGGCCGGGCGAGGCCCAGGCTCTCGGCGATGTCCGGGGTGACGCGCTGCAGCTTGGCGCCAAGCCACGGCCGGCGCACCGACTTGCCGCCGCCCTTGGCCTGCTCGATCACCACCCGCGCCATGTTGACCGGAATCGCGAAGCCGATGCCGATGCTGCCGCCCGAGCGCGAATAAATGGCGGTATTGATGCCCACCAGCCTGCCGGCCATGTCCACCAGCGCGCCGCCGGAATTGCCGGGATTGATGGCGGCATCGGTCTGGATGAAGAACTGGTAGTCGGAAACTCCCACCTGGGTGCGGGCCAGCGCCGAGACGATGCCCTGGGTCACCGTCTGGCCGACGCCGAAGGGGTCGCCGATGGCGAGCACCAGGTCGCCCACCGCCAGTTCGTCCGAATTGCCCAGCGGGATGGTGGCGAAGGTCTCGGCCTTGCCCTCGGTGCGGATGCGCAGGATGGCGAGGTCGGTGCGCTGGTCGCGCAGCAGGATCTCGGCGGCATACTCGCGCTTGTCGTTGAAGGCGATGCGGACCTCGTCCGCGCCCTCGATCACATGGAAGTTGGTGACCACGATCCCGGACGGATCCACGATCACGCCCGAGCCCAGCGAGCGCTGCATCCGCTCCGGCGCGCCAAGCCCGGGCGCCCCGCCCTGGCCGCCGGGGCCGCCGAAGAAGCGGCGGAAGAACGGATCGGCGAACATGGGATTGTTCGCCGCCGGGCGCGCCTTCATCGCATAGACGTTGACCACCGCGGGCGCGGTGCGCGCCGCCACGGGGGCGAAGGACAGCTTCACCTCGGCCGCCGACGCCGGCACCTGTGCCGTCGGGCCCTGAAGCGGCTGGGATTGCAACGACTGGCCCTGGGCGATGCCGCCGCAGAGCCCGGCCAGCAGCGCCGGCACCGCGAGGAAGCTGCGCAGCTTGCGGGCGCCGCCGAGGCGCCGCGGCGGCTGGCGGGACGAGACGACGACACCCATCATGCTACCATCCTCAAGGACTTTGCGTATCCGGCCTTGCGTGCCCCGCTTTGTCGCTGCGGGCCGGATGGCACGGTGCCGGCCTCGATTCGCCGCGGCCGGATTCATCTATCATGCCTCACGCGGCGCGTGGGAACACCGCCCCTCCATCGCGGCCCGGGGCGAACACGGGACATGGACCAGCGCGAGCAACCTTTAATTGCATTATTCGCCGGCCGCCATCTTCGCGGAACGCGGCTTGGCGGAAGGGTTCCGGCCTCGTGCCCCGCTTGAGGCGGAAGATGCCGATCCCACGCGCCGGGCCAGCCCCGCGCACCGCGTCGCCCTCCGGCGACCAGCAACCGGCATCCTGCGACCGCCCAACAAAAAGGGCGACCCAGAGGGCCGCCCTTTTCTCAATCACGCGCTGCTGCGCCGGACCTCAGGCCGCCTCGGCCTCGCCGGCCGCCGCGGTGCGGGCATGGTCGGCGGCGCCCTTGGCGTCCACGTCGCGGTCGACGAACTCGATCACCGCCACCGGGGTGCAGTCGCCATAGCGGAAGCCCGCCTTGATGATGCGGATGTAGCCGCCCGGCCGCTCCTTGTAGCGCGGCGCCAGCACGTCGAAGAGCTTCTTGACCACGGAAAGGTCCTTCAGCTCGGCGATGGCCTGGCGGCGGGCGTGCAGGTCGCCGCGGCGGGCGAGGGTCACCAGCTTCTCGACCACGGGACGCAGGTCCTTGGCCTTGGGCAGGGTGGTGACGATCTGCTCGTGGGTGATGAGCGCGCCCGCGAGATTGGAGAACATCGCCTTGCGGTGCTCCCAGGTGCGGTTGAACTTGCGATGTACCTTGCCGTGACGCATGACGGCGAAACTCCTGAAAGCGAGCGGCGTGCGAGCCGGTCAGTTGGGCGGCACGCGCCGCTTCAATTGCTTTCGGGATGACTCAACGCCATCCCGGCGATTCAGATCAGTAATGTTCCTCGAAGCGCTTGGCCAGTTCCTCGATGTTCTCGGGCGGCCAGCCGGGCACTTCCATGCCGAGGTGCAGGCCCAGCGAGGCCAGCACTTCCTTGATCTCGTTCAGCGACTTGCGGCCGAAGTTCGGAGTCCGGAGCATCTCCGTCTCGCTCTTCTGGATCAGGTCGCCGATATAGACGATGTTGTCGTTCTTCAGGCAGTTCGCCGAACGCACCGACAGCTCCAGCTCGTCCACCTTCTTCAGCAGCGCCGGCGAGAACGGCAGCGTCTGGATGGCGGCGGCCTCGCTCTCGCGCTTGGGCTCCTCGAAGTTCACGAAGATCTCGAGCTGGTCCTGCAGGATGCGCGCGGCATAAGCGAGCGCGTCCTCAGCCGAGATCGAGCCGTCGGTCTCGATCTGCATGGTCAGCTTGTCATAGTCGAGAATCTGGCCCTCGCGGGTGTTCTCGACCTTGTAGGAGACCTTGCGGACCGGAGAATAGAGGCTGTCGATCGGGATGAGCCCGATCGGCGCGTCCTCGGGCCGGTTGCGGTCGGCGGCGACGTAGCCCTTGCCGGTGTCCACCGTGAACTCGATCCGCAGCTCGGCGCCCTCGTCGAGGGTGCAGATCGGCAGGGTCGGGTTCAGGATGGCGACGTCGCCCACGGGCTGGATGTCGCCGGCCACCAGCACGCCGGGGCCGACCTTCTTCGCCACCATGCGCTTGGGGCCGTCGCCCTGCATGCGGATGGCCACATCCTTCACGTTGAGGATGATATCGGTCACGTCCTCCCGAACGCCCGGGATGGACGAGAACTCGTGCAGCACCCCGTCGATGTGGATGGAGGTCACCGCCGCGCCCTGCAGCGAGGAGAGCAGGATCCGGCGCAGGGCGTTGCCCAGCGTCATGCCGAAGCCGCGCTCCAGCGGCTCGGCGACGACGGTCGCGAAGCGCTTGGGATCGTGGCCCGGATTGACCTGAAGCTTCTCGGGCTTGATCAGCTCTTGCCAGTTCTTCTGAATCACTTGCATCACCTTGCCTTCTCGCCGGGCTGCGGCATCGGCCGGAGGGGTTCGCTCCAGCCCGCCGGCGCCCGTCCCCAAGGGGGGATACCGGGGAGGAGATACCGGGCAGACGATCCGCCGCGCCGGTCAGGGCACGGCGGGGAACCGGAGCGGATCAGACGCGACGGCGCTTGCGCGGACGGCAGCCGTTGTGCGGGATCGGCGTCACGTCGCGGATCGAGGTCACCAGGAAGCCGGCGGCCTGCAGCGCGCGCAGGGCCGATTCGCGGCCCGAGCCGGGGCCGGACACTTCCACTTCCAGGGTGCGCATGCCGTGCTCGGCCGCCTTGCGGGCGGCGTCCTCGGCGGCGACCTGCGCCGCGTACGGGGTCGACTTGCGCGAGCCCTTGAACCCCATGGCCCCGGCCGAGGACCAGGAGATGGTGTTGCCCTGGGCGTCGGTGATGGTGATCATGGTGTTGTTGAACGAGGCGTTCACATGCGCCACGCCGGAGGCGATGTTCTTGCGCTCACGACGTTTGACGCGGGTAGCTTCCTTGGCCATTCGACTTTTGATCCTTCAGGCGCGCCCGTAGCTCCAGGCGCTCGGGATGGCCCCTCGCGGGGCGGGAAAACGGACGGCCGGGACAGGCCCGGCCACCCTGAAAACCTTACTTCTTCTTGCCGGCGATGGGTTTCGCCGGACCCTTGCGGGTGCGGGCATTGGTGTGGGTGCGCTGGCCACGGACCGGCAGGCCGCGCCGGTGGCGCAGGCCGCGATAGCAGCCGAGGTCCATGAGGCGCTTGATGTTCATCGCCACTTCGCGGCGCAGATCGCCTTCCACGAGGTAGTCGCGATCGATCGTCTCGCGGATCTGCAGCACTTCCTGGTCGGTGAGCTGGTTCACCCGGCGCTCCGCCGGGATGCCGACCTTCTCCACGATCTCTTCGGCCTTCTTGGCGCCGATGCCGTGGATGTACTGGAGCGCGATCACCACGCGCTTGTTGGTCGGAATGTTGACGCCTGCAATACGAGCCACTGCTCTCTCCATCTGCCCGCGGGCGTCGGCAAGGAACACTTGCGTCCGGCCCTGGGATGTGATTCCTCCGCGTCCGGTGGAGGCCGGCCCCTGCGAAGATGATACCCGCCCGGATACGACGACACGGCGCCATCCGCTCCACCCTTTCCGGGCGGACCGCATGGCACCTGATCCGAAGCGAGGGAGTGCCCATAGCGGTCTTTTAAGACATCGTCAAGCGTACCCTCGCCCGCGGCCGGCCAAACACAGCGCCGGGCATTTGCCGGCCTCGCCGCCGCCATGCTACGCCAAGGCGCGCCCCCGCGGGTCGCAACCGGGGATCGCTGCCCAGCAGAATCACCCCCGGAGACCCTGCGACGCCTGCAACGAACGCCCTGCGACGAAAGCGCCATGACCGTCTTCACCAAGCTCGCCCTTCCCGAAGTCGTCCTGGTGACGCCGCCGCGCTTCGGCGATGCGCGCGGCTATTTCTGCCAGACCTACGTCAAGCCGCTCTACGCGGCCAACGGCATTGGGGCGGACTTTGTCCAGGACAACGAATCCCTTTCCGTCACCCCCGGCACGGTGCGCGGCCTGCACATGCAGGCGCCCCCCTTCGCCCAGGCCAAGCTGGTGCGGGTGCTCGCCGGGGCGGTTTTCGACGTGGCGGTGGACGTGCGCAAGGGCTCGCCGACCTATGGGAAATGGGCCGGCG
>CALMSN010000217.1 GCA_937872325.1 uncultured Xanthobacter sp. | reverse complement strand
CACCATTGCCCTGCTGCGCGCCGAGCTGTTCCCCGCGCCCTGGGGCGACTGCCCCCCGGCCCAGGCCGCCTGCCGCGCCGGGCCGCACGGCAACCGCTCCCCCCTGCCCGGCAGCCCCGCCCCGGACAGCTACGACGTGATGGGCGGGGCGCCGGAAATCTCCGACGCGCTGCTCAACCGCGTGGTCGCCTATGTCGCCGCCCTGCCGGTGCCGGCCGCCACGCGGTCGGACGACGGCGCCGGCGCGCGCCTCTTCGCTGCCACCGGCTGCGCCGAATGCCATCGCCCGTCCTTGCCGGCGGCGGGCGGGCCGGTGCACCTGTTCAGCGACCTTCTGCTGCACGAGATGGGCCCCGACCTCGGCGACACCATGCCGGAGCCCGGCGCCGGCGCCTCGGAGTGGCGCACCGCGCCGCTGGCCGGAATTTCCGAAGCCCTCTCCCGCGACACCGGCCTGCTGCATGACGGGCGGGCGCGCAGCGTCGAGGAGGCGGTGCGCTGGCACGGCGGCGAGGCGGCAGAAGCCGCCCGGCGCTTCGGCCGCCTCCCGGCGCGGGACCGGGCGGCGCTGCTGCGCTATGTTTCATCGCTGTAGAGCGCGATCCGACGGGACGAACCGGAGCGGACCGCGCTCCAGGGATTTGAGGACGAAGGTGTGCCCCGCCCGGCGTGTGGTCCGTGCCGGCGGCAGTTCCACTGATTGAAGCGTTACGGGGCGCAAAGCCTCCGCACCGAACCCGAAGGGGCGCAACTTGACCCGAATTCCTGCCCGCCTCGCCGCCGCCGCGCTGATCTGCGCGGGCGCGCTCGCATCGCCCGGCATCACGCCGGCGGCCGCCGCCGATCCGGTGCTGGATCCGGTGCCGCTCATCGAGACCTGGCTGCTGCCGCGCTACGACGCCCTGACCGCCGCCGCCACGGCGCAGAAGGAGGCCTGGACGCGCTTCTGCGCCAGCCCGGACGCGGCCGGCATCGCGCCCCTCAAGATCGCCTACGGCAAGGCCGCCGACGCCTGGAACGCGGTGGAGTTCGTCACCTTCGGCCCCATCAGCCTGTCGCTCAGGTCCGACCGCCTCTCATTCTTCCCGGACAAGCGCAACGCCATCACCCGCGCCCTCAGCGAGACCATCGCCGACCCTGACGACGCCCGGCTCCAGCCGCAGCGCTTCGCGCAGGCGAGCGCGGCGGTGCAGGGCCTGCCGGCGCTGGAGCGCCTGCTGTTCGAGGAGGCCGCCGCAGCCGCCCTCGCCGCCGGGCCGGAGGTGCCGCGCCGCTGCGCCCTCGGCACCGCCATCGCCGGCAACGTCGCCGCCATCGCCGGCGAGATCCGCGCCGCCTGGGGCAACCGGACCGAGGGGCTGCTCGCCGACATCGTCGCCGGCAAGGGCAATCCGGCCCTGTTCCCGGATGTCAACGCGCTGCCGGGCATGATCCTCACCGACCTGTCGGGCGCGTTCCAGCGGGTCACCGACCAGAAGCTGCTGCCGGTGCTCGGCTCCGGCCCCGCGGATGCCAAGCCCGCCCTCGCCGACAGCTGGCGCTCCGGCCGCTCGGGCCGGGTGGCGGCCAACATGGTGAAGAGCGCCGACGCCCTCCTCCAGGCCGTCGCCCTGCAGTTGCCGAGCCGGCCGCAATGGGTGGTGAACAAGGCCGCAACCGCAGCCGATGCCGCCGCCGCCAAGCTGCCGGAGGACATCGGCGCCGCCGCCCAGACGGCCGCCGGCGCGGCCGGGATCCAGGCCGCCATCAAGGTCTTCAAGGCGGCCCAGCTCACCGTCTACAAGCCGATCGCCTCCTATTTCGCCATCTCGCTGGGCTTCAACGCCCTGGACGGGGATTGAGCCGTGGGCGGGCCCGACAGGCCGTCGCTGGTGCCGATCTCCCGCCGGGGCCTGCTGGCCGGCCTCGCCGCCACCGTCGCCGCGCCGCGGCTGGTCGCGGCGGGCGGACCGGCGGAGAGCGTCCATCCCTTCGACGGGCCGTGGCTGACCACCGCCGGGATCGGCCCCGGCGACAGTTGCGGGGCGGTGACGGTGGATCCCGGCTTCGCCGCCCAGGGCGTCGCCCCGGCGCCGGCCCGGCTGCACGGCATCGTCGCCAGCCTGGACGGGCGATGGGCGGTGGCGGTGGGCCGCCGGCCAGGGCGCATCGCTTTGGTCATCGACCGCCGCAGCGGGGCGGTCGCCACCAGCTTCACCCCCGGCGAGGGCCGGGTCTTCTCCGGCCACGGCCGCTACAGCGCTGACGGCCGCCACTTCCTCACCAACGAGATCGAGCGCCCCGACGGCACCGGCCGGCCGGTAATGGGCCGCGGCGTGGTGGCGGTGCGGGAGGCGGGCGGCGGCTTCGCCATCGTCGCCGAATGGCCCAGCGGCGGCGACGGCCCGCACGACCTGATCCATGGCGGCACCAACCTGATCATCGCCAATGGCGGGATCGAGCCCAACACCCCCGAGGCTCGCGACGCGGAGGCGACCGGCTCCACCATCACCCTGCTCGATCCGGCCTCCGGCGCGGTGAAGGGATCGGCGGCGCTGCCGGCGGACCTGGCCAGCCTTTCGCTGCGCCACCTCGCGGTCCGGCGCGACGGCGCCGCCGTGGTGGCGGCGCAGGACCTGCTGAAGGACGGCGAGGCCCGCCCCCTGCTCTTCGCCGTGGGCCGCGACGGCGCGCTGTCCGCCTTCGACGCGCCGGACGGCGCCTGGCGGGCGCTGCGCGGCTATGTGGGCTCGGTGGCCTTCGATCCGTCGGGCGCGTTCGTGGCCTGCGCCTCGCCGCGCGGCGGCCAGGTCTCGGTGTGGACCGCGCAGGGGCGCCACCTCGGCGCCATCCCTCTGGCCGACGGCTGCGGCCTCGCGCCGGGCCTGGAGGACGGCACCTTCCTCGCCACCTCCGGTTATGGCGAGGTGGCGCTGATCAAGGCCGCGCCCGAGGGGGTCGGCATCATCGCCCGGCGCACCGGCGGGCCGCGCTACGACAACCACGTCATGCGGGTGACGCAGGGCTGATGCGCTGACGAAACCCTTTCACCCGGGCATGCTTATATTCGCCGAGCGGCCAAGCCAGAGCCGTCCGCAAGCAAAGGGGTTCAGTCATGAAATGGGTCGTCCTGATCGGAAGCGTGCGCAAGGGATCCTACAACGCCGCCCTCGCCCACGCCTTGCCGGCGATCGCGCCGAGCGGGGTGACGATCGACTTCCTGCCTTCCGTCGCGACCCTGCCCATCTATGACGGCGACGTGGAGGCCGCCGGCTTCCCCGAGCCGGTGAGCGCCATGGGGGCGCAGGTGAAGGCCGCCGACGGCGTGATCATCGTGACCGCCGAATACAATTACTCGATCCCCGGCGGCCTGAAGAACGCGCTCGACTGGCTGTCCCGGCTGAAGGACAAGCCGATGGCGGGCAAGCCGGTGCTGATCCAGTCCGCCTCTCCCGGCGGCATGGGCGGCGCCCGGGCCCAGTATCACCTGCGGCAGGTGCTGGTGGCGCTCGATTCCCACGTGATGAACGTGCCGGAGGTGATGGTCGCCCAGGTCCACACCAAGATCACCGACGGCAAGGTGACCGACCAGGGGACCCTCGATTTCGTCGCCAAGCAGCTCGCCACCTTCGACGCCTTCGCGAAGAAGCTGGCCCCGGCGGGCTGATCCCGCGCGACGCCTCGAACGCCACGCGTCGAGCCTCGGTCCGCAGACCGGCGCTCGACGCGGTCAGGCGGCCGGATAATCGGCGAAGGAGAGCGCGGTCTCATAGACCCGCACTCCGGCCAGCAGCGGCAGGAGCGGCCGGGTCCGCTCCCAGATCCACACCGCGATCAGCTCGGCGGTGGGGTTTTCCAGGCCCGCTATGTCGTTGAGGCAGTGGTGGTCGAGCTGGGCGAGAAGCGGCGCGAAGGCGCTCTCCACGTCGAAGAAGTCCACCACGAAGCCGGTCTGCTCGTCCACCGGCCCCTCGAGGGTCAGCTCGACGCGGTAGGAGTGGCCGTGCATCCGCCGGCAGCGATGGGTTTCGGGCACGCGCGGCAGGAAATGCGCGGCCTCGAAGGTGAAGCCCTGGGTGATGCGCACGCGCGGCGCGGGCTGCGAAGTCATGGAATGCCGATCATCTTGTGGGTCTGGAGGGAAAGCCGCCAGCGCGGATTCGCGAGGCAGTAGGACACCGCCTGCGCGATGTTGCGGAGGCGCTCCGGCCCGTCCATGGGCTGGAGGAAGAAATGGCGGAAATCAAGGCCGCCCACGTCCTCGGGGCCGAGGCCGGCCTGCGGGAACACCAGCTTCAGCTCGTGCCCCTGCCGCTGCACCAAAGCGGCCCCCGCCTTGGGGCTGACGCAGATCCAGTCCAGCCCTTCGGGCGCGGCGAGGGTGCCGTTGGTCTCCACCGCGATCTCGAAGCCGCGCGCATGCACCGCCGCGATCAGCGCCGGATCCAGCTGGAGCAGCGGCTCGCCGCCGGTGAACACCACGAACCGGTCCGCCGTCCCTTCGCCCCACGCCGCCGCGATGGCCTGCGCCAGATGTTCCGCCGCCGCGAACCGGCCGCCGCCCGGCCCGTCGAGGCCGACGAAATCGGTGTCGCAGAACCGGCAGGTGGCATCGGCCCGGTCCGCCTCGCGGCCGCTCCAGAGATTGCAGCCGGCAAAGCGGCAGAAGACCGCCGCGCGGCCAGCCTGCGCCCCCTCGCCCTGCAAGGTCTTGAACAGCTCTTTGACCGAATAGCTCATGGCCGAGGCTTTAGACCGAAGCCCACCTGGGGGAAAGACCGCCCGGCGCAGGCCAGCCCCCGGCCGGCGGCGGACGGCGCATATCTGCGATATCGCACACGCGAACCCGCAGCCGGCCACCCCGGAATGCACCGGCGCAATCTGGCCTTGCACCCGCACAGATCGCATTCCCGCCCCTGCCGGCCTATCTGGCTGGCAACGGACTTTCGCCCGTCGAAAGGGACACATCATGGAACTCACCGGACTGCATCACGTCACCGCGGTCACCGCCGACGCCCGCGCCAATCACCGCTTCTACACCGACACCCTCGGGATGCGCCTGGTGAAGAAGACGGTGAACCAGGACGACGTTTCCGCCTATCACCTGTTCTACGCCGACGGCGAGGCCAATCCCGGCACCGACCTCACCTTCTTCGACTGGCCGGTGGGCCGCGAGCGGCGCGGCTCGCACGCCGCGATCCGCACCGGGCTGCGGGTGCGCGACGAGGCTGCCCTCGAATATTGGGCCGGGCGGCTCTCCGATGCCGGCATCCGCCATGGCGGCATCGAAACCCGCGATGCGCGGGCGATGATCGGCTTCGAGGACGGCGAGGGCCAGCGCCTCGCCCTCGTGGTCGACGGCGGCAAGGGCCCCGGGGTGCCGTGGGCGCGCAGCCCGGTGCCGGCGGAGCACCAGATCCGCGGCCTCGGCCCGATGGTGCTTTCGGTGCCGGAACTGCGGTCCACCGCGGTCATCCTCACCGAGGTGATGGGCATGCGGGAGGTCCGCGCGTATGCCAGCGAGACCGGCCGCGCCATCCATGTGTTCGAGATGGGCGAAGGCGGCCCGGCGGCGGAGGTGCACGTGCAGGTGGAGCCCGGCACCGGCCCGGCGGTGCAGGGGGCGGGGGCGGTCCACCATGTGGCCTTCCGCGTCAGCAGCTTCGCGGAATACGACGAATGGGCGGCGCGGCTGAAGGAACTGCGGATCCCCAACAGCGGCAAGGTGGATCGCTTCTACTTCCGCTCGCTCTATTTCCGCGAGCCCAACGGCATCCTGTTCGAGATCGCCACCGACGGGCCGGGCTTCGCCGCCGACGAGCCCAAGGAAAGCCTCGGCGAGCGCCTCGCTCTGCCGCCGTTCCTGGAAGGGCGGCGGGCCGCCATCGAGGCCGGTTTGAAGCCGCTCTGACCTGAGGCGAAGGGGGGCGGGCAGGCAGGCAATTGGCTTGCGTGCCGGCCCGCCCTGCCCCACTCCTGTGCGGCGCACGCCGCGCAGGCGGCGCGCGATTTGCCGACGGATTTGCCGACAGGAGCATTGCATGGCCGCGATTGATCTGGACGCCCGCTTCGATGCCCGCGCCCTGCGCAACGCCCTGGGTCGGTTCGCCACCGGAATCGCCGTCGTCATGGCCAGGGACGAGGAGGGCCTCATCGGCGTGACGGTGAACTCCTTTTCATCCGTCTCGCTCGATCCGCCGCTGGTCCTGTTCAGCATGGCCCGCACCCTGCACACCCTGGACCGACTGGAGAAGGCCGCCGCCTATTCGGTGAACATCCTGCTGGACACCCAGCAGGAGATCTCCAACCGCTTCGCCCGCTACGCGCCGGACCAGTTCGCCTCGGTGTTCTGGGAGGAAGGGGTCACCGGCGCTCCCTGCCTCACGCCGGTGCACGCCCGCTTCGAGTGCCTGCCCTACGCCCACTATGATGGCGGCGACCACGTGATCTTCGTCGGCCGCGTGGTGCACCTCCATGCGGAGGGGGAGGGCAATCCCCTGCTCTATTATGGCGGCAAGTACCGGCTGCTGGCGATCAACGAGCCGGGCTGAGGCGCCTTCCCCACGAGGATGCTTGCTGTTTGGCCCCGGACCGGCGATGACATTGACCTACCGCAACGGCAGTCGGCTGCCGCCCGTCTAGGATTTACCGGTCGCAGGAAGGGGAAACGCCATGCTCGACAACATAAAAAGCGTTCTCATCGGGCTGACGGAGGAAGACGAGCAGCGCACCCCCGCAGCCCTCAGCTACGGGCTTTCGCTGGCCCAGCAGGCCGGTGCGCACGCCACCATCCAGGCGGCGACGCTGAAGGTGGTGGTGGGCAACACCTTCGTCTCCGGCCTCGCGCGGGATCTGGTGGCCTCGCACAACCGCAAGCTGCGCGACCTCGCCGGCCAGCTCGCCGAGCGGGCGCGGGGCGAGGCGCTGGCGGCCGGCGTCTCCGCCTCGGTGGAGACCGGGCAGATGAGCTACAATCAGCTCGTCGACGCCTTCGTCACCCAGGCGCGGGTCCACGACATCGGCGTGCTGGACGGCGATGCCAAGCCCATCAACACCGATCGCGGCCTCATCGAGGCCCTGCTGATGGATGCCGGCCGCCCGGTGATCGTGGTTCCGGCGGGCTGCGACACCTTCCGCTGCAAGCATGTGGTGATCGGCTGGGATGCCAGCGCCCGGGCCGCCCGGGCGGTCAACGACGCCATGCCCATCCTGAAGGCCGCCGGCTCGGTCCTGGTGGTGGGCGTGGGCACCGAGAAGGAGCTGGAGCACAATATCCCCGGCGCCGAGCTGGCGCCCCACCTCGCCCGCCACGGCGTCAACGTGACGGTGAAGAACATCACCGTGCACGAGGGCGGCATCGCGGGGGCGCTGCGGGAGCAGGTCTCCCTGTTCAATGCCGACCTGATGGTGATGGGAGCCTACAAATATTCCGTCCTGCGCGAATGGGTTTTCGGCGGTGTGACCCAGTCCCTGCTCAACGAGAGCAAGGTTCCGCTGTTCATGTCGTACTAGCGGCCGCCTCGACTGACTGCGCAACGGGCCGATCCACGGCGCGAACAGCGTCAGCGGCCCGGATGACGACTTACCGGCCAGGCCGTCTTGACCTGGCCGGACCGCGCCCGGGCCCGACGGCGGCCCGCCCGCGCACGGGTCGCCACCACCCCAGGCACCGGCACATTCCCAAATGCCTGGACAAATGAAGCCGCGGTGATGGAAAAAGGAGCGGTATACGCAGGAGGATCACGGTGGCGCAGCAGGTTTGGGACATGACGGGCCTCAGCGCCGTGGCAGGCACGAGCGGCCGCCGCGGCTGGACCCGGGACGAGGCGCTGGCCCTTTATCGCGCGCCGTTCAACGATCTCCTGTTCCAGGCCCAGAGCGTCCACCGCGCGAATTTCGATCCCAACGCGGTGCAGCTCAGCCGCCTGCTCTCCATCAAGACCGGCGGCTGCCCGGAGGATTGCGGCTATTGCAGCCAGTCCGCCCGGCATGAGTCGGAGCTCACCGCCAGCAAGCTGATGGAGGTGGAGCGGGTGCTCGGCGAGGCCCGCAAGGCCCGCGACGCCGGGGCCACCCGCTATTGCATGGGCGCCGCCTGGCGCAGCCCGAAGGACCGCGACATGCCGTTCGTGGTCGCCATGGTGGAGGGGGTGAAGGCCCTCGGCATGGAGACCTGCATGACCCTCGGCATGCTCAATCCCGGCCAGGCCGGCCGGCTGAAGGCGGCCGGGCTCGACTACTACAACCACAACATCGACACCTCCGAGAGCCATTACGCCAGCGTCATCACCACCCGCACCTTCGCCGACCGGCTGGAAACGCTGGAGAATGTGCGCGAGGCCGGCATCAAGGTGTGCTCAGGCGGCATCCTCGGCCTCGGCGAGAGCGAGGTGGACCGGGTGGACATGCTGGTCACCCTCGCCAACCTGCCCGAACCGCCGGACAGCGTGCCCATCAACATGCTGATCGCCATCCCCGGCACGCCGCTGGAGAATGCGCCGAAGGTGGACCCCATTGATTTCGTCCGCACCATCGCCCTGGCCCGCATCATGATGCCCGCCTCCCATGTGCGCCTTTCCGCCGGCCGCACCGAGATGAGCGACGAGATGCAGGCCCTGTGCTTCTTCGCCGGCGCCAACTCCATCTTCGTCGGCGAGACCCTGCTCACCGCCGGCAATCCGGAGGAGGACAAGGACGCGCTGCTGTTCCAGCGCCTCGGCATCCACCCCATGGAGAAGCCGGCCGAGATCGAGGACGCCCCCTGCGCCTCCATGGCAGCGGCGGAATGAGCACGGGCGCGCGTCCGCGTCTCCCGGAGATGCGGACCGGCTCCAGGGTCCCGGGTCCGGAAGGCGTCACCGGCTCATGGACCCGCTGAAGCCCTCCGGCGCCCTCACGGAGCGCTATGCCGCCAGCCTGCGCGGGCTGGACCGCAAGGATCGCCTGCGCACCCTGATCCCGCAGGCGGGGCGGGGTTTCGGCTCCAACGCCCATACAGGCCCTGCCGCCCCAGGCCGGCTCCCCCGGGAGGTGGGCCGCGCCCCCGCGGCCGGCTCCCCGGGGGGCGCCCGGGCAC
>CALMSN010000216.1 GCA_937872325.1 uncultured Xanthobacter sp. | reverse complement strand
CATCTGGGCCCCCCCCCGCGAGGTGTGGAACGTGATCGGGGCCGCCCGCATGGGCTGCCAGATCACCACCGCCCCGGCCGACGTGCTGAAGAAGCTGCCGGGCATGGGCAGCCGCACCGCCGCCGAGCTGTCGCTGGATGCGGTGAAGGCGTTCCGCACCGATGCGCTGGCCGCCGGCCTCACCCTCGATACCGATCGGCGGGCCGCGGAATAGCCCGCGGCTCCGGCAACCAGCGTCGCACAGACGAGCGAGATGCGCATGCACCCTGACAGCACCCTTCCCATCCGCCGGCGCCGCGGCGCCGCGGCGGGGCTCTTCGCCCTGGCCGCCGCGGCGAGCCTGCTTGCCGGCCCCGCCGGCGCGGCGGAGCGCTACCTGGCCCTCGGCCTTCCCTTCTTCGACCCCTATCGCGCGGCCATCGCCACCATCGACGTGCACGGCGGCAAGGTGGAGGGCACGCTGGCGGCGCCGGTGGGCGATCCGCGGCCGGCCATTCCGCTTTCCGGCAGCCTGAAGGACGGCATCCTGCGGCTCACCGTGGGCAGCGGCGCCGAGGCGGCCGAGCTCGCCTTCTCCGAGGACGAGAAGGGGCTGCACCAGGTGTGGTGGGAGACCGCGGCGGTGCCCGGCCTGGACGAGGTGATCCTGTTCCGTCCCACCTCCGGCTTCTCCGAGGCGGCGCTGGTGCTCCAGCGCGGCACCGACGAAACCTGCGGCAAGGTCTATGGCGGGCTTTCGGTCGCCCTCAAGGCCGCGGACCTGAAGGGCGCGGCCGCGGCGCCGGCGGCGCTGGCCGATCTCGACGTGCCGCTGGGGGTGCATGGCGGCGGGGCGACCCAGGCCAAGCTCAAGGACATCTGGTCGCGGCTTCGCCTGGCCGCCCGCGATCCGGACAACGAGACCATCAGCTTCGACATCGCCGTCCCGCTGGGCGCGGAGGCCCGCATCGCCCAGGACCTGCGCCGCGAGCCGCTGGTGGCCTCGGTGACCCTGCCGGCCGAGTGCGGCGAGACGGCGCTGGCCACCGTGCCGCGTGCCGCGGTGTCGGAGGGCGCCGCGGTTTTCGATGCGCGGCTGAAGTCCTACATCGACGCCCTGCTGCCGCGGCTCTATTCCGGCGCGCCGCCGGAGGGGCGCAACCCGGGGACGCGGAAGTTCAAGATCGCCAATGCGGCGGTCGCCGATGCCGGCGGCCTGCCAGCCTTCACCGCCACCATCACCGCGGAATCGGAGGCGTCGCGCCTGGCCAAGGGGAACTGGGACCAGTTCACCCTCACCGTGCGCCCGGTGGTGACGGCGAGCGATACCGGCGATACCATCTCGCTGGTTCCCGCGGTGACGGCGGTGAAGACGGCCCGTAAGGGCGGCGGGCAGATGCCGGCGGATTCCGCCTTCGCCACCCAGGAGGATCCGGCCTTGAAGGCGGCGCTGGCCCAGCGCTTCGTGTCGTGGGTGGCCGCGGCCGAGGGCTCGCGCTGCACCTTCCTGACCCAGACCGCCTTCGACGAGCCTGAGGACAGCCTGAGCTGCGCCAACATCACCCTCGACGACCCGACGGTCGAGGTCGACAACTGACATCGCCGCGGACCGGCCGCTGAGGCCGGTCCGCGCTCCGCTCACGGCGGGTGCGAGCCGGCCGGGGTGGTCGGGTCATGGCGATCACAGCCGAAGGATGGGCGCGCCTTCAGGCCGGCGGGTCTGCACCGCGGGGTCGCCGGGGCCATTGAGGGTGAGATTCGTGTAGGTTTCTGCCGCGGCCCCACACCCCAATCTCTCGTAGGTTTCCTCCGCTTGACCACCAAGACGACTACCAAAACGGTCGTGTCTGGTGCCCGACGCTCGGCCGGGCATTTGTCTGTAGCACTTGCAAATCAATGAGTTGAAGCTGGTGCTGCGAGAGAGGATTGAACTCTCGACCTCTCCCTTACCAAGGGAGTGCTCTACCACTGAGCTACCGCAGCCTGGATCCGACCCTGGGCCAGCGGAACAAGCCGCCTCCCCGAATGCGGCGTCGGATCGCCGTCAGGCGGCTTCCTCTGCCACATGGTCGTCCGGGGTGCAAGAGGGGCGGGGCAGAAAGCCGGGGACGGCCGCGGATCGCCCGTCCCGATCCGGTCTCCGCGGGCACCGGCCGGTGGGGCGGAATTTTCTCGGACCCGGTTCGATGCCTGCGCCGGTGTCAGGGCGTTGCCCAAGTCCTGGCGCCCCGCCGCAGGGAAGCCCCGCGCGGCGATGCTGCGGCCGGCGCCGCATGCGGCAAATGATGCTGCGATCTCAATATCGTATGGCTGGAGGCGCCGACGTCGCGGGCGCTGCTGCGGGCGGGCCTCACGGTGTTGTGGGCGCCTCGTTTTTGCGCCTGCACATGTCTTGAGCGTTTCGTCGGGGCTTAGTAGCGTGGGCACAGGACAACGGGCGAGGGTGCGATGGTCGCGGAGAAGGCACGGAAGGAAACCATCGGCGCCGTCCGGCGCACGTTCGCACCCTGGGCCGATCCCGAGAAGGTGCCGCTGATCCGCTTCGAGAACGTCGTGAAGAGATTCGGCGACTTCACCGCGGTCAACAATGTCAGCCTCGACATCTACGAGCGGGAGTTCTTCGCCCTGCTCGGGCCGTCCGGATGCGGCAAGACCACGCTGATGCGCATGCTCGCGGGGTTCGAGGATCCCAGCAAGGGCCGCATCACCCTCGCCGGGCAGGACCTCAGCGGCGTGCCGCCCTACCGGCGGCCGGTGAACATGATGTTCCAGTCCTACGCCCTGTTCCCGCACATGAGCGTCGCCGACAACATCGCCTTCGGCCTCAAGCAGGACAAGATGCCGAAGGGCGAGATCACCGCCCGCGTCGAGGAGATGCTGAAGCTCGTCAAGCTGGAGAGCTTCGCCAAGCGCAAGCCGCATCAGCTTTCCGGCGGCCAGCGCCAGCGCGTCGCGCTGGCCCGCTCGCTGGCCAAGAAGCCCAAGCTGCTGCTGCTGGACGAGCCCCTCGGCGCGCTCGACAAGAAGCTGCGCGAGGAGACCCAGTTCGAGCTCATGGACCTGCAGATGGAGCTCGGCATGACCTTCCTGATCGTCACCCACGACCAAGAGGAGGCCATGACGGTGGCCGACCGCATCGCGGTGATGAACCATGGCGTGCTGGTGCAGGTGGCCCCGCCGGCGGAGATCTACGAGCAGCCGGCCACCCGCTACGTCGCCGACTTCATCGGCGAGATCAACCTCATCGAGGGCAAGGTGTCGGTGGCGGGGCCGCACACCACCCGCCTGTCCTCGCCGATCACCACCGCCGCGCTCAACGTCGCCCAGCCGGTGGAGGTCGCGCCCGGCGAGGCGGCCTGCCTCGCCATCCGCCCGGAGAAGCTGCGCATTTCCCTCGATCCGCCGGCCGATCCCGGCGAGAACTGCTTCGAGGGCACCATCTGGGACATCGGCTATCTCGGCGATCTCTCGATCTACCATGTGGAGCTGCCGTCCGGGCAGCGCATCAAGGTCTCGCAGCCCAACCTGTCGCGGGTGGTGGAGCGGCCGATCACCTGGGAAGACAAGGTGTGGGTGACGTTCGCGCCCCACGCCGGCGTCATCCTGACCCGCTGAGGCGACGCCATGGCCCTCACCTCATCGAAGAGCTGGAGCCGCGTCTTCGTGATCGCGGTGCCGTATCTCTGGCTGCTGGTGCTGTTCCTGGCGCCGTTCCTGATCGTCTTCAAGATCTCGCTGTCGCAGGACGTGGTGGCCCAGCCGCCCTACGCCCCGCAGCTCGACCTGGCCCAGGGGTGGGAGGGGGTGAGGACCTTCCTGTCCGGACTCTCCCTCGACAACTACGCCTATGTGCTCGATTTCTCGAACGAGTTCATCCAGGCCTACGGGTCGAGCCTGGTGATCGCCAGCATCTCCACGGTGCTGCTGCTGCTGGTGGGCTACCCCATCGCCTATGCCATGGCGCGGGCGCCGCGGGGCATCCAGCCCACCCTGCTGATGCTGGTGATCCTGCCGTTCTGGACCTCGTTCCTGATCCGCGTCTACGCCTGGATCGGCATCCTCTCGCGCGAGGGCCTGCTCAACCAGGCGCTGATGTTCCTCGGGGTGATCGACGAGCCGCTGGAGATCCTGGCCACCGATACCGCGGTCTATATCGGCATCGTCTATTCCTACCTGCCGTTCATGGTGCTGCCGCTCTATGCGGCGCTGGAGAAGATGGACCTGACGCTGCTGGAGGCCGCGGCCGATCTCGGCTGCCCGCCCATCAAGGCGTTCTGGACCATCACCTTCCCGCTCTCCCTGCCGGGCGTCGCCGCCGGCGCGCTGCTGTGCTTCATCCCGGCGGTAGGCGAGTTCGTGATCCCCGATCTCCTCGGCGGCTCCGATACCATGATGATCGGCAAGTCGCTGTGGACGGAGTTCACCGTCAACCGGTCGTGGACGGTGTCGTCGGCGGTGGCGGTGCTGCTGCTGCTGGTGCTGGTGGTGCCCATCGTCATCTACCAGAACGTCCAGCAGCGTGAGCTGGAGGCGAGCAAATGAAACCGCGCGAGCTGGAGGCGAGCACATGAAACGCGGTCTCGGATGGTTCAACGTCACCTCGCTGGTGCTCGGCTTCGCCTTTCTCTACATCCCGATCCTGCTGTTGATCATCTATTCCTTCAACGCCTCGCGGCTCGTCACCGTGTGGGCGGGCTTCTCCACCCAGTGGTACTGGGCGCTGCTGGAGAACGAGCAGCTTCTCGATGCAGCCTGGGTGACGCTGCGCCTCGCCTTCGCCACCGCGCTGGTGGCGACGGTGCTCGGCACCATGGCGGCGCTGGCCCTGGTGCGCTACGGCCGGTTCCGCGGCCGCACCCTGTTCTCGGGCATGATCTATGCGCCGCTCGTCATGCCGGAGGTCATCACCGGCCTGTCGATGCTGCTGCTGTTCGTGGCGCTCAACTTCGACCGCGGCTTCTTCACCGTGCTGCTGGCGCACATCACCTTCTCCATGTGCTTCGTCGCGGTGGTGGTGCAGTCGCGCCTCGTCACCTTCGACCAGACCCTGGAGGAGGCGGCGCTCGATCTCGGCTGCCCGCCCTTCAAGACCTTCTTCAGCATCACCTTGCCGCTGATCCTGCCGGCGGTGATCTCCGGCTTCATGCTGGCCTTCACGTTGTCGCTGGACGACCTGGTGATCGCCAGCTTCACCACCGGCCCGGGGGCCACCCCCCTGCCGATGCGGATCTATTCGCAGGTGCGGCTGGGGGTGACGCCGGAGATCAACGCCATCTCCACCATCCTGGTGGCGATCGTGACGGTGGCGGTGATCGCGGCCTCGCTCATCACCAAGCGGGCCGAGCGCATCCGGCAGGAAGAAGAGCGCGCCGCCATGCGCTGAGCGCCCGGCGGGGGGCCTACATCGCGGCGAGGATGGCGAGCGGGGCGCCGTTCTCCCCCAGCAGCACCAGCTTGCGCCGGGTGGGGTCGATCCGCCACCCCTTGGCCTGCTCCAGCACCTTGAAGAAGCGGGCTTCCTGCGCCATCGCCGCCGGCGTGCAGGCCATCCGGGTCGAGGCGACCGGCCCGATGGACAGGCTCGCCCCGGAAAGGATGGCCTTGCCGGTGAAGCGGTTGCAGCCGCCGGAGCCGGAGATGCCGCCATCGGGGGCGATCTCCAGCGTCGTCTGCACCCGGTCGAGCACGCCGCCGCCGCCGATGTCCTCCGCCAGCCAGCGCCCCGCGGGGCTCGCCGGCTGCGGGCTCGCCGGTCCCTCGGCGGCGCGGGTGCGGTCGACGCGGATCTCCAGCGGCCGCGGCTCCGGCTGGCCGGGGCCGCCGGTGAGCACCGGATAGTGCTGGGTGGTGATGAAGAGGAGGCGGCGGCCATCGGTGATGCGCGCCTGCACCGCATAGCGCCGCCGCGGCAGGATGCGGGCGGGGTCGTAGCTGATGACGAAGGGCAGCGGGTTGCGCCCTTCCGCCGGAAAGCGGGTGCGGGCGATGGTGAGCGAGGGCGCATCCGCCCGCGAGACGTCCACCAGCCGCACCTCCACCATGGCGCCGGGCGGCAGCATCATCCGCTCGCGGAAGAAGACCCGCCCGTGCAGCATGCCCCGCGCCGCGAGGGCGGGGGTCGCCATCGCGCCCACGGCGGCGAAGGACAGGAGCGCGCGGCGGCGGGTCATCAGCGACAGGCGGGAGGACGTCAAGGAGAGCTCGCGATCAGGGAAGGGCGGCGCCGCACGCAGGCGTCGAGACGGCGGGATAGGGTGGCCCCATGGGCCGAGAGTGCAGATAAACGATATTTCTGACCGGACTTTGTCGCGGATTGGAGCGGAACGGGGCGCTGCGCTCCAATCCGGAACAGGGTTAACGCCGCCGCCTCACCGGGGCGGCGGCCCGTCCGTCCGTCCCGGCTCAATCCCAGGTGGGAAGTTCCGGTTCGTCCGTGCTGGATTCCGGGGTCGCGATGCGATCGGCCGGCAACGGCGTGCCACCCGCCGCGGCGATGATGTCCGCCACCGCGTGCGGCGTCTCGGTGACGTACTGCACCTTGTTCGCGATCATGAATGCCGATTGCACGCCGTTGGTACGATTGGTCGGCGGGACATACCAAGGTGCCATGGCCTTCCTGGCATTGGTCCAGACCGGGGAGCCGTCACTCGTGGTGAAGCGGACCAGGACCGGCAGCTCCGCCTTGACCGCCGCGGCGACCGCCTCCGGCCCCTCGTTTGCCTGAAGCTGCGCTCCCATATCGATTCGTGTCTTGCCGATCGGGAGCGCGTCAGAGGGCAATGACCTGCGGATTCGCAGGACCAGCGTCGAATCCAGGCTGTAGGCCTGGCCGGTCGAGAGGGTGACTTGAGGCATGAGGCTGCTCCCAGAATGCGAAGGTCCCTTGTGCGCCAGGGGCCGCCGACATCATTTGAGAGCGCCGTAAGCCATGCAAGGGCTCAGGCCCGGCCGAACACCCGCTGGAAGATCGTGTCCACGGCCTTGAAGTGGTAGCCGAGGTCGAACTTCTCGTTGATGTCCTCTTCCGAGAGGAACTTGCGCACGTCGGGGTCGGCGAGCAGGAAGGTGCGGAAGTCGCCTTCGCCGCGCCAGACCTTCATGGCGTTGCGCTGGACCAGGCGATAGCTGTCCTCGCGGCTCGCCCCCTTCTGGGTCAGCGCCAGCAGCACCCGCTGGGAGTGGATGAGGCCGCCCAGCTTGTCCATGTTCTTCTGCATGTTGTCGGTGTGGACCACCAGCTTGTCCATCACCGAGGTGAGGCGCGAGAGGGCGAAGTCCAGCGTCACCGTGGCGTCGGGGCCGATCATCCGCTCGACGGAGGAGTGGGAGATGTCGCGCTCGTGCCACAGGGCGACGTTCTCCAGCGCCGGGGTCACGTAGGCGCGCACCATGCGGGCAAGGCCGGTGAGGTTCTCGGTGAGCACCGGGTTGCGCTTGTGCGGCATGGCCGAGGAGCCCTTCTGCTCGGGGGAGAAATACTCCTCCGCCTCCAGCACCTCGGTGCGCTGGAGGTGCCGGACCTCGGTGGCGAGCCGCTCCACCGAGGAGGCGACCACCCCCAGCACGGCGAAGAACATGGCGTGCCGGTCGCGCGGGATCACCTGGGTGGAGACGGTCTCCACCTTCAGCCCGAGCTTCTCGGCGACGTGCGCCTCAACGGCGGGATCGATGTGCGCGAAGGTGCCGACGGCGCCGGAGATGGCGCAGGTGGCGATCTCCTCGCGCGCCGCCACGAGGCGGGCCCGGGCGCGCTGGAACTCGGCCGCGGCGATGGCGAGCTTCACCCCGAAGGTGGTCGGCTCGGCATGGATGCCGTGGGAGCGGCCGACGGTCGGGGTCAGCTTGAACTCGAACGCCCGGCGCTCCAGCACCGCGAGGAGCTTGTCCACGTCGGCGATCAGCAGGTCGGCGGCGCGGGCGAGCTGCACCGCGAGGCAGGTGTCCAGCACGTCGGACGAGGTCATACCCTGGTGGACGAAGCGCGCCTCCGGGCCGACGAACTCGGCGAGGTGGGTGAGGAAGGCGATGACGTCGTGCTTCACCTCGCGCTCGATCTCGTCGATGCGCGCGACATCGAACTCGGCCTTGCCGCCCAGCTCCCAGATTTTCGCGGCGGCGTCCTTCGGCACGATGCCGAGCCCGGCCATGGCGTCGGCGGCATGGGCCTCGATCTCGAACCAGATGCGGAAGCGGGCCTCGGGGGACCAGATGGCGGCCATTTCCGGCCGGCTGTAGCGGGGGATCATCGCGGCGCTCGTCAAGGCGGCCCGGCCGTTCCCGGCTCGGGGCGGCGGTGGGCGGGGGAAGCTGCCGGACCCTCGCGATCCGGCGTCGAGGGCGCGCTGTAGCAGAGATGCGGCGGATTGAGTAGGCGGTTCCCCCCGCGCCGGTCCCAGGCGGGGGCGCGCCGCCGGCCTCCGGCGCCAGGAGGTCACTGCGCCGGTTGCCCGCGGGCGGCGCGTGCTGTCCCGGCGGCAAGTCGGGCGCGGCGGTGGAGGCGCTCGCCCTCGCTGTTGAACGGGGAATACGGTAGCCCGTCGCCGCCGGGGACGCTGACGTCGGTCTGCGCGCCGGCAGAGAAGGCCGGCAGGTCCCAGCCCTCGGGGGCGCCCCGCTCCAGCGAGGCCATGTTGTGGGCCTCCACCGCCTTCCGGGCCACGGCGAGGGCGTGCCGGGCATCCTCGTTCATCTCACCATGCCCGGCACGGCTTCCGTGTTCCTGCGGAGGCAGGCGGGATGCCGATGCTCCGGCCCCTCAGCGGCCCGCCGGCGCCGCGGAGCGCGTCCGGCCGGCGCGGGGGGGGGCCACAGGTTCCGGCAGCGCGGGCAGGGGGCCCTCGGGCAGCACGCCATCCGGGGCGAGGTAGTCGATGAGGCGCAGGGTGCGCTCGCCGGTGCCGGCGAGCCGGCCCATGATTCCCCGCAGGGTGGCGAAGTCCTCTTCGCCGAGGGGCTCGAACAGGGCGTCGTTGGCGGGGCACTGCACCCGGGTCATGGCGGGGGGGCGGCTCTCGGGCGCCTCGGGCACCGCCACCAGCACCCCGCCGCGGCGCGGAGGGCTGACCCCG
>CALMSN010000215.1 GCA_937872325.1 uncultured Xanthobacter sp. | reverse complement strand
GGGGGGGGGGGCGCGGGGGGGGGGGGGGGGGGGGCCGGGGGGGGGGGGGGGGGGGGCGGCGGGGGCGGCGGCGCGCTGGGCGGCTCTGGTGCGAGCGCGGCGGGCGCCGCGCATTGGCTACCCGCCGGTGCGGCGCCGTGGCTGCCCGCGGTGCCGCCATGGCCGGCCGCGGCAGGGGCCGCCGGCGCGGTCGGCGCCGCGACCTGCTGCCCGCCCATGGGCTTGCCGAGCTCGATCCGCGGCGTCAGCCACCACAGGAAGCCGAGCGCGGCGACGAGGATGGCGCCACGCAGCGCCCAATCGCCGATCCGCGAGGAAAGGAGATGGTCCGCCGGCAGCCCGGCCGGAAGCTGCACGCCCTTCAGCACCGTCTGGGCGGCGGGCGGCAGGGTGGCGGGCAGCGTGCCGTGGTCAGCCAGCAGCCCCAGCACCTTGGGCAGGGTGAATCCGAATGCCGCAGCGGCGGCGTCGGCGGGCACATGCAGCTCCTGGGCGAGGGCGGCGAGCCGCTGCTCCCCGGCCACCGCGCCGGCCTGCGCGGCGGCGATCACCGGCGCGTCCGGCTTGATCCAGGATTCGGCCGGGCCTGAAAGGCCGAGCGCCTTCAGCCGCGTGGCGATTCCGGCGATGCCGTCGGGCGCGCTATCGAGCAAGCCGAGCACGCTGCGCACCACCGTCTCGGCGGCAGCGGGCGAGAGCCCAAATTTCTGGGCGATCAGGGCGGCGAGCGCTGCGAACATGCGAGGAGTTCCCGTTGGAGGTCGATGCTGGGGACCGGCATCGGCCGGTCCGGCGGAAGGCCCGCCCCTGCACCGCCTGCCGGGCTGGCAGGGAAATGGCGCAGGCCGGCGGAAGACGCACGCCCCATCGGCTCCGGACGGGCCGGCAGGGCATTCGTCTTCAGCGCGGCCGCACTCCATCCGCTCCGGCGCGGCGGGTCAAGCCCGATCTGGTGGTGATCCGGCATCTGCGCGGCCGGGCGAGGCGGCGGGCGGTGTCGTTGCCGGTAAGACATCGGCGCAGACGGCAAGCGGCTCCGGCGGAGCCCGGCAGCGGCGTGCGACTTTGGTGGAGCCGCGCCATCGGCATTGGCGAGGCGGATCAAGGCCGACTGGTGCGGATGAAAGCGCCCGCGCGGCTGGCAAGGCGCCGTGGGGGGCGGCAAGACGTCGGTGGAGGGAGCGACCGGCCCCGGCAAAGGCCGCCAAGACCTCGGCGCAGACGGCGAGCGGCTTCGGGGTAGTCCGACCGCGGCGTGCGATTTTGGTGCGACCTCGCCATCGGCATCGGCGAGGCGGATCAAGACCGACTGGTGCGGATGAAAGCGCCCGGGCGGCTGGAAGGGCGCCGTGGGGGGCGGCAATACGTCGGTCTACGGAGCGACCGGCCACCGGCAAAAGGGCCGCGGTGCAACGCCTGGCTCCCAGGGAGCCGACAGGGGAACCGGTCTTCAGTGCATCTGCCGTCCGTCCATTTCGGCGCGGCGGATCAAGCGCGATCACGTGCGGAGACAGGTATTCTCACCGTGCGGCTGCTGCGTATGGAACACGGAGGGCGAGCCGATCGCGGCGTGTGTCCGGCCCGATCGCGTCACGCGGTCGGCCACGGCCTTCGCGATCAGGACGGGTACGGGGCCGCCCGGGAAGCGCGGAGCATTCAGCGGGGCAGCCAGGGACGTGGAGCCACAGAAAGCAGGCGGAAGCCGCAAGGTGCGGCCCGGGCCGCTTCAGTGCGCCGGGGCGAGGTCGCGCACCCTCAGGCCGACGCGGGTTTTGCCCTGCCGGGTCTCGACCTCCAGCGTGCGGGCCATAAGGGGCGCCAGTTTGGCCCGCACTCCATCCGCTCGGCTGCGGCTGCTCCGTATGCAACACGGCGACGAGCTACTCCCGGCCGTGTCTCTGGCACGATCGCGTCACGCAGTCCGCCGCGGCCCTCACAATCCGCGCCGCCCGGGCGGCGCGGGGGCCACCCATTACGTGGCACCACACAAAGCAGGCGGAAGCCGCAAGGTGCGGCCCGGGCCGCTTCAGTGCGCCGGGGCGAGGGCGCGGACCCGCAGGCCGACGCGGGTTTCGCCCTGCCAGGTCTCGACCTCCAGCGCGCCGGCCATGTGGACCGGCCGGCCGCGGGCCTCCAGCAGCGCCTGCCCCAGGGGGCCGTCGGCGCTGCGGAAGGCGGTGAAGCGCAGGCCTGAGCCATCCGCGGCGGCGATGCGGCCGCGGACATGCCCGGCGCCGAACGCCTCGGCGAAGGCGATGCGGTGGGCGGGAAAGGCGAAGACCGGCTCGGCATGCCCGGCGCCGAACGGGCCGGCGCGGGCCACCGTCTCGATCAAAGCGGGGGTGGCGCCGCCGGCCGAGAGGGCGCCGTCGATCAGCAGCGCGCCCTCGGCCCGGGCGCGGGCGACATCGGCGGCCAGGTGCTGGTCGAGATAGGCGCGCAGGTCGCCAAGGCGCGAGCGCGCGATGGTCAGCCCGGCCGCCATGGCGTGGCCGCCGCCCTTCACCAGGATACCGGCCTCCACCGCGCCGCGCACCGCCCGGCCGAGATCGACCCCGGGAATGGAGCGGCCGGAGCCGGTGCCGGTATCGCCCATGAAGGCGATGGCGAAGGCCGGCCGCTGGAAGCGCTCCTTCAGGCGCGAGGCGACGAGCCCCACCACGCCGGGATGCCAGCCGGCGCCGCTCACCACGAGGGCCGCGTCCTCGCCGTCGCGCCCGCCAGCGGCGTCGGCCTCCGCCTCGGCGGCGGCGACGATGGCGCGCTCCACCTGCTGGCGTTCGCCGTTGAGCCGGTCGAGCTCGGCGGCGATGGCGCGGGCCTCGGCCGGGTCGTCGGTCAGCAGCAGGCGGGTGCCGAGGCTGGCATCGCCGATGCGCCCGCCGGCATTGATCCGCGGCCCGAGCAGGAAGCCGAGATGGAAGGGCCGCGGCGGCCCGTCGAGCCGGGCCACATCCATGAGGGCGGTGAGGCCGGGGCGGCCCCGCCGGCGCAGGGCAAGGAGCCCTTTGGTGACAAAGGCCCGGTTGAGCCCCTTCAGCGGCACCACGTCGGCGACGGTGGCAAGCGCCACGAGGTCGAGGGCGTCCAGCAGGTCGGGCGCCGGTCGCGCGGCGTTGAAGTGCCCGCTGGACCGCAGCGCCCGCACCAGCCCCACGGCGGTGATGAAGACGAGCCCGGCGGCGCAGACATGGCCGAGGCCGGAGGGATCATCGTTGCGGTTGGGATTGACGATGGCCACCGCCTCCGGCAGCCGCTCGCCGGCCTGGTGGTGATCGATCACCACCACGTCGAGGCCGAGCCGGCGGGCCCCCGCCAGCGCCTCCAGCGAGGTGGTGCCGCAATCCACCGTCACCAGCAGCGTCACCCCCTCGGCGGCGAGCTGGGCGATGGCGGGCACGTTGGGCCCGTAGCCCTCGAAGATCCGGTCGGGGATATGGAAGCGCGGATCGAGCCCCGCCGCCCGCAGCACGCCGACGAGCAGGGCGGTGGCGCAGGCGCCGTCGACGTCATAGTCGCCGAACACCGCAACGCTCTCCCCGGTGGCCACCGCGCGGACGAGCCGCGCCACGGCCGGCGCCATGTCGGTGAGGGTGTCGGGATCGGGCAGCAGGGTGCGGATGGAGGGATCGAGGAAGGCCTCCACCTCCTCCAGCGCGACGCCGCGCCCGGCGAGCACGCGGGCCAGCAGCTCGTCGATGCCGTGGCGCTGGGCCATGGCGCGGGCGACCTGGGTGGTGCGCAGGTCCAGCCGCTCGCGCCACACCCGGCCGGTGGCCGAGCGGGCGACGTCGAGGAACGGGCGATTCGTCAGCGCGAGTGTCACCGGGGGATCAAGACAGAGCGGCACCTCGGCGTCGAGGCGGCTGTGCGGGGCCCCGTGCCGGCCGGCCTCAGCCACGGCCGCGATAGGGCGCGACGCCGGTCTCCGGCAGCCACACGCCGGCCGGCAGGGCGCCGGCCTGCCAGAAGACGTCGATGGGGATGCCGCCGCGCGGATACCAGTAGCCGGCGATCCTGAGGAAGCGCGGCGCCAGCGCCGCCACCAGGCGCTTGCCGATGGCCACCGTGCAGTCCTCGTGGAAGGCGCCGTGGTTGCGGAAGGAGGCGAGGTAGAGCTTCAGCGACTTGGATTCCACCAGCAGCGCATCGGGCACGTAGTCGATGACGAGGTGGGCGAAATCGGGCTGGCCGGTCACCGGGCAGAGGGAGGTGAATTCCGGGCAGGTGAAGCGGGCGACGTAATCGGTGTCGGGGTGGGGGTTGGGCACGGCGTCGAGCACCGCGACCTCGGGGGAGGCCGGCATGCGGGTCTCGCCGCCGAGCTGGAGCGGCCGGCCGGGGCTGGTCTCATCGGGCATCGTCGCGGGTCTCCCTCTGCCTCATTCACCAGGAACGCCTGCCGGTCCGCTCGCGATGCGAGGCGGATGGGCGGCGCTGCGGCGGGGCCTCTGGCCTGCCGGGGGTCGCCCGGGGCCGGGCGTCGCGCCGGTGGGGCGCGGCATATCCGCCCTTTGCCGCCGGTTCAACCGTCCCCCGCGGCATGCCACCCCTTCGCAGGCGCGCCCGATCGCGCTAGAAGCCCCCCGCGCGCTGTCCGGCACCGGCCGGGCGGCCGCCATCCGGCCTTGGGGCACGCTAAATCAGCAGGAAGGACCGTTCATGACCGCCATCGTCGATATCGTCGGCCGCGAAATTCTCGACAGCCGGGGCAATCCCACGGTGGAAGTGGACGTGGTGCTGGAAGACGGCGCGTTCGGCCGCGCCGCGGTGCCGTCCGGCGCCTCCACCGGCGCCCACGAGGCCGTGGAGCTGCGCGACGGCGACAAGTCCCGCTATCTCGGCAAGGGCGTCCTCAAGGCGGTGGACGCGGTCAACGGCGAGATCTTCGACGCCCTCTCCGGCTTCGAGGCCGAGGACCAGGCTCTGATCGACGAGACCCTGATCAGGCTCGACGGCACTGCCAACAAGGCGCGCTTGGGCGCCAACGCCATCCTCGGGGTGTCGCTGGCGGTGGCGAAGGCCGCGGCGCTGGCCGCCGACCTGCCGCTCTACCGCTACGTGGGCGGGGTCAACGCCCGCGTCCTGCCGGTGCCGATGATGAACATCATCAACGGCGGCGCCCATGCGGACAATCCCATCGACTTCCAGGAATTCATGATCCTGCCCGCCGGCGCCTCCAGCTTCGCCGAGGGCCTGCGCTGGGGCGCGGAGATCTTCCACGGCCTGAAGAAGGGCCTGAAGGACGCCGGCCACAACACCAATGTGGGCGACGAGGGCGGCTTCGCCCCCAACCTTGCCTCCGCCGAGGCGGCGCTGGACTTCGTGATGGGCGCCATCGAGAAGGCCGGGTTCAAGCCGGGCGAGGACGTCTATCTCGGCCTCGACTGCGCCGCCACCGAGTTCTTCCGGAACGGCGCCTACCACTATGAGGGCGAGGGCAAGGTGCGCGACATCGAGGCCCAGGTGAAGTACCTGGCCGACCTGGTGGCGCACTATCCCATCGTCACCATCGAGGACGGCATGGCCGAGGACGACTGGGCCGGCTGGAAGCTCGTCACCGACACCATCGGCTCCAAGTGCCAGCTGGTGGGCGACGACCTGTTCGTCACCAACGTCGATCGCCTGTCGCGCGGCATCCGCGACGGGGTGGGCAACGCCATCCTGGTGAAGGTCAACCAGATCGGCTCCCTCACCGAGACCCTCGACGCGGTGGAGATGGCCCACAAGGCCGGCTATCGCGCGGTGATGTCCCACCGCTCCGGCGAGACCGAGGATTCCACCATCGCCGACCTCGCGGTGGCCACCAATTGCGGGCAGATCAAGACCGGCTCGCTCGCCCGCTCGGACCGCACCGCCAAGTACAACCAGCTGCTGCGCATCGAGCAGGAGCTGGGCTCCCAGGCCCGCTATGCCGGCAAGGCGGCGCTGAAGGCGCTCGGCTGAGGGCATAGGCTCAAGAATTGAGGGCAAAGGGCCGGGTCATACCCGGCCCTTTCTTTTGGCGGGGACGCGCCGGATCCGATCCGGTGCTGTATCTCCCGAAGGGAAAACCCGATCGCCGAGGTGGAGGGCTTGGTCATGACCATCGATATCCAGACGCTGGGCGGTAGCTGCCCTATTCAGGCGGAAGGATTCATCGACGACCAGCCTTTCTACTTCCGGGCACGCGGCAGCCAATGGTCCATGGAGATCGGGGGTGACGTCCCCCTCGGGACGCCCCAATGGTCCTATGAGGAGCCTTATGGCACCGGGCTGTTCGACGCGGGCCGGATGAGCACCGACTAGGCCCGGGCGTTCATCGCCAAGGCGGCCGCCCTCTGGCGCCAGCGCGGCGCGTGAGCCCGCCGGCCGGCTTGCCGCGCTGCCGGCGCCCAATCGCTGAGACGAAGCGAAAGGCGATGTGACGTGCGCCATCGCATGCGGCAGGTTAGGAACGGTACAGGTTCCAACGACCCGGAGCGTCTGGCGCATGTGCGGCATTGTGGGGATTCTCGGCCTGAAGCCGGTGGCGGAACAGCTTGTCGATGCGCTGCGTCGCCTCGAATACCGGGGTTATGATTCGGCCGGCGTCGCTACGCTGGAGAATGACCGCCTCGCCACCTGCCGCGCCGAGGGCAAGCTGCGCCACCTCGAATCCAAGCTCGACCGCCATCCGATGCACGGCCACACCGGCATCGGCCATACCCGCTGGGCCACCCACGGCAAGCCCTCCGAGCGCAACGCCCACCCCCATGCCACCGATCGGGTGGCGGTGGTGCACAACGGCATCATCGAGAATTTCCGGGAGCTAAAGGAGGAACTGCGCCAGGAGGGCGTCACCTTCCGCTCTGATACCGACACCGAGGTGGTCGCCCACCTGGTGGACCGCGAGCTGCTGCGCGGCGCCACCCCGGATGCGGCGGTGGCGGCGGTGCTGCCGCGCCTCAAGGGCGCCTTCGCCCTGGCCTTCCTGTTCGACAAGCGGCCCGATCTGCTGGTCGCCGCTCGCCGCGGCTCGCCGCTGGCGGTGGGCTACGGCGAGGGGGAGATGTTCCTCGGCTCGGATGCCATTGCGCTCGGCCCGTTCACCGATCGCATCGCCTATCTGGAGGAGGGCGACTGGGCGGTGCTGACCCGCGCCGGCGCGGTCGTCCGCAATGCCGACGGCGCGGTGGTGGAGCGCCCGGTGCAGCGGGTGCCGGCCGGCGCCATGCTGGTGGACAAGGGCAACCACCGGCACTTCATGGCCAAGGAGATCTACGAGCAGCCGGAAGTCGTCTCCTACGCCTTCGGCCGCTACCTCGACCTCGAGAATGAGGTGGTGACCCTTCCGGAGCTGCCCTTCGACCCGGCCGCGGTGACCCATATCTCCATCACCGCCTGCGGCACGGCGCTGTTCGCCGGTGCGGTGGCGGAATACTGGATCGAGCAGCTGGCCGGCATCCCGGTCTCCACCGACATCGCCTCCGAGTTCCGCTATCGCGACACCCCGCTGGCGCCGGGCGGGGTGACCATCGTCATCTCCCAGTCGGGCGAGACGGCGGATACCCTGGCCTCGCTGCGCTACGCCAAGGCGTGCGGGCAGAAGGTGGTGGCGGTGGTCAACGTGCCCACCTCCACCATCGCCCGCGAGGCCGACGTGGTGCTGCCGACCCTCGCCGGGCCGGAGATCGGGGTGGCCTCCACCAAGGCCTTCACCTGCCAGCTGGCGACCCTGGCCTGCCTCGCGGTCGCGCTCGGCAAGGCGAAGGGCCGGGTGGACGCGCAGGAGGAGACCCGCCTGGTGCGCGCCTTCATGGAGGTGCCGCGGCTGATGACCGAGGCGCTCAAGCTCTCGCCGGAGATCGAGGTGCTCTCGCGCGCGCTCTCCAAGGTCCGCGACGTGCTCTATCTCGGCCGCGGCACCTCCTATCCGCTGGCGCTGGAGGGGGCGCTGAAGCTGAAGGAGATCTCCTACCTCCACGCCGAGGGCTACGCCGCCGGCGAGCTGAAGCACGGCCCCATCGCCCTCATCGACGAGAAGATGCCGGTGGTGGTGATCGCCCCCCACGACAAGGTCTTCGACAAGACCGTCTCCAACATGGAGGAGGTGGCGGCGCGTGGCGGGCGGATCATCCTCGTCACCGACGGGCAGGGGGCCCGGGCGGCCCATGCGGCCGGCCTGCAGAGCCTGATCCTGCCAGACATGCCGGCGCTGGTGGGCCCGCTGGTCTATGCCATCCCGGTGCAGCTCATCGCCTACCACACCGCGGTGCTGATGGGCACCGACGTGGACCAGCCGCGCAACCTCGCGAAATCGGTGACGGTGGAGTAGGGCGGCCCGGCGCTCGGCTCGCCGGCCGGGGTGCTCCCCCTGGCGACGCTCGGGAGGAGGCGCCATATCGGGCCAACACCCTGCAGAGAGCCGGGTGTTGGCCGCATCTATCTTGTGAACGGCCTGGCGGGTGGGATTGGATGGGCATTAACCTCCCGTTAACCTTTGGTTCACGGGAACAGGCGCACGGCGTGCCGCCGGCACGCATGGCCCTCACCTCCTGGAGCGCGCGGATGGATCAGTACCACGACCTGCTGCACCGCATCTTGGACCAGGGCGTGCGCAAGGACGATCGCACCGGCACCGGCACGCTCTCCGTGTTCGGCCATCAGATGCGGTTCGACCTCACGGCCGGCTTCCCGCTGGTGACCACGAAGAAGGTGCACCTGAAGTCTGTGGTGCACGAGCTGCTGTGGTTCCTCGCCGGCGACACCAACGTGCGCTACCTGCAGGGGAACGGCGTCACCATCTGGAACGAGTGGGCCGACGCGAAGGGCGACCTCGGCCCGGTCTACGGCCACCAGTGGCGCTCCTGGCCCACTCCCGAGGGCGGGGTGATCGACCAAATCGCGCAGGTGGTGACGGACATCCGGCGCAATCCCGATTCGCGCCGGCTCATGGTCACCGCCTGGAACCCGGCGGACGTGGCGAAGATGGCGCTGCCGCCCTGCCACGCCCTATTCCAGTTCTACGTCGCCGACGGCAAGCTCTCCTGCCAGCTCTACCAGCGCTCGGCGGATGTGTTTCTCGGGGTGCCGTTCAACATCGCCTCCTATGCGCTGCTCACCCACATGGTGGCGCAGGTGACGGGGCTCGGGGTCGGCGACTTCGTCCATACGCTGGGCGATGCCCACCTCTACCTCAACCACCTGGAGCAGGCCCGCGAGCAGCTCTCCCGCGCGCCCCGGCCGCTGCCGACGCTGAAGCTGAATCCGGCAGTGCGCGACATCTTCGCCTTCCGGTACGAAGACATCGCGGTGGAGAACTACGACCCCCATCCGGCCATCAAGGCCCCCGTCGCGGTGTGACGCCGCGGTGCCGGCATGCCTTCGGGCGAGTGGCGAGAATTCACAATCGCGCCGCTTATTTTCTGCTACACCGTCTGCCGGTTCGCCTGAAGAGCGCGCAATCGCACAAAAGTCCGGCGTGGAACCGGGCTTTTCCGGCGCGTGCAGGAGCAGGTGATCGCGAGCAGGCGGGAAGAGGCGGGCGAGCCGGGGCCGGTCATGCGCGCCAACGGATCGTGCCTCCTCTTGTCGGGACTTTGACGGATCCGTCCATCACCTGGGCGGCATTCCATGGGAGGGTCGAATGGCGGATGCGGGTAGCCTGTTGGGTCAATTGATCGGCGCGGCCATGAGCGGCGGGGGCAGCGTGCGCGGCGGCCAGGCCAATGCCGGAGGCGCCCTCGGCGACATTCTCGGCCAGGTGCTCGGCGGCGGGCGTCCGGGCGCGCAGGGCGGGGCGGGCGGCCTCGGCGACATCCTCGGCCAGGTTCTGGGCGGCGGCGGCGGTGCGGCCCCGCGCTCCGGCGCGGCCCCGGCCGGCCAGGGCGGCGGCCTCAATGACATTCTCGGCCAGATCCTCGGCGGCGGCGGTGCCGCGGGCGGGCAGGGCGGCAAGGGCGGCGGCCTCGAGGACATTCTCGGCCAGATCCTTGGCGGCGGCGCGCCCGGCGGCCAGGCGGCCGACAAGGGCGGCAGCCATGGCGGCGGCCTCGGCGACATCCTCGGCCAGGTGCTCGGCGGCGGCGCTGCCGGCGGCCAGGCGGGCCGTGGCGGCGGCGGGCTGGGCGGCATCGTGGGCGATGCCCTCGGCGGGTCCCCCCGCGGCGGCGCCCCCGGGCCCGCGCCCGCGCCGCAGCATGCCCCCGCCCCCTCGGGCGGCACCCAGCCCAACAGCGGCAACGATTTCCTGAAGTATGGCGGGATCGCTGTCATCGGCATGGTCGCCTTCAACGCGTTCCGCAAGTGGCAGCAGTCGCAGGGCGCGCGGGCCGGCCTGGTGCCGGATGCGCAGGCTGCCAGCTTCGGCCCGGCGGCGGCCCCCGGCGGCCCGGCCCAGTTCTCGCAGACCCTGCTCGCGGCCATGACCGCCGCCGCGCAGGCGGACGGCCGGCTCGATCAGGAAGAGCTCACCCGCATCACCGGCGGGCTCGAGAAGATGGGCGCCTCCGGCATGGATCAGAACGCGCTCATCGAGGTGCTGACCACCCCGGTTGATCCGCAGACGGTGATCAACGCCGCCACCTCGCCGGAAGCGGCGCTGCAGATCTACACCGCGTCTGCGATCGCGATCCGGGCGGATACGGCCGTGGAGCAGCAGTACCTGGCCAATCTCGCCTCGGCGCTGGGCATCGAGCCGAGCCTGAAGGCGCAGATCGACCGCGACGTCGGCGCCTGAGCCGGATCGCCTGATCGGCCTTGCCGGCGGCAGTGGTTCCGCCGGCGGGTCCGCCCGCGCCCGGTTCGGGCATCTGTCCGGATGCCGGGCGGGCGGCGTGGAGGGGTGCGCCGCGGCGCAGGTGCACGATCCCTTCGTCGCGGAACTGCACCATCACCGCGTCGCTTTTTTGCGAGAAGCCGCGTCTTTGCCAGGCCTCCGCTGTGGAGGATTAAGCTGCATGGGTTGCCGCCTCGGGGCGTTGGCCTGCGGGCTGGCACTCCGTGCGGGGCCGACCGGCGTACGGGGGCTGCGGGCCTGACCGCTCCGGAGCCGGCCTGTCTCACGCAGTCGTGCGAGGGGTCCCGTGGCCCCATCCATCGGTAAAATCTAGGATCGACACCGGTGGCCTCGAACGGTGGCGGGGCGGCCGCCGGCGTGCCTCGTCCTTGGCGATGAGGCACGGCCGTCCGCGGACCCGCCTCAATCGCGCTTCGACGGCCCTGCATGCCGCTTTTTCATGATCGTGCGGGACGCTTCAGTCCCGAGAGGACGTTTGCCCTGATCATCGCCGTGCTGCCGGCTCTCTGGCTGGCGGTGCTAGCGCTGTCGCCGGCGGATCCGGGTGCCAGCGCGCCTCCGCCCGGCATCGGCGGCCCTGATATAGGCCTCCCACCTCCCGACATGCCGACGCCGGTGGCTCCGCGCGCCGGTGGCTTCGGAATGGCAGGCCCGGGCCTGCCGGTTAGCCCCGGCGTCGGCGCAGGACCGGGACTCGACGGCTCGGGCCGCCATCTCCCACCCGTTGAGGCATCGCCGCCTGAAGCTCCTCCGCCAAGCGCGTCCCCCCTCGCTATACCGACGCCGGCTACTCCCTCCCCCGACCCCCCGCCCCCCGGCGGCCCCGGACTCGATCCCTCCCCCCGCC
>CALMSN010000214.1 GCA_937872325.1 uncultured Xanthobacter sp. | reverse complement strand
AAAACCAAGTCAAGAAATAATTTACGCATACGTAAAAAATGTCGCATGCTCCCGCAAGGCTGTCCCGCGGTCAGAACCATTGACCGGGGCGGGCGAGCCGCCATGCTGCTCGGCAGGCAAAGGCATCAAGCCAAGACCATCAAGATCGGTATGCCGACCATTCTGTCCGGGCGCGTCGCGCAACTCGGCACCTCGTCGCGCAACGCGGTGATGCTGGAAGTCGAGAAGGTCAACGCCGCCGGCGGCCTCGCCGGACGCCAGATCGAAATGGTGGTCCGCGATTCCAAGGGCCAGCCGCAGGAGGCCGCCCGCGTCGCCCGCGAGCTGATCAATTCCGACGGCTGCGAGTTGCTGATCGACGGCGAGGCCTCGTCCGGCGGGTTCGCCGTGCACGAGGTGGCCCGAGACCTCGGCTTCCTGTGCCTCCACTCCAATTCCGAGACCTCCGCGCTGACCGCCGATCCGAAGCTGCGGATCCCCAACGCCTTCCGCCTGTGCCGCCAGGGCATCCACGATTCCATCGTCGGCGGCAGCCACGCCGCGGCGGTGTCGAAGGCCAAGAAGCTCAAGCGCTGGGCCACCTGCTCGCCCGATTATGCCTACGGCCGCGACACCACGGCGGAGTTCATCCTCTACCTCAAGCACTTCGCGCCTGACGTCGAGGTCGTCGCCGAGAGCTGGCCGAAGCTGTTCCAGCCCGATTACACGGAAAGCCTGACCAAGCTGCTGCAGGCCCGGCCGCAGGCGCTGTATTCGGCGCTGTGGGGCGGCGACATCTCCGCCTTCATCGATCAGGCGAACATCTATGCGCTGTTCAGCCAGATGGACCTGTTCGCCGTCAACCTCGCCGACTATACGGCGCTGACCGCGGTGAAGAACCTGCCCAAGGGCATCCAGTCCGGCAACCGCTACCTCAAGACCTTCCCCGCGACGCCGCAGAACGCCGCCTGGGCCGAGGCCTACATGGCGCGGTACAAGGAATATCCCACCAACTGGGCGTGGCAGAACGCGGCCACCGTCAACCTGCTCGCCGCCGCCGCCAAGAAGGCCAACGCCACCGACGGCGCGAAGCTGGCCGAGGCGCTGCGCGGCCTCACCATCGAGAGCCCGTTCTCCGAGACCGGCACGATCACCGTGCGGGCCGAGGACCAGACCCTGGTGGACTATGCCATCGGCTGGGGCACCACCATCCCGGCGATGCCGTTCGTGGTCGACATGCGGGCCGGCAGCTGGCCGCAGATCTTCGAGCTCGAAGCCGAGTGGAAGAAGTCGAAGGGCTACGTCGCCGGCTGACCGGCGGCGGCCCGACCCGGCCGCATCACCTCGATCCGCGCCTTCGCCATCGCGCCGCCCCCCTCCCCCCGGGCGGCACGGCCGGACGCCCGCGCCCAGCTGCGGCGGGCGTCCGCAGCATCCATCCGCCGGCGCGACCCGTGCCGCGGAACGCCGCCCATGCGCCGCGCCCCGGCCCGCGAGCCTCGCTCACGGCCCGTCGGGGTCCTCCCGGCTCCCACGCCGCTTTCGTTCGACCAATGGAGCTGAGACCTTGGATCTCGATGCCCTCGCCGGCTGCCTCACCAGCACAGCCTGCCTCGTCACCCAGGGGACGAGCGGCTTCATCATCGGCATGCTGCTGTTCCTGGTCGCGGTGGGTCTCACCCTGATCTTCGGCGTGCTGAAGGTGGTGAACTTCACCCACGGCGCCTTCTACATGCTGGGCGCCTACGCCGCCTTCACCGCCTACCAGATCTCCGGCAGCTTCGTGGTGGCGCTGATCTGCGCCGCGGCGGCCACCGCGCTGGTCGGGCTGGTGTTCGAGCGGGTCTTCATCAGCCGGGTCTACGGCGCATCTGTGCTGATGCAGCTCCTTGTCTGCTACGCCTTCGTCCTGATCTTCGACGACGTGGTGCGGCTGATCTGGGGGCCCGAATTCAAGTCCATGGGGATGCCCGACACCTTCCAGGTGCCGCCGCTCTTCATCGCCGGCGGCGTGGTGCCGCCCTTCTACCTGTTCCTCATCGCCGTCGCCCTCGCGGTGGCCGCACTGCTGGGGCTCGGGCTGGCGCGGACCCGGCTCGGCAAGGTGATCCGGGCCGCCGCCCACAATCCCGGCATGGTGTCGGCGCTGGGCATCGACACCGGGCTCATCTATGGCGGGGTCTTCGCCCTGGGCGGCGCGCTGGCCGGCCTTGCCGGAGGGCTTGCCGCGCCGGTGCGCTCGCTCACCCCGGGGATGGGCTTCTCCATCCTCATCGAGTCCTTCATCGTCACCGTGATCGGCGGCATGGGCTCGATCCTCGGGGCCCTGCTCGGGGCGCTGATGATCGGCTTCATCCGCTCCTTCGGCTCCATCGGCTTCCCGCTGTTCACCGACGGGCTGATGTACGTCTTCATGGCGCTGGTGCTGATCGTGAAGCCCACCGGCCTGTTCGGACGGGAGGTGGCGTGATGGGCGGCCCCTCCTTCGCCCGCGACTGCGCCGTCGCCGTCGTCGCCCTGGCGGTTCTCGCCATCCTGCCGTTCACCGTGGGCAGCACCGCGCTGCTGGACTTCGTGATCCGCTGCGCCGCCTTCGGGCTGTTCGCCACCTCGCTCAACCTGCTGGTGGGCTATGGCGGCATGATCTCGTTCGGCCACGGCATGTTCTTCGGGCTCGGCGCCTATGCCTTCGGGCTCCTGATGCAGCGCACCGGGCTGCCGCTGCCGGTGGCCTTCCTGGCGACTCTCGTCATCAACGCCGCCATCGCCGCGATCATCGGCGCCATCTGCGTGCGGCTGAAGGAGATCTACTTCGCCTTCGTCACCCTCGCCTTCCAGATGCTGATCCACAGCCTGATCATCTCCTGGGTCGGCTTCACCGGCGGCGACCAGGGCCTGCGCGGCGGCATCCCGCGCCCGCCCTTCCTCGGCATCGACCTGTCGAACCACACCCAGCTCTATCTCGCGAGCTGCGTGCTGCTGGTGGTGGGGCTGCTGCTGATGCGGCAGGTGGTGGAATCGCCCTTCGGCTACACCCTCCGGATGATCCGCGACAACGCCTACCGGGCCCGCTTCCTGGGCGTCCCGGTGTGGCGGATGCGGCTCGTCGCCTTCGTGCTCGCCGCCGTCTTCGCCAGCATGGGCGGGGTGATCATGAGCCTGTTCGTCTCCGGCGCGTATCCGGAGTTCGCCTACTGGACCATCTCCGGCGAGGGCATCTTCATCATCATGCTGGGCGGCATCTCGACCTTCCTCGGCCCGATGGCCGGGACGGTGATCCTGCTGCTGCTGAACGACTGGGTGACCCGCCTCACCGACCATTACGGCCTGGTGCTGGGGGTGGTGATCCTGTTCTTCGCCATCGGCCTGCGCAAGGGGCTGCTCGATTTCGCCGTCGACTGGGTGCGCGGGCGCCGCACCGGGCTTGGGGAGGCGCCGCGCGATGCTTGAGATCGACCACATCTCCAAGTCGTTCGGCGGCGTGAAGGCGACCGACGACGTCAGCCTGACCTGCCCCACCGGCTCGCTCACCGCAGTGATCGGCCCCAACGGCGCCGGCAAGAGCACCTTCTTCAACCAGATCTCCGGCGCGCTGCGCCCGGACAAGGGCCGCATCCTGCTCGACGGGGTCGACCTCGTGGGGATGAAGCCCGGCCAGATCGTGCGTGCCGGCATCGGCCGCGCCTTCCAGGTGGCGAGCATCTTCCCCACCCTCACCGTGGAGGAGACCCTGGACGCCGCGGTGGGCGCCGACATGGGCCGCGCCGGCAGCCTCGCCCGCCGCTTCCCGCTGAAGGAGACCTTCGCCCGCGCCCGCCACGTCCTGGACATGCTGGGCCTTGCCGACAAGCGGCGGCGCATCGCCTCCACCCTCTCCCACGGCGACCAGAAGCTGCTGGACATCGCCCTCGCTCTGGTCCTCGAGCCCAAGGTGCTGCTGCTCGACGAGCCGACCGCCGGCATGGGGCCGGAGGAGCGCTGGCGGATGATCGAGAAGGTCCACGAGCTGTGGGCGCGGGAAAAGCTGACGCTGGTCTTCATCGAGCACGACATGGACATCGTCTTCAAGATCGCGCCGCGCATCGTGGTGCTGTGCTACGGCCGGGTGCTGGCCACCGGAAGCCCGGCCGAGATCCGCGGCAACAGCGCCGTCATCGATGCCTATCTCGGCACCGAGCACGGGGGGGCCGCGGTATGAGCGACACCGTGATCGAGGTCGAGGACCTCGACGTCTTCTACGGCACCAGCCAGATCCTGTTCGGCGTCCGGCTCAAGGTGGAGCGCGGCCAGACGGTGGCGCTGCTCGGCCGCAACGGGGCCGGCAAGTCCACCACCATGAAGGCGCTGGCCGGCCTCGCCCCGCCCCGGCGCGGCCGGATCGCCCTGCGCGGGCGCGACGTGGCCGGCGCCAGGCCCCACCGCATCGCCCGCTGGGGCCTCGGCTACGTGCCCGAGGACCGGCAGGTCTTCCCCGAGCATACGGTGGAGGACAACCTCGCCATCGGCCACAAGAAGGGGCCGCAGGGCGAGGACGCCTGGACCATCCAGAAGGTCTACGAGGTGTTCCCGCTGCTGGCGCCGCTGCGCCATCGCATGGCCGGGCGGCTGTCGGGCGGCGAGCAGCAGATGCTGGCCATCGCCCGCACCCTGATGGGCAATCCCGCGGTGCTGCTGCTCGACGAGCCGAGCGAGGGCCTCGCCCCCATCATCGTGCAGCAGATCGGCGCCTTCCTGCGCGAGTTGCGCGCCACCGGCGCCACCATCCTCATCGCCGAGCAGAACATGCATTTCTGCCTCGGCCTCGCCCAGCACGCGGTCGTCATCGACAAGGGCCAGATCGTCTACGCCGACACGATCGCCGCCCTCAAGGCCGATGAAGCCGTGCGCAAACGCTACCTCGCATTGTGAGCGGAGGCCGCCCCCGATGACCATGGCACCCACCCTGTCCGCCCGGATCGGCAGCTTCGCCGCCGGCCTCTCGCTGGAAAACCTGCCCGCCCCGGTGGTGGAGAAGGCGCGCACCTGCCTGCTCAACGCCTACGGCATGGCGCTCAACGGCCACGCCACCGCCTTCGCCCCGGTCGCCCGCCGGATGGCGCTCGAAGTGGGCGGCGACCTGCCTCAGGGGGTCACCCTGCTCGGCGACGGCCGGCGCACCGCCATGGCCGGGGCGCTGGTGGCCAACAGCGCCCTGTTCCACGGCCGGGCGCAGGAGGACACCTGCGGCGCGGCGCATTTCGGCACCATCCTCGTCCCCCTGCTGACCGCCCTGGCGGAGACCCGCGGCTGCCCGCTGGACCGGCTGATCCCGGCTCTGGTGGCCGGCTACGAGGCGGGCGGGCTGCTGGAGGCGGCCTTCGCCGGGCAGACCACCCCGGCCGGCTTCCGCTCCACCGCCACCTACGGCGCAGTGGCCGCCGCCGCCGGCGCCAGCCGGATGCTCGGCCTCGACGCGCCCACCACCGCGGCGGCCATCGCCATCGCCGTCTCCTTCACCGGCGGGGTGCTGCAATCCTTCGCCGACGGCACCGACGAATGGCGCTACCAGCCCGGCGTCGCCGCCCATAACGGCCTGGTGGCAGCCGAGCTCGCCCGCGCCGGCGCGGTTCCGGCGCCCCACGCCATCGAGGGCAAGGCGGGCCTCGCCCGCGCCTTCGCCCGCACCGACGCGCCGGCCGATCTCGCCGCCACGCTGGGTACCGACTGGGCGACCCTGCGGGTCACCTTCAAGCCCTATCCGGTGTGCGCCTTCAACCAGACCCCGGTGACCGGCGCCCTGGCCCTGCGCGAGACGCTGGCCGGCACCGCGCCGACCGCGGTGCGGGTGCGGATGAACCCCTACGAGACCGGCTATGCCGGCATGGATGCGGTGGGGCCCTTCAACTCCATCTCCGGGACCTTGATGAGCATCCCGTTCTGCATCGCCACCACCCTGGTCCATGGCGCCCCCACAACGCGGCGCATGACCACCTATGACGACCCGGAGGTGGCCGCCCTCATCGCCCGCATCACCCTGGTTCCCGATGCCGCGGTGCCGGTGCTCTGCGCGGTGATCGAGGCCGACACCCCGGCGGGGCCGGTGGTGCGGACCCAGTCCATGACCACCACCGACTACGCCTACGACCGCGCCCCCCTCGCCGCTCTCCTGCGGCGGATCGGCGCCGAGGAGGGCGTCGCCCCGGCCGCCTTCGACCGCCTGGAGGCCTTCGTGGAGGGCCTGCCGCAGGGCCGGATCACGGATGCCGTCGAAGCCTTCGCCCTGCCTCTGGCGGTGGCGGCGTCAAATTAAAAATGACTAATGACTCATGATTCATTTATTGCTATTGACGCGCAGCCCCAGCCGAGGATGCCCATGACGGCCCGCCCGCTTCAGCCCCAGCCGGCCCCGCTTCCGGCCACCCTGCCGCCCGACCCGGCCGCCAACAGCCCGGCCCGGCTCATCGCGCTCTACCGGCTGATCGTGCTCATCCGCCGGGCTGAGGAGCGGCTCATCACCATGTTCGCCGACGGCGAGGTGCCCGGCTTCATCCATCTCAGCATCGGCCAGGAGGCGGTGTCCGCCGGGGTGATGAGCGCCCTCGGCCCGCGCGATACCATCGCCTCCACCCATCGCGGGCACGGCCATGCCATCGCCAAGGGCCTGCCGCTGGACGGCTTCTTCGCCGAGCTGCTGGCCCGCGACGAGGGCCTGTGCCGCGGCCGCGGCGGCTCCATGCACGTCGCCGACATGAGCGTCGGCATGCTGGGGGCGAACGGCATCGTCGGCGCCGGCCTGTCCATTGCGCTGGGCTCGGCGCTGGCCCACCGGCGGCTCGGCCGGCGCGAGGGGGCGGTCGCCTTCTTCGGCGACGGCGCGCTGGCCGAGGGGCTGGTGCACGAGTGCATGAACCTCGCCGCCCTGTGGCGCCTGCCGCTGCTGTTCGTCTGCGAGAACAACGGCTGGAGCGAGTTCCTGCCCTCCAGCAAGCAGATCGCCTTCACCCTCGCCGACCTCGCCGGCGCCTACGGCCTGCCCCATACCCTGGTGGACGGCAACGACGTCGCCGCGGTCGCCGATGCCGCCGCTGAGGTGGTCGCCGGGGTGCGCGGCGGCGGGCCGGCGGTGCTGGAATGCATGACCACCCGGGTGCGCGGCCATTTCGAGGGCGACGCCCAGAAGTATCGCGACGCCGCCGACCTCGACGGCCTCGGCGCCCGCGACCCGCTGCGCATCGCCGAGGCGCAGCTGGCTAAGGCCGGCATCGCCGCCGCGGAGCTCGACGAGGTCCGCGCCGAGGTGGAGGCGCGCATCGAGGCGGCGGTGGCCGCCGCCCGTGCCGGCACCGATCCCGACTTCGCCGCCGCGCGGGCCGACGTCTACAGCCCGATGGAGGCGGTGTGATGCCCGAGGTCCGCTATCTCCACGCCGTCAACCGGGCGCTCGCCGACGCCCTGGAGCAGGACCCCACGGTGGTGCTGTTCGGCGAGGACGTCGGCGAGGCCGGCGGCTCGTTCGGCGCCAGTCGGGGCCTGCGGGATCGGTTCGGCGAGGACCGGGTGTTCGACACCCCGATCTCGGAGGCCGCCATCGCCGGGGCGGCGGTGGGCGCGGCCCTGTCCGGTTTGCGGCCGGTGTTCGAGATCATGTTCATGGACTTCACCACGCTGGTGATGGACGCCCTGGTCAACCAGGCGGCGAAGGCCCGCTTCATGTTCGGCGGCCAGTCCTCGGTGCCGCTGGTGATGCGCACCCCCCACGGCGGCGGCCTCGGCGCCGGCCCGCAGCACTCCCAGTGCCTGGAGGCGTGGTTCGCCCACATTCCCGGGCTGAAGGTGGTCTGCCCCTCCGATCCCGCCAGCGCCTACGGCCTCCTGCGCGCCGCCATCGCCGATCCCGACCCGGTGGTGGTGGTGGAGAACAAGGCCCTCTACGCCCTGAAGGGCGAGCTGCCCGACGCCCCGCAGGCCATGCCCATCGGCCGCGCCCTGGTGCGCCGCGCGGGGGCGGACGTCACCCTCGTCGCCTATGGGGCGGCGGTGCACACCTGCCTCGCCGCCGCCCGGGCGCTGGAGGCCGATGGCATCTCGGCCGAGGTCATCGACCTCCTCAGCCTGCAGCCCTGGGACGAGGCGGCGGTTCTCGCCTCGCTCGCGCGCACCCACCGCCTGGTGGTGGTGCACGAGGCGGTGGAGGCCTTCGGCATCGGCGCGGAGATCGCCGCCCGGATGGCCGACATCGGCTTCGACGAGCTGGACGGCCCCATCGCCCGGGTCGGCGCGCCCTTCATGCCGGTGCCGTTCTCCAAGGCCCTGGAAGGCGCCTACGTGCCCTCGGCCGCGACCGTGGCCGACGCCGTCCGCCGGGTCCTCGCCTGAGACGGCGGGGGCCGGAACAGACCTCTTCTGCCGGGTGCGGGGACCGCATCCGGCCCTGAAACCCAGACCGGGACCCTCGCCTTCCCTCGGGATGCGCCGGGCCCGCAGCGCCGGAGCCGCAGCATGAACGACCGTGTCACCTTCGAGCGCCGCAATAATGTCGGCCTCGTCACCATCGACCGCCCGGCGATCCTGAACGCCCTGGACATGGACACCCTCGCCGCCCTCGACGCCGCGGTGACCGCCGCCGAGGCCGATGCCGCGGTGCATGTGGTGGTGTTCACCGGCGCCGGCGAGCGCGCGTTCGTCGCCGGCGGCGACATCGCCGACCTCAACTCCCGCCAGGGCCTCGCCCACTATCTGGAGCTGGGCGAGCGGCTGCACACCGTGTTCCGCCGGATCGAGATGCTGGACAAGCCGACCATCGCCGCGGTCAACGGCTGGGCGCTGGGCGGCGGCACCGAGCTTTTGCTGTGCACCGACATCCGCGTCGCCGCCGACAGCGCCCGCTTCGGCCTGCCGGAGATCAATCTCGGCCTGTTCCCCGGCGCCGGCGGCTCGCAGCGGCTGATGCGCCAGATCGCCCCCTGCAAGGCGCGCGAGCTGATGTTCCTCGGCGACCGCATCACCGCCCACGACGCCGAGCGGATCGGCCTCGTCAACAAGGTGGTGCCCGCCGCCGAGCTGATGGCGAGCGTCTTCACCATGGCCGACGCCATCGCCGCCAAGTCGCCGCTGGTGCTGAAGCTGCTCAAGCGGGCCATGGCCGACGGCGACGAGATGCCCCTGCGCGCGCCGCTGCGCCACGAGCAGGCGATGATCGGGCCCCTCCTCGACCCCGCCGATGCGCACGAAGGCTGCTCGGCCTTCATCGAGAAGCGCTCCGCCGTGTTCCACGGCGCCTGAGGCCGGAGACTGACCGTGACCAGCGCCATCGTGATGCCGAAGCTCGGCCTGACCATGACCGAGGGCCTTCTCGCCTCCTGGCAGGTGGCTCCGGGCGACGAGGTCGCGCCGGGCGACGTTCTCTTCGTGGTGGAGACCGAGAAGATCGCCACCGAGGTCGCCGCCCAGGGGCGCGGCCGGATCGAGCAGATCCTCGTCGCCCAGGGCGACGTGGCGCCGGTGGGCGCCGTCGTCGCCACCTGGACCGGCGACGGCCCGCCCGCCGAGCCGCCGCCGGCGGCAGAAACGGCCCCGGAGGCGGTCGCCGCCACCCCGGCCGCGCCGCAGGCGGCGCCGGCTGCGGCGGAGAAAGGCGGGCGGATCATCGCCACGCCCCTCGCCCGGCGCACCGCCCGCGAGCTCGGCATCGACCTTGCCGCCGACGACGCCCATGCGGCACAGGTCGCCGATGTAGCCTTTGTAGTTACCGCCTGAGTCGAGGGTGAGGATATCACCCTTGGCGAGTTTCTGCTCCGAGGGCGCCCGGTTGAGGCTGGTGCCGGCCGTCATCAGGCAGTAGTCGAACACGAGGCCGCGGTTCACTTCCTCGCGGCGCAGCGCTTCGACAACGTCCAACTTGGTGGCGCCCGGCACGCAGTGCTTCTTGAACGTGGTCAGCATCGCATCGACGACGCGCTCCAGCCAGAGCTGAGGTTGGCGGATTTCTTCCATCGTCGGCAAGCTGGCGGCGTTGTCCCAGATGCGCTTCGCGACGTGGTGACCCCGCTGCTCGGCGATCGAATTGATGAATTGCTCGCCAAGCCGGTACTGCTCGTATTTCAGATCGAGCCCGGTGATGCGGATGAAGAGCCGGTCGATGGCGGAACGCTCTTGCTGACGTCGCTCAAACGTTTGCGAGATCCGGTCGAACTTCGGCAGCAGGTCCTTGCCAACCGCGTTCATGACGTGATTCGAGTACCCCTCGACCATACACATCGCCGCCTGCATCTGGAGAAAGACCTCGCGCTGCTCGGGCGTCATCACCGCTTCGATCCATGAGCGGTCGGGCGCCCGCTGCTCGCGTGCCCGGTTCACCATCGCCCGCATGGCGGTAAGCCCTTGCCGCAGCTGTTCGGCATCCTGACGCAGGTAGGTGAAATAGCGCTCGATCAGGCCGTTGATCAGGGTCGGGTTGATGCCGGCCGTCGGCTCATCCAGCAACAGCACTTTCGGTTCGTTCATCAGCGCCATCGCAAACTCCAGCAGCTTCTGCTGCCCGAAAGACAGCGAGCCCGCCATCAGATTGCGTTTGGCGTAAAGGCCGACAAACTCCAGAAAATGCCCG
>CALMSN010000213.1 GCA_937872325.1 uncultured Xanthobacter sp. | reverse complement strand
CTCCTTCAGCAGGCGGGAGAAGCGGCGCTGCAGCACCTCGCGCATCATGCCGAAATCGTCCCCGGGCACGATGTCGGTGGAGCGGATGTTGAACTTGCGGTAGTGCGCCTTCAGGAAGCCGTCCGGCCCGGCGACCACCATGCCGCCCACCGCATTGGTGCCCATGATGTGGGAGTTGTCGTAGACCTCGATCCGCCGCGGCGGCGCGGCGAGGCCGAAGGCCGTCGCCACCCCCTCCAGCAGCCGTGCCTGGGTGGCGCTCTCGGCGAGGGTCCGGCCGAGCGCCTCGCGGGCATTCTGCAGCGCGTGCTCCACGAGGTCGCGCTTCTCGCCCCGCTGGGGCACCGCGATTTCCACCTTGAAGCCGGATTTCTCCGACAGCGCCTCGGCCAGCAGCGCCTGCTCCTCGACCTTGTGGGAGAGCAGGATCAGCCGCGGCACCGGCTTGTCCTCGTAGAACTGGGAGAGGAAGGCGCCCAGCACCTCGGCCTCGGGCAGGGAGCGGTCGGCGCGCGGATAATAGGCGCGGTTGCCCCAGTTCTGGCCGGTGCGGAAGAAGAACACCTCGATGCAGGTGGCGCCGCCCTGCTGGTGGCAGGAGAAGACGTCCGCCTCCTCCACCCCGCGCGGATTGATGCCTTGCGAGCCCTGCACGGCGGAGAGCGCGGCGAGGCGGTCGCGCAGCTTTGCGGCGCGCTCGAACTCCAGAGCCTGCGAGGCCGCCTCCATCTCGCCCGCCAGCTCCTCCTTGATGGCGCGGGAGCGGCCGGAGAGGAAGGCGCGGGCCTCTCGCACCAGCTCCGCATAGTCGGTCGACTCGATCTCGCCGGTGCACGGCCCGGCGCAGCGCTTGATCTGGAACAGCAGGCAGGGCCGGGTGCGATTCTCGAAATAGCTGTCGGAGCAGGAGCGCAGCAGGAACGCCCGCTCCAGCGCGTTGATGGTGCGGTCCACCGCCCAGACGCTGGCGAACGGGCCGTAATAGTCGCCCGGCCGGTTGCGGGCGCCGCGGTGCTTGGCGATCTGCGGCGCCGCATGGTCGGCGGTGATGAGGATGTAGGGAAACGACTTGTCGTCGCGCAGCAGCACGTTGAAGCGCGGCTTGAGCTGCTTGATGAGGTTGGCCTCAAGCAGCAGCGCCTCCGGCTCGGTGCGGGTGGAGACAAACTCCATGCTGGCCGTGGCCGAGACCATCCGGGCGATCCGATTGGTGAGGCCCACCGGGCGGGTGTAGCTGACGATTCGCTTCCGGATGCTCTTGGCCTTGCCCACGTAGAGCACGGTGCCGTCGGTTGCGATCATCCGGTAGACGCCGGGCCCGGAGGGCGCATGGCGCGACGCCCGTAGAATCGCCGCGCGGCCGCCCTCCAGCGGTTCCGCGGCCGGGGGCGCGGCGGGTTCCTCGTCGGCGAGCACGAGAGCCGGGGCGTCGGCGTCCGCAGCGTCCGCGGCCTCGGCCGGCGCGGCGTCGTCCTGCGGCAGATCGGGCTGCGGCAGGCGCTCCAGGGCCACTTCCGGCGGATCGAGGGATGGTCTGGCGGGGCGTCGTGCGGTCATCGCCGCAACTTAAGGAGCGGCGGCGGCCGCGGCCAGAGGCGGTTGGGCGTTCAGTCTTTGTCAACCACGCCGGCAACCGCTGCCCCGGCGGAAGGGCCGCCATGCCGGTCCCAGGCCCGCAAAGACCATGCGGAGACAGGACTTCTGTCCGTTTACCGGCGGTTCACCATGCCGGCACGCGACAGGATCCAGACAGAATTGGGCAAGTTTCCTTTGCCAAGGTGCCCTCGACCGCCGGACGGGAAAAGCCCTCCGGTGATCGGGTCAAGGCAGGTGGAAAGGGGTTGCGGGACGCGGCGGGGACGATCGAGGTCACCTGCGGAGGTCTGTAATTCCAGCATACATCCCCGCACAAAAATGCATGGCGGGGTTGGTTGTACTGCAAAAGCTAGTCACTCCAACGGCTGGCGGACGTAGATGGTGCCAATAGAATTCATTACCCTGCGAAAACAAATAAGGCACAACGTAGGCAAGAAGCCGTAGTGCTGCCGGATTTGGGGACGAAACGACGCAAGTGGCAACATCTATTAGCAATTTGCCTTATCTGCGCCGTGTTTGAATTTTCCGATGTGGCCGGTTTGCTACAGACGGTGGGCGCAGCGGGCTGTATAGAGTTCCCATCCTCGGACCGCCGGCGTATTGGCGGGCCGAACTCAACAAGAAGGTATATTCCATGTTCAAGCGTGCCCTTCTCGGCGTTTCGGCCCTCGCTCTGCTGGCTGGCACGGCCTCGGCCGCCGATCTGGCTAACCGCTATCCTGTGAAGGCCGCGGTGGTGCCCGTTCAGGTCTTCTCCTGGACCGGCTTCTACATCGGTGGCAACGTGGGCTGGGGCTGGGCGAACAACTCCCTGAGCTACACCACGCTGGGCCTCGGAACGTTCGACTACAACATCGGCAACACCAACGGCTTCCTTGGTGGTCTCCAGGCCGGCTTCAACTACCAGCTCGCCAACAACGTCGTGCTCGGCATCGAAGGCGACTATCAGTGGAGCGACCTCGGCGCTGACACCATTCTGCTCGGCGGCCCGGTCGGCGGTGGCGTCGTGTCCCAGAACGTGGACAGCTTCGGCACCATCCGCGCCCGCCTCGGCTACGCCATGGACCGCTTCCTGCCGTACATCACCGGCGGCGCGGCCTATGCCAAGCTGAACTACACCGACCCGTTCGGCTTCAACTTCGGCAACAACAAGTGGGGCTGGACCGCCGGCGCCGGCGTCGAATACGCCATCACCAACAACTTCACGGTGAAGGGCGAGTATCTGTATCTCGGCTTCTCCGACACCGGCGCCAGCTACCTGAACGGCGACCAGATCTCGGCGAGCACCGACATCCAGGTCCTGCGCGTGGGTGCCAACTACAAGTTCTGATCCCTTTCGCGGATCCGCGGCGAGGCTCCCGGCCACCAGGTCGGGAGCCTCGCCTTTTTTGCACCCGCCTTTCGCATCTTCCGCCTGACATAAATCGAGGTGGCGCAAGGCTTTTCCCGCATATGGGGCGGGCCGGGACGGTGCGCCGTCCGCCGGAACACGCAATCGTGAGCGCCGCCACCATGCCGCCATCGCGCGGTCCGGGCGTTGTCATCTCATGGCCGGCTCCATTCGTAAGGATGGGGCCTGTTGGGGTGTGGGCTTTCCCGGTGGACCGGCGAGGCAGGCATGATGGCATCGGCATGGCGCGGCGTCCGCTCGGACGCGCACAACATCCTTCGTCCTGGGTTCGGCGGCGGGGCGATCCTGCTTGCCGCGGCATTGGCCATCGGCCTGCCGGGCGCTGACGCGCGGGCGGCGGATATCGCCCGTCCGGCGGCAGCGGCGCCGGCGGTGCTTCCCGCTCCCGTCTTCTCCTGGACCGGCTTCTATATCGGCGGCAATGCCGGCTATGGCTGGAGCTCCGGCAGCGACGGCGTCGGCGCCATCGACGGTTCCGGCGCGGTGGGCGGCGGCCAGCTCGGCTTCAACTACCAGTTCGCCAACAACGTGGTGGCGGGCCTGGAGGCCGACCTTTCGGCGGCCGATATTTCCGGCCGGCTGGGCGGGGTCTCCACCAGCGTCGACATGCTCGGCTCGGTCCGCGGCCGGCTCGGCTACGCCGCCGGGCGGCTGATGCCCTACGTCACCGGCGGCTTCGCCTTCGGCAACCAGAAGGTCGACGTGCTGGGCCTCGACCAGTCCAAGACCCTGACCGGCTGGACCGCCGGCGCCGGCCTCGAATATGCCCTCACCGATCATTGGACGGCCCGCACCGAATACCTTTACACCGATCTCGGCTCCAAGTTCTACGACGCCCTCGGCACCCAGGCCGGGGCGAGCACGCAGACGGTGCGGGCGGGCATCAACTTCAAGTTCTGATCCGGCGATGCCGACGTCCTCGGTAACACGGGGATGCAATTCTTGAACGGGCGCGGTGCGTGGCATTGATGCCCCGCCTCGCGTCGCCCGCCCATGTCGTGCTACGAGCCGGGGAATCGACCCCTGGCGACGTTGCCCCCGACCCCCGCGCGGGGCGCGCCGAAGAGGGCGCGCACAGAGGGCGGCGGCCTGCCCCGCCACACGGCGCGTGCTCGACGGCACGGTCTCCAGGCCCGAAACGCGGATGAGAGGTGAGGGTGAAGATGGCGCAACCGGCCGCTTCCGCCGAGGCGCGCGCTCTGCGCGTCGGGGTCACGGGCATCGGCATCATGGGTTCCAACCATGCCCGTGTGCTTTCCCAGCTTCCCGGCGCCGAGCTGGTGGCCGTCGCCGATCCCGACAAGGCCCAGGCCCAGAGGGTGGCCGGCTTCCTCGGCTGCGCGGCGGTGGGCGACCATCGCGAGCTTCTGGATCTCGGCCTCGACGCGGTGATCGTCGCCGCGCCCACCCACCTGCACCATCCCATCGCCCTCGACGTGATCGGCGCCGGCTGCTCGATCCTGGTGGAGAAGCCCGTAGCCTCCACGGTCGAGGAAGGCCGGGAGATCGTCACCGCCGCCCGCGACAAGGGCGTCACCCTGATGGTCGGCCATGTGGAGCGCTTCAATCCGGCGGTCCGCGCGGTGAAGGAGGCGATCAAGGACGAGACGCTGCTCTCCGTCGCCATCACCCGGGTGGGGCCGTTCCCGCCGCGGATGTCGAACGTGGGCGTGGTGATCGACCTCGCGGTGCACGACATCGACCTGATCCGCTGGTTCACCGATTCGGAGATCACCGAGGTGCAGCCGCAGACCTCGGCGGCGCTGGCGGCGCGCGAGGACATCGCGCTGCTGCAGTTCCGCACCGCCTCCGGGGTGCTGGCGCACATCAACACCAACTGGCTCACCCCCTTCAAGGCGCGCACGGTGCATGTCGCCACCGCCAAGAAGTACGTGATCGGCGACCTGCTCACCCGGCAGGTGACCGAGCATTTCGACTACCGGCCGGACGGCTCCTATTCCACCCGCCACCTGCCGGTGGCCTATGCCGAGCCGCTGCGCGCCGAGCTCGAGGACTTCCTCGCCGCGGTGCGCGGCAAGCGGGCGCCCGAGGTGACCGGCGAGCAGGGCGTGGCGAGCCTCGCCATCGCCATCTCCTGCCTCGCCGGGCCGGATGCCGCGGCCCCCGCCAAGCGCATCGCCATCGGCTGACCCTTTTCGACCTCACTTTAGGATAAGAGATGACCTCTCCCGCGCCCGCGGCCCCCGTTCCCTTCATCGACCTCGCGACCCAGCGCGCCCGCCTCGGCGCCCGCATCGACGAGGCGGTGATGTCGGTGGTGAATTCGGCCCGCTTCATCAACGGGCCGGAAGTGGCGGTGCTGGAGCAGCAGCTCGCCACCTTCGCCGGGGTGGAGCACGTCGTCTCCTGCTCCAGCGGCACCGATGCGCTGGCGATGATCCTGATGGCCTGGGGCGTGAAGGCGGGGGATGCGGTATTCTGCCCGGCCTTCACCTTCTGCGCCACCGCCGAGGTGGTGCCCTATCTCGGCGCGACCCCGGTGTTCGTGGACGTGATCGAGGACACGTTCAACATGGACCCGGAGAGCCTGGAGGCGGCGATCCAGGTGGCCCGCGAGCACGGGCTCGAGCCGAAGGTGGTGATCCCGGTGGACCTGTTCGGCCAGCCGGCCGACTACGACGCCATCCTCACCATCGCCGCGGCCCATGATCTGAAGGTGCTCTGCGACACCGCCCAGGGCTTCGGCGGCTCCTGGCACAACCGGCGCACCGGCTCCATCGGCGATGCGGCCGCCACCTCCTTCTTCCCGGCCAAGCCGCTCGGCGCCTATGGCGACGGCGGCGCGATCTTCACCGACAATGCCGAGCTCGCCGCCGTGCTGCGCTCCATCCGCGAGCACGGGCAGGGGGTCGACCGCTACCAGAACGTGCGCATCGGCATGACCGCCCGCCTCGACACCGTCCAGGCGGCGGTGCTGATCGAGAAGCTGGCCATCTTCGAGGACGAGCTCGCCGCCCGCGACCGCATCGCCAAGCGCTACAACGCGGCGCTGAAGGATGTGGCCGGGGTGCCGTTCGTGGATCCGCGCGCCTTCTCCTCCTGGGCCCAGTACACGCTGCGCCTGCGGCCGGGGGTGCGCGACGGCCTTGCCGAGCACCTCAAGGGGCAGGGCATCCCCACCGCGGTCTACTACCGGGTGCCGATGCACCTCCAGCCCGCCTACCGGCATTTCCCCGCGGCGGGGGCGATCCTGCCGGTGTGCGAGGGGCTGGCCGAGCAGGGGATCTCGCTGCCCATGCACCCCTATCTCGACGAGGCGACCCAGGATCGCATCATCGATGCGGTGCGTGTCGGCCTGGCCCGCACCGCCTGATGCCATCGGCCCCGGTCTTTGACCGGTGCCAGGTGGATTACGCCAAAACGCCGCGCAGGCTGGACACAGGGCAGATGATACCATCAGTTCCGGTCTTCGACCGGCGCCAAGTGGGTCACGCTCAGGCGCCGCGCAGGCTTGACCCGAGGCCCATGAGTCACCCTCACGGTCCTTTGGTGTGAGCGGCTTGTCGCTTTCTTAACCGGCGGGGGCGCCTACTCCCGCCCCCGCCCGCTCCCGAGGACGCCGCCGCAGGTCATGTTCCGCAACATCCTCTCCGTCGGCGGGTTCACGCTGCTCTCGCGGCTGGCGGGATTCGTGCGCGACGTGGTGATGGCGGCGGTGCTCGGCGCCGGCCCGGTGGCGGAAGCCTTCCTCATCGCCTTCCGCCTCCCCAACCATTTCCGCGCCATCTTCGCGGAAGGCGCCTTCAATGCCGCCTTCGTGCCCACCTATGCCCGGCTGCGGCAAGAGGACGGCACGCCCGCCGCCCGGCACTTCGCCGACGAGATCCTCGCCGGCATGACCGCGGTGCACGTGGTGCTGCTGGTGCTGGCGCTCGGCTTCACGCCGCAGTTCGTCGGCCTGCTGGCGCCGGGCCTGGTGGACGATCCATTCCGCTTCGACCTCGCGGTGACGCTCACCCGCATCACCTTTCCCTATCTGGCGCTGATCTCGCTGGCGACGCTGGTCACCGGGGCGCTGAATGCCTCCGAGCGGTTCGCGGTGGCGGCGGCGGCGCCGATCCTGCTCAACGTCTCCATGGTCGGCACATTGCTGGCGGCCTCGCTGTTTCCCACTGCCGGGCACGCGGCGGCGTGGGGGGTGCTGATCGCCGGCGTCGCCCAGCTCGCCGTGGTGGGGGCGGATGCGGAGCGGGCCGGCATCGGGCTCAGGTTCGCCATGCCGCGGCTCGATCCGGGCACCCGCCAGTTCCTGAAGGCGCTGGGGCCGGCCATCATCGGCTCGGCGGGGGTGCAGATCGCCCTCTTCGCCGACACCATCATCGCCACCTTCCTGCCCGCCGGGGCGCTGCCGGCGCTCTATTATGCCGATCGCATCAACCAGCTCCCGGTGGGAGTGGTAGGGATCGCGGTGGGCACCGTGCTGCTGCCGGAGATGGCCCGCCGCCTCGCCGCCAAGGACGACACCGGCGCCGCCCAGGCCCAGGCGCGGGCGGTGGAGCTGGCGACCGTGCTCGGCATTCCCTTCGTCGCCGCCTCTCTGGTGGTTCCGGACCTCGTGATGCGCGCTTTGTTCGCCCGCGGCGCCTTCTCGGCGGCGGATGCGGCGTCGGCCGCGGCGACCCTGCGGGCCTATGGCGTAGGCCTGCTGGCCTTCGTGGTGGTGCGCGCCTTCATCGCCCCCTTCCATGCCCGCGGCGATACCCGCACCCCGATGATCGCCTCGCTCTCGGCGGTGGCGCTCCACCTGGCGCCCAAGCCCCTTCTGATGAACCCGCCGGCCCAGGTGGGCCTCGCGCTGGCCACCGCGGTGGGGGCGTGGCTGAATGTCGGCCTGCTGGTCGCCTTCGCCCGCCGGGCCGGCTATCCCGTGGGCGATGCCGCGCTGGCGGGGCATCTGGCACGGCTCGGCGGCGTCCTCGTGGTCACCGCCGCCGCGCTCTACGGCGCCCACCGCCTGGCCGAGGCGGTGATCCCGGCAGGCATGCCGGGGCGCGAGGAGGCCATGCTGCTCCTCGTGGTGGTGATCGGGGCGGTGGTGTACGGCGCGGCGGTGCTCGGCCTCCTCGGCCGGGGCTTCGTCGCCGGGCTGGCCGGCCGGCGGCGGCTGCGCGGGCCGGCAGCCTAGGGCCTCTGACAAAAGCTCCGGAGGTCGCGTGGCCGGGCTTGAGTGCGCCGGCGGCGTTGCCGATGCGTGCCGCATCGACTGCGGTCGGCGGACCAAATTCCCTCGATCTTCCTCCGCCCGGAGGTTCCTTGAGAGCGTCTGGAACCCGGTCGGTCCGATCTTCGGTCCACCCAGGCTCTTGGATGACATCGCGTGGATCCGAGCGGCGATCCCTTCCGGATCACCGGGCCGCGCCCGACCAGCCCGGCCGCGACGCAATGGCTCATCGCCGCCCTGACCGCCGGCCGATGCGTGCCGCGCCGGGGCGCTTCACAACTGCTTGTCATCAGTAGTCTTACGGAGGCCGCACTGCTCCCGCGGGCCTGCGATCCCGGGCTGTCAGGGGGTGCCTCACGGCAGGGAAAGCGCATGCCTGTGGGGAAGGAAAACCGTGCCGGGGCGGTTTTGCATTGCGAAAACCTGTGCTATCGGGTCGATCCATTCCGGTTTCGGCTCATCGGTTGCGGGACTTTGCCGAAGCTTCGCCCACGAAATTAGGCGGATGCCTCATCCGCCCAGGAGCCGGATCGATGTTGCGCGTCAGCCGCCGTTTGCTTGCTGTTTCCCCGTCCCGCCTGTCCATCGCCGCCGGTCTCGCCTTCACGCTCGCAGCATGCGGACAGCCGGCGCAGCAGGCCGGCGCGCCGCCGCCGCCCCAGGTGACCGTGGCGCCCCCCACCACCCGCACCGTCACCGAGCAGGACGAATATGTCGGCCGCTTCGTCGCGGTGAACGAGGTGAACGTGCGCGCCCGGGTGTCCGGCTACCTGGACACCATCCACTTCACCGACGGCCAGAAGGTGAAGGAAGGCGAAGTCCTCTTCACCATCGACCAGCGGCCGTACAAGATCGCCCTCGACCAGGCCAAGGCCAACCTCGCCCAGGCGCGGGCCAACCTCGACTTCGCCAAGGCCGACCTCGAGCGCGCCAAGACCCTGCTGGAGGATCGCACCTCCAACGCCATCTCCAAGCAGACCTTCGACCAGCGCACCCAGGCCGAGCGCACCGCCACCGCCGATGCGCGCCTGCCAGATGGGTCGCGTGTGAACGCGGTGGTGCCGCCTGTGGCAGTGGATGGCCCTGTTGTTACCATCCGTAAGTTTCCTCAAACCAGGATGACGCTTGAAGACCTGATCAGGCTGGGCACCCTCACGAATTACATGGCAAAGTTTCTTGAAGCTTGCGTGGTTGCCCGATTGAACATCTTGATCTCTGGCAATACCAGCTCGGGAAAGAGTACCATGTTGAATGTCCTCTCAACTTTTATCCCGAACCTGGAACGGATTGTTACAATTGAAGATGCGGTCGAGCTTCAGTTGAAACAGCGCCATGTGGTGCGGCTGGAGACCAAATTGCCAAATGTTGATGGATCAGGCGCAGTGAATATTCGGGATCTGGTACGGAATGCATTGCGTATGCGGCGAGACCGGCTTGTAGTTGGCGAGGTCCGAGGCGGCGAAGCGCTAGACATGCTCCAGGCCATGAATACCGGTCATGCCGGTTCCATTACCACGCTGCACGCCAATTCGCCCAGGGATGCCATCGCGCGTCTTGAAACGATGTCGCTGATGGCCGGGGTGGATTTACCCGTAACGGCTGTGCGCAAGCAGATTTCATCTGCGATCAACCTGATCGTCCACATGAACCGGCTGCCCGATGGCTCACGAAAAGCAATCCAGATCACTGAGGCCAGGGGAATGGAAGGAGATGTGGTGACACAGACGGATATTTATAAGTTCTATTCGGTTGGGATCGGCATTGATGGTAAAGTGCATGGTGATTTGAAGCCCACCGGTCTGCGCCCTCTGTTTACAACACGGCTTGAACAGGCAGGTTATAAGCTGGGTGGTGAATACTTTGGATTAGGCCTGTGATATAATTTTTTATCTAAAATACCCAATTCTATATGGAGGCCCAATGGAAATTACAACCAAGCAATTTAAACACTGCGATCTTTTGGCTGTCAAGGGTCGCGTAGACAGCGCCACGTCACCCAAATTGAGCGAAGCGCTGGATGCCATTGCGGCTGAAGGACGATATAAAGTCGTTCTGGATATGACGGCGCTGGAATATATGTCGAGCGCAGGCTTCCGTGCACTGATTGCAGCCCAACGCAATTGCAAGCGCTACAATCGAGGGGAAGTTGTGCTTGCGAGCGTACCCGGAAATATACACTCAGCGCTCGAGCTGGCCGGATTCACAACCCTGTTTCGGGTTTTCCCGGATGTTACCACCGCTGTTGGTAATATCTAGTCTTTTATAAACACTCATTGATCAGGAGCCGCCCGGACAGCAATGTCAGAGCGGCTTTGTATCTTATTCTGCTGAATGCCCACCCAAATTTTCCCTGCCCAGTTTGAATATCTCGAC
>CALMSN010000212.1 GCA_937872325.1 uncultured Xanthobacter sp. | reverse complement strand
ACCGCGCGCCCGGTGAGCGCCGAGGCATTGGGCAGCGCCGTGCCTCAGGCGCCGGCGCCGACGACGCCGATGGACGACAGCCCCCCCGATCGGTCCGCCATGCTCAGGCCCGGGCGTTGGCGGAGGCGGAGGCGGCCGGATCCAGCGGCCAGCGGGCGCGGGGGCCGAAATCAAGCCGGTCGGTGAGGCCGCGATGCAGCCGCTCCGCGCCGGCCCAGGCGATCATGGCGCCGTTGTCGGTGCACAGAACCGGGGGCGGCAGGGCGAAGCGGGTGTTCAGCTCGGCGGCGACCTGGGCCAGGGTCTCCCGGATCCGGGCATTGGAGGCGACACCGCCCGCCACCACCAGCGCCGTGGGGCCGCGCCCCAGCCGATCGCGGAAGGCCCGCACGCCGGCCCGCACCCGATCCGCGATCACGTCGGTGACGGCGGCCTGGAAGCCGGCGCAGAGGTCGGCCACGTCGTCGTCGGAGAGCGGCGCGAGGCGATCCGCCTCCAGCCGCACCGCGGTCTTGAGGCCGGAGAGGGAGAAATCGGGCTCCCGCCGCCCGTGCAGCGGCCGGGGAAAGGCGAAGCGGCTGGCCAGCCCTTGCGCCGCCTGGGCCTCCACCTGCGGCCCGCCGGGATAGGGCAGGCTCAGCATCTTGGCCACCTTGTCGAAGGCCTCGCCCACCGCGTCGTCCAGCGTGGTGCCGAGGCGGACGTAGCGGCCCACGTCCTCCACCGCGAGCAGCTGGGTGTGGCCGCCGGAGACCAGCAGCAGCAGATAGGGGAAGGCGACGCCGTCGGTGAGGCGGGCGGTGAGCGCGGGCGCCTCCAGGGGGTTGACGGCGATCAGCGGCTTCTTCGCCGCCAGCGCGATGGCCCTGGCCCTGGTGAGGCCGACGATGACCCCGCCGATCAGCCCCGGGCCGGCGGCGGCGGCGACGCCATTCAGCTCGGCAAAGGAGACGTCGGCCTGGCGCATGGCCTCGGCCACCACGTGGTCGAGCACCTCCACATGGGCGCGGGCGGCGATCTCCGGCACCACCCCGCCATAGGGCGAGTGGATCTCCACCTGGGAGCGGATGACGTTGGAGCGGATCTCCCCCGCCCCCGACATGGACCGCGCCACCACCGCGGCGGAGGTCTCGTCGCAGGTGGTCTCGATGCCGAGCACCAGAAGATCGGCCAAGCTGCCTCCGGATTCCCTGCCCGCCAAATCCCCGCCTCCCTGTGGCATTATGCGCTGCGCCGGAACGCCGCTCTATGCCGTTTCGATTCCCGCCGCCATTGTACGCAGCCATGAGTCCGCAAACGAAGCAAGAAACATCCGCGCCGGCCGGAAGCCTTTCTGCGCTGGCGTCCCCGCGCCTTTCCATCGGCACCCGCGGCAGCCCGCTGGCCCTGTGGCAGGCCCATGCGGTGCGCGACGCGCTGGCCGGCGCCCTCGGCCGGGCGCCGCAGAGCATCGCCATCACGGTCATCCGCACCACCGGCGATGCGATCCAGGACCGGGCGCTGTCCCAGGCCGGCGGTAAGGGCCTCTTCACCAAGGAGATCGAGGAGGCGCTGCTCGACGGTCGCATCGACCTCGCCGTGCACTCGGCCAAAGATGTCGCCACCGTGCTGCACGGGGCCCTCCCCTTGGCCGGCTCCCGCCCGCGGGCGGAGGTGCGCGCCGCGCTGTTTCTGAAATCGGGCAAGCCCGCCTCCGGAGCGGCGGTGGCCGCCCTGCCGCAGGGCGCCCGGGTGGGCACCGCCTCGCTGCGGCGCGAGGCCATGCTGCGCCGCGCCCGGCCGGACCTGCGGGTGGAGCTGCTGCGCGGCAACGTCCAGACCCGCCTCGCCCGGGTGCGCACCGGCGACCTCGACGCCACCCTGCTGGCGCTGGCCGGCCTCACCCGGCTCGGCCTTGCCCACGAGGCCGACGCGGTGCTGGAGACCGACGCCTTCCTGCCGGCCGCCGGCCAGGGGGCGGTGGCCATCGAGTGCCGGATCGCCGACGCCGCCACCAATGCCGCCATCGCCGCCATCGCCTGCCCGGCGACGGGGGTGGCGCTGGCGGCCGAGCGGGCCTTCCTGGCCGCCCTCGACGGCTCCTGCCGCACCCCCATCGGCGCGCTGGCGATCCTCTACGGCGGCACCGTGCGCCTGCGCGGCATCGTGCTGGCGCCGGACGGCGGCGATGCCGCCGAGATCGCCGCGGAGGCCCCGGCCGATGAGGCCGCCCGGCTGGGCGCCGCCTGCGGGGCGGAGCTGCGCGGCAGCGCGCCGGGACGCGCCCTGGGGCTTGCCTGACCCCTCCGCCTCACTTCGGCCTCGCGGGATCGCGCCATGACCGTCCTCGTCACCCGACCCGAGCCCGCCGCCTCCCAGACCGCCCGGCGCCTCGCGGCGCTGGGGCACCGCGTCATCGTCGATCCCATGCTGCGGATCCACCCCGTCGACGCGCCGCTCCCCGATGGGCCGTTCGATGCGGTGGCCTTCACCTCCGTCAACGGAGTCAAGGCGTTCGCCGCCCATCCGCAGGGTCCCGGGCTCTACAATCTGCCGGCCTTCGCGGTGGGCGGGCGGACGGCGAAGGAGGCCCTGGCGGCCGGCTTCGCCACCGTGACCGACTGCGACGGCGACGCGGCGGCGCTGGCCGGACGCATCGCCGCTGCTTTGCCGGCGGGCGCGCGGGTGCTGAACCCGGCGGGCGAGGACCGGGCGGCGGACCTGCAGGAGATGCTCTCGGCCCCGGGAATCACCCTCGACCTCTTCATCATCTACGCCGCGGCGCCGGCCGATGCCCTGAGCGAAGAGGCCCGTGCCGCGCTGGCCGGGGGAACCATCGCGGCCGCACTGCATTTCTCCCAGCGTACGGCCAAGACCCTGCTTGCCTGCGCCGCCGCCGCCGGGCTGACGCGCGAGCTGGGGAAAGTGCGCGAGCTCTGCCTCTCCGCGCAGGTGGGCGAGCCGCTGGTGCGGGCGGGACTTGCGATCGAGGTGGCGGGGGCGCCCAACGAGGACGCCCTCCTCGCCTTGCTCTGAGGCCGCAGGCAACGAACGACCGCACGGTTTGATGCGCGCCGGTTGCGGGGCGCGGCCGGGCGGTCTATCCGATGAACAAGGGTTGATACATTCCCGCGAGGAGGCCCATGCCGAGCGACGATCCCCACCCCGCAGGCCTCCCGTCCGGCGCCCGCCCGGGCTCCGGCGAGGCCGCCGAGGACATCAACGCCCGGATCCGCGAGATCCGTGACCAGATTCACGGCCGCATGGCCGAAGATGCCGAGCCCGGTCCCCCGGCCGGGACGGATGCGGCCGAGACCGTGGTCGAGGACGCCGCGCCCGCGGCGGGCGCGGCCGCGGATCGATCGCCCGGACCCGAGGTGGCCGAGGCCGAGGTCATCGAGGCCGACGCGCCCAAGGACGAGCGGCCCAAGGATGACGCGCTGAAGGCCGAGGCGGCGAAGCCCGAGCCCGTCCCGCCCCCTGTCGCAGCCGCGCCGCGCGGCGGATCGGGGAAAGGCGGCGTGCTGGGCCTGATCGGCGGCGCGCTGGCCGGCGGCGCGGTCGCCGGCGGCATGACCTATTATTTCCTCCTCCACCCGCTGGCCGGCCCGGTGCCGGCCCCCGCGCCGCAGGCCGTGAGCCCGGCCGTCGATCTGGCCCCGGTCACCGCGAAGCTGGCGGCCCTGGAGGCCCGGCCGGCGGTCGATCCAGCCGCGCTCGCCGCCCTCGGCCAGCGCATCGAAGCGGCAGAGGCGGCGCTGAAGCAGTTCGGCGGCGATCTTCAGGCGGTGAAGCTGGCCGCCCCGGCGGCCAATGCCGGCGATGCCGCCGACGCCGCTCTTGCCCCCGTCCGCCACCGCCTCGACGGCCTGGAGGCGCGGCTGGCCGGCCTCGATACCGCCTTCGCCGAGCAGAGAACCGTCCTCGCCGAGCAGGCGGCCGCCCTGGCGGAGCTGAAGCTCGCGGCACAAAAGCCGCCGGCGCCGCCCGAGCCGCCGAAGCAGCTCCTCGATTCGGTGGCCGCGCTCGGCGCCACCGCCGAGGCGACCCGCGGCGCCCTCACCGAGGTGCAGACCCAGGTGGGCGGCCTTCGCGCGGCGCAGGGCAGCCTGCAATCGGCCCTCACCGCCCTCGGCACCACCGCCGCCAATGCCGAGCAGGGGGTCCAGCGCCTCGCCTCGCGCCTCGATACGGCGGAAAAGGGCGTGGCGGAGGCCCCCCCCCCCGGCGGGCCCCGCCCCGCCGCCCCCCCCCCCGCGGGATTCTCCCCCCCCCCGGGGGCCGGCGCCCCCGGGCGGGCCCTCCCCCCCCC
>CALMSN010000211.1 GCA_937872325.1 uncultured Xanthobacter sp. | reverse complement strand
AAGAAAGCGCACACGAGCATACAGGTTCAGCGGGAGCATCCCGGCCTTCCCTGCGCAATGGCTTTACGGCTTATAGCGTGCTCTCCCCGGTGAACGGCTTTCTTGCCACCGTCGCCTGCGATGACCATTGCAAGCTTGACGCCAGCGCCGCGGCGTCAGGACCACACGACTTCGCCGTACGTTTGAGCTGTGCTCGTCAGTCGCAGCTCTCGCGTCCATCGCATCTCACTGCACGTTCGTGACGATGGCCAACGCCCCTCATCTGCCGTGAGACGCGCAGAGTTAAGCCACTGATTTGCCCGACGACGCGAGCGGAATATTTTTGCGCGAGGGGCTGGACAGCGCGACATCGGAGGCGAAGGTGATGGTGGCGCCGAACTCGCCCAGCGCCGAGGCCAGCGCGATCAGGACGCCCGACAGGATGCCCGGCAGCATCAGCGGCAGCGTCACCGAGAAGAAGGCGTCGAGCCGGGTGGCGCCGAGGGTCCGGGCGGCGGTCTCGATGCCGCGATCCACCCCGTCCACCGCAAGCCGCACCGCATTGGCCATCAGCGGAAAGCTGACCACCGCCGCGGCCACCGTGGCGCCGGCGGTGGTGAACATGAGGCTGATGCCGAACCGCTCATAGAGGTACTGCCCCAGAAGCCCCCGGGTGCCCAGGGTGATCAGCAGAAGGTACCCAACCACGACCTTCGGCAGGAAGAGGGGCAGGTGGACGATGCCTTCGAACAGACCCTTGCCGGGGAAATCGGTGCGCGACAGGAGCCAGCCCACCAGGATGGCCGGCGGCAGGTTCCAGACAGTGGACCAGAACGCCACCTTAAGGCTGAGCTGGACCGCGACCCATTCCTCCGGGGTGAGCATCGGGATATCCGGGACAGGCCGCCGGAAAGGCGGGCAAACAACACAAAGAACAAGTTTAAAGCAGAACCGCACCACGCGCTAACGTCTTTCGCCGGCGCAGCGCCGGCAGGCGGCGGGACGGACTGTCGCGGTCCGGCGTTCACTTCACGATGCCGCCGCGTTTCCTGTCGATGTCCTTGGCACGGGGCTGGCGGCACAGGGCCGGCGCGGAAGGCCGACGGCGCTTTTGCCGCCCCGGTGCCCGTAGCGCTGTCGGGGTAATCACGCCGGCGTCGTCGACCGCGCGCCGCACTGGCCGCGGCGAAATGACGGCAGAAGTGCCCACCGTGCAGTTCCCTGTCCCGGAGCGTGGGTGCCCCGCCATCTGTCCGACCCCGCGGCCCGCCGGACGGCGGAGCTACCAGCCGAGGCCCTTGATGAGTACGGCGCCGGGGGCCAGCAAGGCGAAGGCCCAGACCAGGGCGCTCGCCACGTTCGCCACCTGGAAGGGAAGCTGCCGCATGGCGAGGATCCCCGCGATCAGCGGCACCACCGCCCGCACCGGGCCGAAAAACCGGCCGAGCGCGATGCTCCACACCCCGAAGCGATGGAAGAAGGCCTCGCCCCGGGCCACCAGGTCCGGCCGCCGCGAGAGCGGCCAGAGCTGCCGGGCCTCGTCCTTGTAGCGGAAGCCGATCCAGTAGGAGACGGAATCACCCAGCACCGCTCCGGCCGCCGCCGCCGCCCAGACCGGCCAGAAATGGATGCCCGCCGCCTCCATCACCCCGCCGATGGCGAGCATGAGCACCGTCGCCGGGAAGAAGAGCGAGACCACGGCGAGCGATTCGCCGAATGCCAGGGCGAAGACCACGAGCGGGGTAAGAGCCTGGTGCTGCTGGACGAAAGCGGCGGTGGAGGCCGCCATGGCGTGGAAATCGATCATGTCTACTCCGCGGCCCCGGCGGCGATCCGCGACGGGCCGGGCCGGGTGGCGCTCTTCAATCTGGCTTGACCCACCACTGCGGCAAAACGTGGGGGGAGGCCGCCACATGAGAATGAGCGGGACGAATGCGCAAGCGCCGCCTTGAAATCTTCATATGAATGGGTCATACGTCCTGCCATAGCGCAGCAGAACGGGATGCTCCAAACGAGAGCCCCCCTCGATATGCGCTTTCGGGCCGCGTAGCGGAGACCGCCGGCGCCTTATCAGGTGCGCCCCCAGCGGCTTTGCCCGAAACCAATTCTGTCCGGACACCCCAGGCCACGCGGGATGTCGCAGATTCCCAGCGAGCCGCCCGTATCCGGCGCCTTGCCGCCTATCCGGCCGCCGCTCGCCCATGAAAGTCAGAGCTTGACCTCCTTTTCCGTTCTCGGCCTCGCCGAGCCCATCGTCCGTGCGCTCACCGAAGAGCGCCACGTCACTCCTACCCCCATCCAGTCCCAGGCCATCCCTCAGGTTCTTGCCGGGCGCGACCTCATCGGCATCGCCCAGACCGGCACCGGCAAGACGGCCGCCTTCGCCCTTCCCATCCTCGATCGCCTGGTGCGCCATCCGCGCCGTCCCGAGCCGAAGGCGGTGCGGGTGCTGGTGCTGTCGCCGACCCGCGAGCTGTCGGGCCAGATCGTCGACAATTTCGAGAAGTTCGGCCGTCATGCCAACGTCTCGGTGAGCCTTGCCATCGGCGGCGTGCCCATGGGCCGGCAGATCCGGGCCCTGCATCGCGGCGTCGACGTGCTGGTGGCCACCCCGGGCCGGCTCCTCGACCTGGCTGAAAACCATGCGGTGCGGCTCGACCAGGTCGAGGTGTTCGTCCTCGACGAGGCCGACCAGATGCTGGACATGGGCTTCGTCCATGCCATCCGCGCCATCGTGCGGCGGCTGCCGCAGAAGCGCCACTCGCTGTTCTTCTCCGCCACCATGCCCGGCGCCATCTCCGATCTGGCCGGCTCCATGCTGCACGATCCGGTGCGGGTCGCGGTGACCCCGGTCGCCAAGACCGCCGACCGCGTCGACCAGCGCGTGATCCATGTGGACAAGGCCAACAAGGGCCCGCTGCTGGCCGAGGTGCTCACCCAGGAGTCCGTCGACCGGGCCCTGGTGTTCGCCCGCACCAAGCACGGCGCCGACAAGGTGGTGCGCGGCCTCGCCAAGGCCGGCATCGCCGCCGAGGCGATCCACGGCAACAAGTCGCAGAACCAGCGCGACCGCGTGCTCGCCGCCTTCCGCGAGGGCACGGTGCGGACCCTGGTGGCCACCGACATCGCCGCCCGCGGCATCGACGTCACCGGGGTGAGCCACGTCATCAATTTCGACCTGCCCAACGTGCCGGAGAGCTATGTGCACCGCATCGGCCGCACCGCGCGCGCCGGGCGGGAGGGCATCGCCATCTCGTTCTGCGATCACGAGGAGCGCGCGTACCTGCGGTCCATCGAGAAGCTGATCAAGCTGCAGATCCCGGCCAGCGACCGTCGTGGCGCGGGTGCGGTGTTCACCGTGCCGGACGCGGCGCCGATCGTCAGCGCCGCCGAGGCGGAGCCGGTGCGTGAGCGCGGCCAGCGGCCGGGCCGCGGCGATGGACGCCGGGACGGGCGCAACCCCGAGCGGCGGAGCCGCGAGGGCGAGCCGGGAGCCGGCCGCGAAGGCGGTCGCTCCGAGGGCCGCTCCGCGCCCCGGCAGGATGGTCGCAAGCCGGACGGCCGCAAGCCCGAGGGCGTGCGTGAGGCCCGGGCCGGCACCCGCGGCGACGCCCGCAAGGACGCTCGCCCCGAAGACAACCGCGCCGCGCGCCGTCCCGAGGGCCATCGTGCCGAGGGCCGGGCGGAGAACCGCGGTGGCAACCGGGGCGATCGCAGCCCGCGCGCCGGCGGCGGCGCGATGGGCGGCCTCGGCTTCATGAAGGCGGTGCCGACCCGCAGCCCCAGCCGATAGACCACGCCCGCGCGCCC
>CALMSN010000210.1 GCA_937872325.1 uncultured Xanthobacter sp. | reverse complement strand
CCTGCAGGCTTCGCTGATGTCGCGGCTCGACCGGCTCGGCCGGGCGAAGGGCGTCGCGCAGGGCGGCGCGGCGATCGGCAGGGGATTTCCCCACATGCCGCTGGCGGGGGGCGCCCGCCTCGTCGGCATGGACAGCTTCTACGGCCATATCCAGTATCGCGCGGCGATGGAGGACGGGCGCTTCTGGCCCTATCCGGTGCTCGATTCCCTCGCCACGGCGGGAATCGTGGGGGACGGCTCCGGCGCGCGCTTCTGCGACGAAGGCCTTGGCGGCGTGCATGTCACCAACGCCATCGCCCGCCTCGCCGATCCGCTCAGCGCGGTCATCATCTTCGACGACGCCATCTGGAACGGCCCCGGCACGGACTGGCTGCTGCCGGCCAACCCCTTCCTCCTGAGCGCCGGCGGCGCTCTCACCTCGGCGCCGACCCTGGAGGCGCTGGCGACGAAGCTCGCCTTGCCCGTCCCGGCGCTGGCGCAGACGGTCGCCGCCTACAACGCCGCGAGCGGCGGCGCGGGGCTCGCGCCGGAGCGCACCACCGCCAAGTACAAGGCCTGGCCGATCCTGAAGGCGCCCTTCCATGCGGTGCCGGTGTGCGCCGGCGTCACCTACACCATGGGCGGCATCGCCACCGACGCCGGGGCCCGGGTGCTGGACACCGACGGCAAGCCCATCCCCGGCCTGCTGGCGGCCGGCGCCACCACCGGCGGCCTCGAAGGCGGCAGCCGCTCCGGCTATTCGGGCGGCCTCTCCAAGTCCAGCGTCTTCGGCCTGCTGGCCGGCGACACCCTGCTCGAAACCCTGGCCTCGGCCGCGGCGTGACGCCGGCCGATGCATCCTGACCGCGACGAGGACCTGAGCGTGCCCAATCCTTCCTTCGATCGTGAGGTGGACCTCCTCGTCGCCGGGGCCGGGGCCGGCGGCATGGCGGTGGCGCTGGTCGCCGCCCTCGAACACCTCGACGTCCTCGTCACCGAAAAGTCGCAGCAGGTGGGCGGCACCGCCTCCACCTCCGCCGGCACGCTCTGGATCCCGGGCAACCACCAGAGCCGCGACGCCGGCTACGAGGACAGCGCCGAGAAGGCCGAGATCTACATGAAGGCGCTGACCGGCAATGCCGGCGACAGCGACCTGCGCACCGCCTACCTCTCCACCGGCCCCGAGGCGATCGACTATTTCACCGCCCGCACCGACGTCCAGTTCGTCGCCTGCGGGAAGCATCCGGACTACCACTCCCATGTGCCGGGGGCGGCGGTGTACGGCCGGGCCATCGTGCCGCGCATGTATGACGGCCGTGCGCTTGGCGCCGATTTCGCCCGCGTGCGCCCGCCCATCCCCGAATTCATGGTGTTCGGCGGCATGATGGTGGGCAAGGACGACATTCCGCGCCTTATCGGCCGGTTCAAGTCGCTCGCCAACTTTACCTATTCTGCCAAGCTGCTGCTTCGCTATCTCTCCGATCGCCTGCGCCACCCCCGCGGCACCCGCCTGGTTATGGGCAATGCTTTGGTGGCGCGGCTTTATGCCAGCCTGCGCAAGGCGCAGGTGCCGATCGCATTCGGCACCGCGCTGAAAGAGCTGATCCGCGGTCCGGAAGGCGTCATCGGCGCCGTGCTGGAGGATGGCGAGGGCCAGCGGATCCGAGTGCGGGCCCGCAAGGGCGTGGTGCTCGCCACCGGCGGCTATGCCCGCAACCCCGCCTTCCGCGCCGCCTTCATGCCGCAGCCGGTGCCGCAGCACTCGCTGGCCGCGGCCGGCAATGACGGCGACGGCATCGCCATCGGCCAGGCGAGCGGCGCCCGCATCGCCCCCGGCGAGCACGGGTCGGGCGCCTTCTGGTCGCCGGTCTCGGTGCTGCGCCGGCCCGACGGCACCACCGGGCTGTTCCCGCATCTCTCCCTCGACCGCGCCAAGCCGGGCGTGATCGCGGTGGATGCGGCGGGCCGCCGTTTCGTCGACGAAGGGGCCTCCTACCACGATTTCGTCGAGGCGATGTTCGAGGCCAACACGGTCACACGGACGATCCCGGCCCACCTCGTCTGCGATGCGGCATTCGTGGAGAAATACGGGCTCGGAGCCATCCATCCCGGCACCCGCAATCTCGCGCCCTTCGCCCGCAGTGGCTACATCACCCTCGCCCCCAGCCTTGCCGAGCTCGCCAGCCGGATCGGGGTGGATCGGTCCGGGCTGGAAGCGACCGTGCGGCGCTATAACGGCTTCGCCGCCACCGGGATCGACCTCGACTTCGGCAAGGGCACGCGGGAGCTGGCGCGGTTCAACGGCGATCCCGCCCACGGCCCCAATCCCTGCCTCGGCCCCATCGGCGCCGGCCCCTATTGCGCAGTGGCGGTGTGGCCGGCCGAGATCGCCTGCAGCACCGGCCTGTCCACCGACGCGGACGCCCGGGTCATCGACCCGGAAGGCCAGCCGATCCCCGGGCTCTACGCCTGCGGCAACGACATGGCCTCCGTCATGGCCGGCACCTATCCGGGCCCCGGGACGACGCTCGGCCCGGCCCTGGTCTTCGCCTATCGCGCCGCCATGCGCGCCGCCGGAAAACCCATCGCCCTGCCGCGCGCAAGACGCCCGCAGCACGGGCTGGATGCGGCCCAATAGCCGGAACCGGACGGGGAGGAACGATGATGCTTCGCGACGCCCACGGGCGCTTCGGCGTCCGCCGACAGAAGGTCGAGGCCGCTGCCCTCGATGCCAGGTCCGAGAGGGCCGGCAGGCAGGCGCAGACGTTCGCGCTCGCGGGCGACAGGATCCTCACCCCCGCTATCGCCGGACACACCGGCAGGCGGCGCGATCCGCGGCTGGTCCGGATGATCCCTCCGGAGCACCGCAGGTCCCGCGCCGGCGACATCGGCCGCCACCTGGAACGGGAGACCAAGGCTTGAACCAGATCGATCTGAACGGCCGCACCGCGGTGGTGACGGGCGGCGCCGGCGGCATCGGCCGCGCCATCGCCGAGCGGCTTTCCGCCTCCGGCTGCCGCGTCGCCATCTGGGACCTGAACGTGGAAACCGGCGTGCGCGAGGATGTCCTGTTCCAGCAGGTGGACGTCATCGACGAGGCGGGGGTGGCGCGGGCCGCGGCCGCGACCCTCGCCACGCTCGGGACCATCGACATCCTGGTGAACAATGCCGGCATCACCGGGCCGACGCAGCCGCTGGAGACCTACGACTACGCCGCATGGAAGCGGACCGTGGAGGTGAACCTCTGCAGCGTGTTCCTGTGCAGCCGGGCGGTGATCCCCGGCATGACGGCGCGCGGCCATGGCCGCATCGTCAACATCGCCTCGGTGGCGGGCAAGGAGGGCAACCCCGCCATGTCGGCCTATTCGGCGCCCAAGGCCGGCGTCATCCCCCTGGCCAAGGGGCTGGCGCGCGAGTTGGCTGAGACCGGCATCCTGGTGAATTGCGTCACCCCGGGCCTCATCGGCACCGAGCTGTTGAAGCAGATGTCGCCGGAAGCGGTGGCGATGTCGCGCAGCAAGATCCCCGTCAACCGCATCGGCGAGCCGCGGGAGGTGGCGGCGCTGGTGGCGTGGCTGTGCTCCGACGAGTGCAGCTTCTCCACCGGCGCGGCGTTCGACATCTCCGGCGGCCGCTCCACCTACTAGGGCGAAGGGGACGCGGGGCGCGTCCCGCCGACCGGCAAAAAGCTCTCCAGATCATCGCGCAGACAAGAAAGCGGACCAGCGAGAAATCCGGCGGCGGACATCAGACGAAAATTGACACGTATACTGTTTATCAGTATACATTTTAATTATCCGGAAGAATTCTTCCAGGCTCGACAAAGGGTTCGGCAGATCCGCCGCCGCGGCAGGCATCTGCGATCCCCGGCAGGCGCGTCGCCGCCGCACAGGTCCAACAGGCAAGAAAATCAAGGTCGCACGGCGACCGCCCGGCCAAAGGTCGGAATGGGAGGAGCAGGCTCATGTCCATGACGACCGATGCCGCCAACGTCATGCTGCCGGACGACACGCCGGAGCTGCAGGCCCTGTACCGGAGCTTCGCGGCGGAAAACCTCATGCCGCTATGGACCCAGCTCGACGACCTCATGCCCGTGCATCCGGCGCCGAAGGCGGTGCCGCACGTCTGGAAGTGGGCGAAGCTGCTGCCGCTGGCGCAGGAATCCGGACGGCTGGTGCCGGTCGGGCGCGGCGGCGAGCGGCGCGCCTTGGGCCTCGCCAATCCCGGCCTCAACGGCCGGCCCTATATCAGCCCCACCCTGTGGGCCGCCATCCAGTATCTCGGCCCGCGCGAGACCGCTCCCGAGCACCGGCATGCGCAGAACGCCTTCCGCTTCGTGATCGACGGCGAAGGGGTGTGGACGGTGGTGGACGGCGACCCGGTGCGCATGAGCCGCGGCGATTT
>CALMSN010000209.1 GCA_937872325.1 uncultured Xanthobacter sp. | reverse complement strand
GTCGATCGGCTGGGCGTGGCGGGCGGCGGGACGATAGCGGCGGCAATAGTTCGGCGCGCACAGGTGCGAGCCGCCCTTCACCACCTTGCGCGGGATGCGGATTGCCGGCAGCGTCGGATCGAAGCTCGCCTGCGCCTCGCCGCCGCGCGGATTCTGCGGGATGCAGCAGGCCTTCTTCGCATCCTCGGGATGATGGGTGGACCAGAAGTCGCCGGTCCATTCCCAGACATTGCCGATCATGTCGTAGAGGCCGTAGCCGTTGGGCGGAAAGGCCTTCACCGGCGAGGTCCGCTCGTAGCCGTCGAGGGCGAGGTTCTGCAGCGGGAATTCGCCCTGCCAGGTGTTGGCCATCTGGCGGCCCTGCGGATAGAGCTCTTCGCCCCAGGCGAACTCGGCATCCTCCAGCCCGCCGCGGGCGGCGAGCTCCCATTCCGCCTCGGTGGGAAGCGCCTTGCCTGCCCAGCGGGCATAGGCCTCCACATCCCCATAGGCGACGTGGACCACGGGATGATCGTCCAGCCCCTTGATGGAGCTTCCCGGGCCGTAGGGCCGGCGCCAGCTGGCGCGAAAGCGGAACTGCCACCAGCGGCTGAAGTCGCGCAGGTCCACGGGATGGTCGGGTGGGGTGAAGACCAGCGATCCGGCCTTCAGCATCTCCGGCTTCGCGCCGGGATAATCCTTCGGGTCCGGCGGCACTTCGGCGACGGTGACGTGGCCGGTCGCCTCCACGAAGGCGCTGAACTGGGCGTTGGTCACCGGGGTGGCATCGATGAAGAAGCCGTCCACGCTGACGCGATGCACCGGCCGTTCCTCCGGATAGTGCCGGTCCGACCCCATGCGGAACGTGCCGCCGGGGATGTAGACCATCTCGGACGGCGCGACGGCGGGCGCCGTCGCAGGAGAGTTGCGGACCGAGCGGCTCATTTCATCACCATCAACGGAAACGCGACGGTGAAATAGCCGGCCGTGCCTTCGAGCCGGTGCACCACGTCGAACTCGCGATAGACCTTGATCCGGGTGGATACCGGGGTGTCCCCCAGCGCGAAATTGTAGGCGAGCGTGCCGCCCAGCGCCGTCGCCCGCCCCTCGAACGGCCCCAGCCGCGCCCCCGGCCCGCTGTCGCCGGTGATCTGGTCGTAATAATAGCCGACGATGCCGATGGAGAGCTGCTTCGTCAGCATCTTGGTCACCGCCCATTCCGCATGGAACTCGGTGCCGGTGGTGTAGTCGGTGACCGGGTTGGTGCCGTTGAAGGTGAAGCCGGCGGCGGCGGAGACCTCCCAGCCGCTGGCCGGATCCAGCCACGTCACGGCGGCGGAAAGGTCCGCCGCCACCCGGTGGAAGGCGAGGTTGGCGATCTCCCCCTCGCGGTAGTCGCCCACCGGAATGTTGAGCAGGCCGGTGATGTTCCAGTGCCAGTTGCCGGCGTGCCAGCCCAGCGCCATGGACGCCACCGGATCGCCGAAGACGAAGGCGGTGTCGCTGGCCCGCCCGCCGATAGGACCGACCTGGGTGGGATTGAGCAGGATGTCGGCCGCGACCTGCGGCTGGCCGGCCGGCAGGATGACGCCCACCGCGAGGTTGCCGCCCAGCACCTCGGCCGGCAGCACCCAGCTGGCGGTGAGGAAATCCGCCGCCACCTGCGCGTTCACGGCGGCCAGCACCTGCCCGCCGGAAGGAAGCTGGCGGTTTCCCCCCAGGCTGCCGTCGTAATAATAGACGTCGTTCTGAACGTAGATCCCCGGCGGGGGAATGTATCCCGCCATCGGGCCGCGCCCGCCGAGCAGATAGAAGCCGACGCCGTTCTCCGCCGCCCGCGCCGGCGCTGCCAGCCCGGCGCAGACGAGCACGGCGGCGGCGAGCGGCACGCCGGCGCGCACTCCTGCCGCGCCGGCTGCCGAGGCCGCACTGCGCCGCGCCGGCCTCGTCATCGGCCCGCTCCGGCCTTGGCGGCGTTGGCCTTGATCTTGGCCTCCACGTCGCGGGAGACCTGGTCGATGGTGAAGCTCGCGGACTCCTGGCTCGGCGGATATTCCAGGAAGGTCTGAAGCATTGCGCCGGCGCCCATCGAGGCCTTGAACATCAGATACGAGTTCTTCGTCGCCCAGTCGTAATACTGGTCCGAGGTCACGTCCGCCCGCTCGTAGGGATCCATGCGCAGGTTGAACAGCTTCGGCACCCGGTAGCAGGTGAGCGGCTCCATCCACACCTCGAAGCCGCCGGGCTTCTTCTGCTCGCAGAACACCACCTTCCAGTCGCCGAAGCGGTAGGCGACGAGATCCCCGCCGTCGTCGAAATAGACGAACTCGCCCCGGGCGCTCTTGCGCTGCTGGCCGGTCAGGAGGGGCAGCTGGTTGTAGCCGTCGAGATGGACCTTGAAGGTCTTGCTGCCGATGGCCGTCCCGCGCAGCAGCTTCTCCTTGATGTCCGGCTCGCCGGCCGCGGCCAGCAGGGTGGGAAACCAGTCGAGGCCGGAGATCATCTCGTTGGAGACCGCCCCCGGCGCGACCCGGCCGGGCCAGCGGATCATCGCCGGGACGCGGAAGGCGCCTTCCCAGTTGGTGTCCTTCTCGGAGCGGAAGGGGGTCGTCGCGGCGTCCGGCCAGGACCACTGGTTGGGCCCGTTGTCGGTGGTGTAGATCACGATCGTATTGTCGGCGATGCCGAGATCGTCCAGCGTCTTCAAGAGCTTGCCCACGTCGCCGTCATGCTCGATCATGCCGTCGGCGTAAGCGTTGCCGGGCATCCCGCTCTGCCCCTGCATCTCCGGACGCACGTGGGTGAAGGCGTGCATGCGGGTGGTGTTCATCCAGGTGAAGAACGGCTTGCCCGCCTTCGTCTGCCGCTGGATGAAGTCGATGGCGGCGGCCGTCGTCTCGTCGTCGATCGTCTCCATCCGCTTGCGGGTGAGCGGACCGGTATCCTCGATCCTGCCGTCGGCCGCGGTCCTCAGGACGCCGCGCGGCATGTAGGCCTTGATGAAGGCGGGGTCGTCCTTCGGCCAATAGGGCCGTTCGGGCTCCTCCTCGGCATTGAGGTGGTAGAGGTTGCCGAAGAACTCGTCGAAGCCGTGATTGGTGGGCAGGAATTCGTCGCGGTCGCCGAGATGGTTCTTGCCGAACTGGCCGGTGGCGTAGCCGAGCGGCTTGAGCGCCTGCGCGATGGTCACGTCGCGCTCCTGGAGGCCGGCGCTCGCCCCCGGCACGCCCACCTTGCACAGGCCCGTGCGCTTACAGACCTGGCCGGTGATGAAGGTGGAGCGGCCGGCGGTGCAGCTGTTCTCGCCGTAATAGTCGGTGAAGCGCAGGCCTTCCTTGGCGATGCGGTCGATGTTCGGCGTGCGGTAGCCGACGACGCCGTCGCCATAGGCGCTGACGTTGGTGAGCCCGACATCGTCGCCGAAGATCACCAGGATGTTGGGCCTTGCCGGCGGCTGCGGCGGCGCCGGCTGCTGGGCGAGGCCGAGGCCCGGCGCCGATGCGGCCAGGATCGCGGCCGTCGCGAGAAGCGTCATCATCCGCATGGTGTCCTCCCCTGTATTTTTATGTGACGCACGGCAAAAACTCAGAACGGCCAGATGAAGTTCAAGAGCGCCTGCTGGCGAAGCACCACCTGGCGAATGACGTGACTGACCTTGACATGATCGGTGTAGATCGCAGCGCTTCCCACGCTGCCCGAGGGCAGGCGATCGGCGAGGCCCGGATCATCGAGCGTCACGCGCAGCACGAACGGCTCCGGCGCGATGTCCCGCGGCGCCACCGCCATGCCGGAAGGCGCGGACTGCCCCGGCGCGATGGCCTGCAGCACGGTCTCCACCCGCCCAGCAAACACCTGCCCCGGCAGAAACTTGAAGGTGACCTCCACCTTCTGCCCGGCGGCGATGTAGCGGGCATAGATCTGCGGCACCTGGACCATGGTGACGGCGTCCGAGGTGTCGATGAAGGCCATCACCGGCGCCAGGGACAGGTTCGAGACCCGCGCCCCCGCGCGCAACACGAGGTTGGTGACGTAGCCGTCGGCGGGCGCGCGGATGGTGGTCTTGTCGAGATTCCACTGGGCGCCGGCGAGTTCGGCGCGCAGGCGATCGACCTCGCTCTGGCGCTGCTCCACATCGAACTTCGGCGCCGCATCGCGGCGGGCGAGCTCCGACATCTGGGCAAGGCGCGTCTCCGCGAGCTTCAGCTGGGCGGCCAATGCATCGAGCTGCGCGGCGTAGAGCGTCGGATCGAGGCGGAACAGCACGTCGCCGGCCTTCAGCGGCGTGTTCGCCGCGACGGGCACCTCGATCACGGTGCCGGAGACGTCCGGGACGATGGCAACCGACTGCCGGCCCACCAACGCCGCCCCCGCCGGCGCCCCCCAGCCCATGGGGATGAACAGGCCCACCAGCAGAACGAGCAGGACCAGAAGCGGCGACAGCTTCCAGAACAGGGTGCCCGGGATGACCTTCAGCCAGATCAGGGCGACCAGGACCGCAATATAGCTATTGAGGAGAAAGACGATCACGGCCGCGTCTCCCCTCGGTCCCGGGGGAAGGCGGGGACGTCCACATAGGCCCAGATGAAGGCGAGCGGCCACAGCACCAGGCCGAAGATCAGCGTCACCCAGCCGGCCACCGATACCGCCTGAGCCCAGGGATGGCCGCGCCGCCGCGCCACATGGCCGGGCGCCATGCCCATTATGACGAAGACCGCCACGGCGGACAGCACGGCCACGACAAGAACGATGATGGCGAAGACGTCGATGACGGCCATTCGATCGCGCTCCCCGCTGTCGTCAGGGCCAGGACGCCGGCCCCACCGCGCCCCGGGCCGGATCGTGCCCCCCAGCGCTGAAGGCGCCGCTCAAGCGCGAGGCGTGGACAGACCGGCAAGCGGTACGAGGACAAATCCCCGATAAGCCCTCATGACCGCTCTCGCCCTGCTCCGGAGACAGGGGGTGTAGGAAACAACGACCGCGCATCTTCTGCAAGCGCGGCGCGGAAATAAATAACATCCACTTGGCCGGCAAGGCATAGCCAGCGCCGACACACGGTCAGATCATGCCTGAATGCACCATAATACCGCGAATTGCTGGCCGGCGACGCTTCGCCGTGCCGCCCGATGGATCCGCCCTCAGCGAAGGGCGGGTGCGAGCATGTCGCTCGCAGGCCGGCCCACCGGAAGCGGCGCGGCCGATAGGGCAAAGGCTGCGCTATCGTGAAGAGGTGGGCGCCGAACGTAAAGCAGTTTTCGAGGGCATAAGCCGGATTAAAACGACTCTACACTTATAGCCCGATGCTTATCATTCATCCTGCGACGGCCTGCACTTCAACCAGATCGTGAACCGAATTTTCTGCACCATGAATTGGCTCTGAAGAGCACGCATGGGCAACATCTCGGACAGCACCGCTCCAAAATCGACCTATTGATCACGTCAACGCGGCGGCGCTGGAAATTGAACAGATCTCCGATCCTGTAAATCCGCAGGGTATCTCACTTTACATTGTCAGGCTTGACCTTGCCCATGGTGCCGGCACGCTCCAGAAGCTTCGTGATCACCTCTTCGAGGCATGCCCGCTCCGCGGTGGAAAGCTGCTCGGTCAGATGCCTTTCCCGGTCGATCGCAAGCGGCATGATCCGGCGGTAGAGCGCGCTTCCCGACCGGGTCGATCGGATGAGCTTGATCCGGCGGTCGCTGGGGGAGTCTTCCCGGGTGATGTAGCCCTTGCTCTCCAGCGCGGATGACGCCCGGCTCACCGCCATGGGCTCCAGCGTCGTATAGCGCGACACGTCGACGGAGGAGATCGGGCCGTTGTCGGCGAGCGCGGCCAGGATGCGCCATTCCTGGCGGGTCAATCCGAACTGCTCCTCGTACAGCTCGGACAGCGAGCGCGAGATCAGGTCGGCCAGAACCACCAGCCGATAGGGCAGGAAGTCCTTCAGCCGCACCAGCTCGGCAGCGGCTTCAGCCTGGCCGCGAGGCTGCCGGATCGCTCGGCGCCGGTCTCCCATGCAGGGTGCTCCCTCCAAATCACGATAACGAACGTTAGCAGCTTCACGGCGGAATATCTGCGACCCGCCCCAGGGGTCGCGATTGACAGGTATCATAACCGTTGTTATGAAACTCGTAACAAAAGTGACAATACACGGGAGGTCGCCATGCTGGTCGAGAAGATTCACCACGTCGCCTATCGCTGCAAGGACGCCAAGGAGACGGTGGATTTCTACCGGTCCATCCTGGACATGGAGCTCGTCGGCGCGATCGCCGAGGACAAGGTACCCTCCACCAAGGCGCCCGACCCCTACATGCACATCTTCCTGGATGCGGGGTGCGGCAACATCCTCGCCTTCTTCGAGGTGCCGAACTCTCCCCCCATGGGCCGCGACCCCAACACGCCGGAATGGGTCCAGCACATCGCCTTCCAGGTCGCCGACGTGGCCGCGCTGGAGACGGTGAAGGCCAAGGCCGAGGCGGCGGGAATCGCGGTGCTGGGGCCCACCGACCACGACATTTTCAAGTCCATCTATTTCTTCGATCCCTCGGGTCACCGCCTTGAACTTGCGGCCTGGACCGCGACCCCGCAGACCCTTGCGCGGCTGAAGTCCGTGGCGCCGGCGATGGTCGAGGAATGGGCGACGACCAGGAAGCCGCCGCGCCACGCCGCCTGGCTGCATGAGAAGGAATTCTCCGCCAGCTGATCGAGCCCCGCGCGCCGGCCAGCCGGCGCACGCGACCCTCCTCTCCGCAGAGGCCGCCAAGGCCCGCTCCATCTCGGGAAACGCGCTCCATGATGAGCACCTACACCTATCCGAAGTTCGCCTACCGCGTGTCCGCGGAGCAGGAGAGCGGCGCCGTGGTGCGTCATAAGGTGGTGGTGGTGGGCGCCGGGCCCATCGGGCTGACCGCCGGCCTCGATTTTGCCCGGCGCGGCATTCCAACCGTGGTACTCGACGACAACGACACCGTCTCCATCGGCTCGCGCGCGGTGTGCTACGCCAAGCGGCCGCTGGAGATCTGGGACAGGCTCGGCTGCGGCGAGAAGATGGTGGCAAAGGGGGTCAGCTGGCGCGTCGGCAAGGTCTTCTTCGAGAACGACCTGCGCTACCAGTTCGACCTGCTGCCGGAGCCGGATCACAAGATGCCGGCCATGGTGAATCTTCAGCAATACTATCTGGAAGAGTACTTGGTGGCGCAGTGCTCCCGCACCCCGTCGGTGGATCTGCGCTGGAAGCACAAGCTTCTCTCGCTCCAGCAGCACGACGACTTCGCAACCCTGGTGGTGGAGACCCCGGACGGCGTGTTCACCATGGAGGCCGAATGGGTGGTCGCCTGCGACGGCGCCAATTCCGACACCCGCAAGATGGTGGGGGCGGACTTCACCGGCCAGGCGTTCCAGGATCGCTTCCTCATCGCCGACGTGGTGATGAAGGCGGAATTTCCCACCGAGCGCTGGTTCTGGTTCGATCCGCCGTTTCACCGCAACCAGTCGGTGCTGCTGCACCGGCAGGCCGATGACGTCTGGCGGATCGATTTCCAGCTCGGCTGGGATGCCGATCCCGCCGAGGAGAGGAAGCCGGAAAACATCATCCCGCGCGTGCGCACCATGCTGGGCGCGGGGGTCGCGTTCGAGCTGGAATGGGCGTCAGTCTACCAGTTCGCCTGCCGGCGCATCGACAATTTCCGCCACGGCCGGGTGATCTTCGCCGGCGACGCCGCCCATCAGGTGTCGCCGTTCGGCGGCCGCGGCGCCAATTCCGGCGTGCAGGACATCGATAATCTCGGCTGGAAGCTGAAGCTGGTGCTGGATGGCGTGGCACCGGACACTCTCCTCGACACCTACCACGAGGAGCGCGCGCTTGCGGCCGATGACAACATCGCCCACTCCACCCGCTCCACCGACTTCATCACCCCGAAGAGCGCCATGAGCCGGCGCTTCCGCAACGCCGTGCTGGAGCTGGCGGGACGGCACCCATTCGCCCGGCCGCTGGTGAATTCCGGCCGCCTCTCGACACCCACACCCTATGTGGATTCATCGCTCAACACGCCGGACGAAGACGCCTTCGACAGCGCGATGGCCCCGGGCACGGCGTGCGCGGATGCCCCCATCCTCGTCGATGGCCGGGCTGGCTGGGTTCTCGGCCTCCTGGGCGAAGGCTTCAGCGTGCTGAGCTTCGGCCCTGCCCCCGTGGCCGATCTGGCGGCGGCGGGGCTGAATGTCCCCGTCATCCGCATCGGCATCGATGTGCTGGACATCAATGGCCGGCTGGCCGAGCGCTACGACGCCGCGCCGGGGACGACCTACCTCATCCGCCCGGACCAGCACGTCGCCGCGCGCTGGCGCAGCTTCGATGCGGGCAAGATCACGGCGGCCATAGAGCGCGCCATCGGCGCCTGAAAGAGACCCCCATGCTCCAGGACCTCAAGCGGAACCCGGCCCTCGTGCTGACCCCCAACATCCCCGATCCGGACGGCTTCTACGAGGAGCTCATCGAAGCCCAGCGTCTGCTCACCGACGAGGAGGCGCAGCTTTTGAACTGCAAGCTCATTCTCATCCTCGCCAATCATATCGGCGAGCGGGCGGTGTTGCGCGAGGCGCTGGCGCAGGCCGCCGCACGGTAAGCGGGCGAGCGGCTGCTCACCGTCACACAGTCCATGGATTCACATCCTGCACAGAGGCCAGGCATGATCGACCAGACCCACGACCTTCAGCTTCGCAGCTGGGTCGGTTCCGCCAATGATGCGGCGAGTGACTTTCCGGTCCAGAATCTGCCGCTCGGCATGTTTCGCCGCGCCGGGAGCGAGGAAAGGTTTCGCGCGTGCGTCGCCATCGGCGACTTCGTGCTGGATCTCGGCGATCTTCGCGTCGCATCGCTTCTGACGGAAATCGAGCCATGGCGCGCGGCACTCACCGCGCATGCCTCGCTCAACGCCTTCATGGCGGCCGGCCGGCCCGCGCTCAAGGCGTTGCGCCGGGGGCTTTCACGGGTGCTGCGCGAGGGCTTTTCGCAGCAGGATGCGCTCTCAGGCAGCTTGATTGCGCAGGCGGACGCGGAGTTCACGGTGCCGGCGCAGATCGGCGACTTCTCCGATTTCTACTGCTCCATCCACCATGCCCTGAGGGTGGGGAAGCTGTTTCGGCCGGACAATCCGCTCCTGCCGAACTACCGCTGGTTGCCCGTGGGCTACCATGGCCGCAGTTCCTCGATCCGGATAACCGGCGGGACAGTCCGCCGACCCGCGGGGCAGGTCATCGATCCGGGCCCCGGCGCACCCGCTTATGGTCCATGCCGGCGGCTCGACTACGAAGCTGAGCTGGGGTTTTTCGTCGGGGCCGGCAACGCGCTCGGCCAGCCGATCCCCATCGACGAGATCGAGGACCACCTGTTCGGGGTCTGCCTGCTGAACGACTGGTCGGCGCGCGACATCCAGGCCTGGGAATACCAGCCGCTGGGGCCGTTCCTGGCCAAGAGCTTCGCAACGACCCTGTCGCCGTGGATCGTCACCTTCGATGCCCTGGAGCCCTATCGACGGGCCCATCGCCGCCCCGATGGCGACCCCGCGCCCTTGCCGCATCTGTCCTCGAGCACCGATTCAACGCGCGGGGCGATCGACATCAAGGTGGACGTCTATATGCAAAGCGCGCGGATGGCCGCGGCGGGCGTGGCGCCCTTTCGCCTATCTTCGTCCACCTATGCCGATTCCTACTGGACCCTGGCGCAGGTGGTCGCCCATCACGCCTCCAACGGCTGCAACCTCCAGCCTGGCGATCTCCTTGGAAGCGGCACCTTGTCCGGGCCGGGCGTGCAGTCCTGCGCCTGCCTCCTGGAGCTGACCGAGGGCGGGCGTTCGCCCGTGGTTCTGCCGACGGGCGAAACCCGCAGCTTCCTCGAGGATGGCGATACCCTGATCTTGCGCGGCTATTGCGAAGCCGAGGGCTTCGCGCGCATCGGCCTTGGCGCGTGCCAGGCGACGGTTCTTGGCTCCGTCCCCACCCGCCTCGACCCGGACCACGCGCGGCACTCCCCCGGGGAGGCGGCATCGGTCGCGTAAGGGTAGGCGCATCCTCGGGCTTCGGCTCGGGGCGGTGATGCTCAGGATGCCGATCGACCGGCGTCCACCAACAGGAAAAAACGGGGATGCGGGTGGTTCTGCGCCGGAGCGCGGAGCTGCGCGAGGTTTCCGTGCGCTCGCAACGGAGGAACGCCACATGACCACGCCCGCCGCCAAGACTTTCGCCAGCCAGGGTGACCTGGTCGAGAAGAAGGAGACCTTCGCCGAGCTCGCCGACGGCGTCTTCGCCCTCACCGCCGAGGGAGACCCGAACTCCGGTGTCGTGATCGGCGACGACAGCGTCCTCGTCATCGATGCGCGCGCGACCCCGGTGATGGCCGAGGAATTGGTCACGCGCATCCGCGCGGTCACCGACAAGCCCATCCGCCACGTGCTGCTTACCCACTATCACGCGGTGCGGGTGCTGGGGACAGCCGGCTTCGAAGAGCGCGTCAACGTCATCGCCAGCGACGCCACCCGCGACATGATCGTGGAGCGGGGCGCGCAGGACATGGCATCGGAGATCCAGCGCTTCCCAAGGCTTTTCCGGGCCCGTGACAGCATTTCCGGCCTCACCTGGCCCACCGTCACCTTCCGGGGCGAGATGACGCTCTGGCTCGGCTCGCGCGAGGTGCGCCTCATCCATGCCGGGCGCGGGCATACCTGCGGCGACACCGTCGCCTGGCTGCCCAAGGAGAAGATCCTGTTTGCCGGCGACCTCGTGGAATACGGCGCCACCCCTTATTGCGGCGACGCCCATTTCCGGGACTGGCCGCAAACCCTCGATCGACTGGAGGCGCTGGGACCGCGAACGCTGGTTCCCGGCCGCGGCGAGGCTCTGGTGACGCCGGACCAGATCGCGGCCGGGCTCGGCCAGACCAGGGCCTTCCTGCGCGACACCTTCGCCATCGTGGAAGAGGGCGTGAAGGCCGGGCAGGACCTCAAGGCCATCTATGCCGAGGCGCAACGCCGGCTGCGGCCCACATACGGCCACTGGGTGATCTTCGAGCACTGCCTGCCGTTCGACGTCTCCCGGGCCTATGACGAGGCGAGGGGCCTCGACCACCCGCGCATCTGGACCGCCGCGCGCGACGTGGAGATGTGGCAGGCCCTGGAGGGGTAGGCCTCGCGTCGTCGTCGGACCATCTGAAAGCCAATTAGCGAAGAAAATCCGCGCGGCGCCGCGGAGCGCCAAATCGTGCGCCAATGGGAGGAAGTCATGGGTCGTGAAAAGCGCCTGCGCAAGCCACAGGTCGTGCTGGCATTGTCTCTTGGTCTGTCGACGTGCCTGGTGCCGACGCTCGCGCCGGCTCAGGTGTCCGGCAATGTGGTCCGCATCGGTGTTCTGGCCGACATGGGCGGCCAGTTCGCGGATATCGGCGGCCACGGCTCGGTCGTTGCCGCCCAGCTGGCAGCGGACGATTTCGGGGGCAAGGTGGCCGGCGTGCCGGTCGAGATCATCTCCGGCGACCACCAGAACAAGCCCGACGTGGGTGGGGCCATGCTCCGCAAGTGGTTCGACGAAGGCGGCGTCGATGCGGTCGCCGACGTGCCGGTGAGCTCGGTGGCGCTGGCCGCCCAGGAGATCGCGCGCGACAAGAAGAAGACCCTGCTCATTTCAGGGGCCGCCACCTCCGACCTGACCGGCAAGGCCTGCTCGCCCTACTCCACCCATTGGGCCGACGACACCTACGCGCTCGCGCGGGCGACGGGGCGCGCCGTCACCCAGGGCGGCGGCACCAGCTGGTTCTTCCTGACCGCCGATTATTCCTTCGGCCAGGCCATGGAGCGCGATGCCACCACCGCGATCACCGCCGCGGGCGGCAAGGTGCTGGGCGCGGCGCGCCATCCGCTGGGCACCTCCGATTTTTCCTCCTTCCTGCTTCAGGCGCAGGGTTCGGGCGCCAAGGTGATCGGGCTTGCCAATGGCGGCGGCGATACCAGCAACGCCATCAAGCAGGCGGCCGAATTCGGCATCGGCTCCAGCGGCGCGAAGGTCGCGGGTTTTCTGGTCTTCCTCACGGATATCCATGCCATCGGCCTTCCCCTCGCCAAGGGGCTGCTCGTCTCGACCGGTTTCTACTGGGATCAGAACGAGCAGGCCCGCGCGTTCGCCAAGCGCTTCCAGGCCAAGGTGGGACGGATGCCGACCAAGCAGCAGGCCTCAGTCTATGCCTCCGTCACCCACTATCTGAAGGCGGTGGCGGCGACCGGCACCGACGATGCCGGCAAGGTGAACGGCGAGATGCGAAAGCTGCCGGTGGACTATTTCGGCCATAGCGCCTCCATCCGTCCGGATGGCCGCGTGCTCTATGACATCACCCTTTATCAGGTGAAGGCGCCCGAGGAGAGCAAGGGGCCGTGGGACTACTACAAGCCCCTCACGGTGCTGCCCGCGGCGGACGTCTTCCGCCCGGCCTACGACGCCGGCTGCCCCCTCGGCAAATGATGACGCCGATCGCGGCGCCGGTGAAAGACCGTCGGCGCCACAGCCGGCGGGATCACGGGCGCTGCGCCTCCAGGCCCAGCACCGCCTCCAGGCGATCCAGCGCGTGGAGCACCGCCTCGGTGTTGGCCGGCCCCAGCGCCGCAAGCAGGCGGGCTTCATAAGCCGCCATGTCCGGAACGATGCCGCGATAGGCCTGCAGGCCCAGGCTGGTCAGCGTAAGGAACTCCTCGCGCCGGTCTGCGGAATTCTCGGCGCGGGACAGCCAGCGCCGCTCCTCCAGCGCCTGCACGGCCCGGCTCACCTTGGTCTTGTGCAGCCGGGCGTGGCGGCCCACCGACCTTGCGGTGCTGCGCGGAAACTGGGCCAGGGTGGCGAGCAGGCGCCACTCCGGAATGGTGAGGCCGAACTTGCGGCCATAGACCTCCCGCAATTCCTCGGATACCGCCGCGGCGGCACGATTCAGGCGGTAGGGCAAGAAGCTTTCGAGATCGAGCGTGCGCATGGCTTGTTGGTTACATTTTCAACCGTCATCTTCACAACCATTATCTCATAAATGTCGACGACGCCAAGGAGATCGCGATGAATGTTCTGCCCCAGCCGCCCCTCGATGAAGCCCGGATCAGACGGAGCGCGCTTGTTGCGGGCTACATGTCCGGCTTCGGCAATTCCTTCGAGACAGAGGCGCTCGAAGGGGCGCTGCCGGTGGGCCGCAACTCGCCGCAGAAAATCAATTTCGGCCTTTATGCCGAGCAGCTATCCGGCTCGCCCTTCACGGCGCCGCAAGCGGTCAACGAGCGGTCCTGGCTCTACCGCATCCGCCCGACGGTCAAGCATTCCAGCCGCTATCGCAAGCTGGACAAGGGCCTGATCCGCACCGCCCCCATGGCGCGGGACGAAAGCGACCTGGCGCTCGGCCAATACCGCTGGAACGCGCTGCCCATCCCGAAGGAGGAGCTCACCTTCGTGAGCGGCCTACGCACGCTGACCACCGCAGGAGATGCGGACGGGCAGGCCGGGATGGCCGCCCATGTGGTGTTCGTGACCAAGTCCATGGAGAACGAGTATTTCTTCGATGCCGAAGCGGAGCTTCTGGTGGTGGCGCAGGAGGGTCCCCTGCGCTTCCGCACCGAGTTCGGGATCATCGACATCGCCCCCGGCGAGATCTGCGTGATCCCGCGGGGCGTGATCTTCAAGGTGGAGCTGCTCGGCGGGCCTGCGCGCGCCTTCGTCTGCGAGAATTACGGCGCCACCTTCACGCTGCCCGATCGCGGCCCTATCGGCGCCAACTGCCTCGCCAATCCGCGCGACTTCCTGACCCCTGTGGCGGCCTATGAGGACAAGGAGGAAGCGTCCCTCCTCTACGTGAAGTGGGGCGGCGACCTGCATGTCACCGAGATCGGCGCATCACCCCTGGACGTGGTGGCCTGGCACGGCAACTATGCGCCCTACAAGTATGACCTGCGGACGTTTTCTCCCGTGGGCGCCATTGCCTTCGATCACCCCGACCCCTCCATCTTCACCGTGCTGACCTCGCCGTCGGGTACTCCGGGCACGGCGAATGTGGACTTCGTCATCTTTCCGGAGCGGTGGATGGTGGCGGAGGACACCTTCCGTCCGCCGTGGTTCCACCGCAACATCATGTCCGAATTCATGGCGCTCATCTATGGCGTCTATGATGCGAAGCCCGAGGGGTTCGAGCCCGGCGGCTTCAGCCTGCACAACCTCATGCTGCCCCATGGACCGGATGCGCAGGCGTTCGAGCATGCCAGCGTTAGCGACCTCAAGCCGGTGAAGCTTGAGAACACCCTTGCCTTCATGTT
>CALMSN010000208.1 GCA_937872325.1 uncultured Xanthobacter sp. | reverse complement strand
GAGACCCTGCTCGCCGAGCGCCTTTCAGATCCGATGGTGGACGTGGTGCCGCTCTATGGCGCCCTTGACGCCCGCACCCAGGACCAGGCGGTGGCCCCCGCGCCCCGCGGCCGGCGTAAGGTGGTGCTGGCGACGTCCATCGCCGAGACCTCGCTCACCATCGAGGGGGTGCGGGTGGTGGTGGATGGGGGCCTTGCCCGCGTGCCGCGCTTCGAGCCAGACGTGGGGGTGACGCGGCTGGAGACCGTGCGGGTGAGCCGGGCCGCCGCCGACCAGCGCCGCGGCCGCGCCGGCCGCACCGCGCCGGGGGTGTGCTACCGGTTGTGGAGCGCCGGCGAGACCGCCAGCCTGATGCCCTTCGCCGCGCCCGAGATCCTCGCCGCCGACCTCTCCGGCATGGTGCTCGACCTCGCCGAGGCGGGGATCCGCGATCCCGCCGGGCTCGTCTTCCTCGATCCGCCGCCGGCCCCGGCGCTGGCCGAGGCGAAGGCGCTGCTGGCGCGGCCCGGCGCCCTCGATGCCGAGGGGGCGGTGAGGGCCATGGGCCGCCGCATGGCGCAGCTGCCTTTGCCGCCGCGCCTCGCCCACATGGTGGTGGCGGGGGCGGATCGCGGCGCCGGGCGCCGGGCGGCGGAGATCGCCGCGGTGCTCACCGAGCGCGGGCTCGGCGGCGACGGGGCCGACCTCTCGCAGCGCCTCGACGGCTTTGCCCGCGATCGTTCCGGCCGCGCCGAGGATGCCCGACGCCTTGCCGCCGGCTGGGCGGGGCGGGCCGGCGGGCGCGACAGCCGGCGCGGGGCTAGGGGGCTCAGCGATGCCGGGCTGCTGGCGCTCGCCTTTCCCGACCGCATCGCCCGGGTGCGGACGGAAGCCGGACCGGCAAATGGCGGGCAGGTGGTGCGCTTCCTCCTCCCCAATGGCCGTGGGGCGGTGGCGGAGGCCTCCTCGCCGCTGGCCCGGTCCACCTATCTCGCGGTGGCCGATCTCACCGGCACCGCCGATGCCGCCCGCATCCTCCTCGCCGCACCGCTGGCGGAGGCGGAGCTGGAGGCCGAGTTTGCCGACGCCATCGGCCGCGGCGTCGAGGCCAGCTTCGATGCGGGCGCAGCGGCGGTGCGGGTGCGGGAGGTGCGCCGGCTCGGCGCCCTCGTCCTTGCCTCCCGGCCGCTGCCGGCCGCCGGCAATGCCGACACCGCGCGGCTGCTGGCCCAAGGGCTCGCCGCGCTCGGCATCGCCCGCCTGCCCTGGACCCCGGCCCTTCTCCAATGGCGCGACCGGGTGATGTTCCTGCGCGCCGCCGAGGGCGTCGACTGGCCGGACCTCGCCGATGCAGCGCTCGCCGCCGGGATCGAGGATTGGCTCGCCCCCTACCTCGCCGGCGCCGCCGGCCTTGCGGACATCAGTTCCGGGACGCTCCAGGCGGCGCTGTCGGCGTTGCTGCCACACGCGCTGTCCGCCCGGCTGGAGGCCGAGGCGCCGACCCATTTCACCGCCCCCACCGGCTCCCGCCTGCCCGTCGACTATGGGGCGGAAGGCGGGCCGATGGTGGCGGTGCGGGTGCAGGAGCTGTTCGGGCTCACCCGCCATCCGGCCATCGCCGGCGGGCGGGTGCCGCTCACTCTGTCGCTGCTCTCCCCGGCCCACCGGCCGATCCAGGTGACGCGCGACCTGCCGCAATTCTGGGCCGGCTCGTGGCGCGAGGTGCGGGCCGAGATGCGCGGACGCTATCCCAAGCACCCCTGGCCGGAGGGCCCATCCGCTGCGCCGCCCACCACCCGCACCAAGGCGCGCGACGCGGCAGGGCGGTAGCCTTTTTTGTCTTGGGGGAGTCTTTGGAAAGTCGGCGACTGAGGGCCGTCGAGGGATTTTCGGGGCTCCGGAAGGAGAGAAGGCCGGCGCGGTGCGGGGCATCGGGCCAGCCTCTCGACATCCCGGGCACCCGAAGGCCCGGCGGCATGAGAGCCAGCTTTGCCCGTCCGACTTTTCAAACAGTCTCTTGGGGCCTCTGGCGAAACCGCTGGGCCAGGCAGCGCCGAGGGCTTCCAGTCTCCTGCCCGGCACCGACCGCACTCGATGCCGGACGCCTCGGCGAGGGCCGGCGACGCCGCCGACCCAAGAAGTCTCGCGAGGCGCTTCCGGTCCTCGGCGGCGTCAGGTGGCGGGGCCGGCCGCCGGCGTCTCCTCCGGCGGCATCTGGCGGGGCTTTCCGTCCTCGTCGATGGCGACGAAGGTGAACACCCCCTGGGTAACCTTGTAAGTCTCGTCGCTCTCGCGGGCGCGCCGCCACGCCTCCACCTCCACCCGGATGGAGGTGTGGCCGACCCTGGCGATGTGGCTGAACACGCTCACCTCGTCGCCCACCTTCACCGGCGCGAGGAAGGCCATGGCCTCGATGGCCACCGTCGCCGCGCGGCCCCGGGAGCGGCGGCCAGCGACGCTGCCGGCGGCAAGGTCCATGAGCGACAGCAGCCAGCCGCCGAAGATGTCGCCGTTGGCGTTGGTATCGGCCGGCATGGCGATGGCGCGCATGGTGGGGATACCGTCCGGCATCTTGGCCGTCTTGTCGTACATGCGTGGCTCCTGAGTGGCTGCGACGAAGGCCGAGCTTATACCAAAGGCGGGCCGGATGGACTCGCGGGTCCATCGCCAGGGGCCCCTGCCGGGTCTGCGTCACCCCCGTCGGGCCGATCGAAGTCCGGGCAGGCGCGGCGTGCCCTGCGGTCTTAGGAGACCGGCGGCTTTCAATCGCCTCGACGATTCGATGCGGCCCCGGCGCGGGAGGGCCCGTGCGCCGCGCGGTCTGCGAAGCTTTTTTTGGATGTCCGCGGGCGGAATTTGATCCATCTCAGGGCGCGGCGGCCTGGAGCTGGCAATTTTCACCTTCATCCATGCCTTCGGGGCAGACAGGACATGGATGATGAACCGGCTCCGCCTTGCTGTGTCGGCGGGGCCGGTTCCTTTTCCCAGCATCGGTGCGCGTGCCAACAGTCCGACTTGGGCCGGCGGTTGCGCTGTGGTTGTATCTTTTGCCGCCTTCCGTCTTTGCCGGCGGACGCGGAAAGATCCGGGTTCAGGCCATCCACGCCGCGCCCATGGTCCGGGCGTATCAGGTTCGCCCCGGCCATGGCCCATGACGTCCCGGCATGACGGCTTCGCCGTTTTCCCGGCGCCCTCACGCCGAGCGGGGCTTTCCAAAAAGGCTGTTGGCCTGCCTTGCCAGGATGGCGGCGGGCTTCCATAGCAGGCCGGCAACCGCCTGGGTCTTCGCATGCCGCCCGTGCCCCATCAAACCGAGCCGCTCGACGTGCGTGATCCGGAGGATCCGCGCATCTCCGCCTATCGCTTCGTGCGGGAGCGCGACCTGGTGGGCCGGCAGGGGCAGTTCATCGCCGAGGGCGAGGTGGTGCTGCGGCTGCTGGCCGCCGATGGCGCCCGCCGCACCCGGCACCGGCTCGAATCTGTGCTGCTGTCGCAGGTCCAGGCGGCGCGCCTCGGCGATCTTCTGGCCGGCCTGCCGGCGGCGGTGCCGGTCTATGTGGCGGCGCAGCCGGTGATGGATGCCATCGCCGGCTTTCCCATCCATCGCGGCATCCTCGCTTTGGGCCGGGCGGCGCCGGCGGTGGAGGCCGGAGCGCTGCTGGCCGGGCTCGGGCCGCGGGCGCTGGTGGTGGCGGCGCTGGGCCTCGCCAACCACGACAATATGGGCGGGCTGTTCCGCAACGCCGCCGCCTTCGGCGCCGATGCGGTGCTGCTGGACGCCGCGGCCTGCGACCCGCTCTACCGCAAGGCGATCCGGGTCTCGGTGGGCGCCAGCCTGACGGTGCCCTTCGCCCGCTGCGCCGATGCCGGGGCGGCGCTGGACCTGCTCGCCGTCCACGGCTTCGAGGTGCTGGCCCTGTCGCCCGCCGGACGGGAGCATCTGTCGGCGGTGACGCGGGCGCCGCGGGTGGCGGCGGTGTTCGGCACCGAGGGGCCGGGGCTGCCGGCCGGCATCCTCGCCCGCGCCCGCACCGTGGCGATCCCCATGGCGAGCGGCTTCGACAGCCTCAACGTCGCCACCTCCAGCGGCATCGTCCTCCACCATCTGGCGCAGGCGGCCGGGCCGGCCGTGGAAGACTGAGTGGCGGCGCATTGCCCGCGGCCGGTCGAGCCGGTCGAGCGGCGCCCCGCTCGTCTCGCCGCGGCGCGTGATGCGGCTCAGGAGGCCATGAACCCGGCGCGGCCGGCAGGGTGCCCCGAGGATGTCGGAGGACTTTTGGCTCTCCAGCCAGCCGCCGAACACAGTCGATGCCGCAAGCATCGGCAGGTATTGGCACGCAGCAGCAGGCAAAAGGCGGGGTCTGCCGACTCCAGAGGTTTTGTCAGAAGCTCTAAGGCGGCCTCATCCATGTGACGGCGTAACGCCGCCACCCCATCGCCGATCGCCGAAGGCTGCGCGAATTTATGGCGCACGCCCCGCACCTCGGCGGTCAGCGTCGCCCTGCCGGCTCCCCATCACAGACAAAGATCGCCCGCACAGGACGCGGCGGCACGCCGGCGAAGCGGATGGCGCCCCCAGTTGGCAAGCGACGGCGGTACGGCCGCAGCACGCCCTCCGCCATGGTGAAGGTCTGGTTGCGGGTGGCGAGGCCCGGAGCGATCCGCGCATCGGCAAGGGCGCGTTCAAAATCCTCGCTTGCGTGCTGAAGGTTCACGGGAGGGGGCAGCGCCGCTCCAAAACCGGCCGGATCGTTCGAGGTTTCCGCAGATGAAAACAGGGCCCTCCAGAGGGGAGGGCCCTGTCGTCTGGTCATTCCACCGCAGCGCCTTCGTCAGGCCGCCTGCTCCACCGGGGCCGGGGCTGCGTGGAAGGCGAGGTGGCCGTTCTCCAGGCCGATCGTCACGTTCGTCCCGTCCAGCACCTCGCCGCCGAGGATCTTCTCGGCCAGCGGGTCCTGCACCAGCTTCTGGATCGTCCGCTTCAGCGGCCGGGCGCCATAGGCCGGGTCGTAGCCCTTGTCGGCGATGAAGTGCCGCGCCTCGGGCGACAGCTCGAGGGTGATCTTGCGATCCTCCAGCAGCTTCCTCAGGCGGCCCATCTGGATGTCGACGATGGTGTCCATCTGCTCCCGCTTGAGGCGGTGGAACATGACGATCTCGTCGATCCGGTTGATGAATTCCGGGCGGAAGTGACGCCGCACGGCCCCCATCACCATGTCGTAGGCCTCCTCGTCGGACACCACCTGGTCGCCCTCGTGGCCCGGCACCTTGAAGCCCATGGGCTGGCGCGGATCGGCCAGGAACTCGGCCCCGAGGTTCGAGGTCATGACGATGAGCACGTTGCGGAAGTCCACCGTGCGGCCCTGTCCGTCCGTCAGGCGCCCGTCGTCGAGCACCTGCAGCAGCACGTTGAACACGTCCGGATGGGCCTTCTCGACCTCGTCGAACAGCACCACCTGGTAGGGCCGGCGCCGCACCGCCTCGGTCAGCGCGCCGCCCTCATCATAGCCGACATAGCCGGGAGGAGCGCCGATGAGCCGGCTAACGGAGTGCTTCTCCATGTATTCCGACATGTCGATGCGCACCATGGCGGTCTCGTCGTCGAACAGGAACTCGGCCAGCGCCTTGGTCAGCTCGGTCTTGCCGACGCCGGTGGGGCCGAGGAACAGGAACGAGCCGATGGGCCGGTTCGGATCCTGCAGCCCGGCGCGGGCCCGGCGCACGGCGGTGGAGACGGCGGCCACGGCCTCCTTCTGCCCGACCACGCGCTTGGCCAGCTCCAGCTCCATGCGCAGCAGCTTCTCGCGCTCGCCCTCCAGCATCTTGTCCACCGGCACGCCGGTCCAGCGGGAGACGACGCCGGCGATGTGGCTCGGCATCACCGCCTCGTCCACCGTGCCGCCGCCGCCCGCCTTCTCCACCTCGGCGAGGCGCTTCTCCAGATCCGGGATCACCGAGTAGGTGAGCTCGCCGGCCTTCTGGTACTCCCCCTGCCGCTGGGCGCTGGCGAGGTCCGCGCGCGCCTTGTCGAGCTTCTCCTTGAGGGTGGTGGCCTCGCCGAGCTTCTCCTTCTCCGCCTTCCAGCGGGAGGTGAGGACGGAGGCCTTCTCCTCCAGCTCGGCCAGCTCCTTCTCGAGCCGCTTCAGCCGGTCCTTGGAGGCGGTGTCGGTCTCCTTCTTGAGGGCTTCCTGCTCGATCTTGAGCCGCATGATCTCGCGGTCGAGATTGTCCAGCTCCTCGGGCTTGGAATCCACCTGCATGCGCAGCCGCGAGGCGGCCTCGTCCATCAGGTCGATGGCCTTGTCGGGCAGGAAGCGGTCGGTGATGTAGCGGTTCGACAGCACCGCCGCCGAGACCAGCGCCGAATCGGTGATCCGCACCCCGTGGTGCAGCTCATACTTCTCCTTCAGCCCGCGCAGGATGGAGATGGTGTCCTCCACCGTCGGCTCGGAGACGAACACCGGCTGGAAGCGACGGGCGAGCGCCGCATCCTTCTCCACATGCTTGCGGTACTCGTCGAGCGTGGTCGCGCCGACGCAGTGCAGCTCGCCGCGCGCCAGCGCGGGCTTGAGCAGGTTCGACGCATCCATGGCGCCGTCGGTCTTGCCAGCGCCGACCAGGGTATGCATTTCGTCGATGAACAGGATGATCCCGCCTTCCGCGCTCTCCACTTCGGAGAGCACGCTCTTCAGGCGCTCCTCGAACTCGCCGCGATACTTGGCGCCGGCGATGAGGGAGCCCATGTCGAGGGCCAGCAGGCTCTTGTTCTTCAGGCTCTCGGGCACGTCGCCGTCGACGATGCGGCGGGCGAGACCCTCCACGATCGCGGTCTTGCCGACGCCGGGCTCGCCGATGAGCACGGGATTGTTCTTGTTGCGCCGCGCCAGCACCTGGATGGTGCGGCGGATCTCCTCGTCCCGGCCGATGACCGGGTCGAGCTTGCCCTCGCGGGCCGACTGGGTCAGGTCGCGGGCATATTTCTTCAGCGCATCATAGGCGTTCTCGGCGGTGGCGCTGTCGGCGGTGCGGCCCTTGCGCAGCGCCTCGATGGCGGCGTTCAGGGCCTGCGGGGTCACCCCGGCCTTGGCTAGGATCTTGCCCGCCTCGCTCTCCTTCTCGATGGCGAGGGCGAGCAGCATCCGCTCGACCGTGACATAGCCGTCGCCGGCCTTCTTGGCCGCCTGCTCCGCCGCCTCGAACACCCGGGCGAGCTGCTGGCTGACATAGACCTGGCCGGAGCCGCCCTGCACCTTGGGCAGCTTCTTCAGCGCCGCTTCCACCTCGGCGCGCACCTGGGCCGGATTGCCGCCGGCGCGCTGGATGAGCCCGGAGCACAGGCCCTCGGGGTCGTCCATCAGCACCTTGAGCAGGTGCTCGGGGGCGAACTGCTGGTTGGCCTCGCGCACCGCCAGCGACTGGGCCGACTGGACGAAGCCGCGGGCGCGCTCGGTGTAGATCTCGAAATTCATGAATTCTCTCCTGCGTCTCGTGCCCGCTGACCTTCAAGAAGCATAAGGGGGAACGATGGGCGCGGCCCCGGTATCCCCGGCGGCCGCGGCGCGCGACTTCAAGCCTCGAAGGCCTCAAACCTGCGCCGAAGCTCATGTGGGTGCGCCCCGGCTTGAGCGGAAGAGGGGCGCGAAGGATTTCCGCCGCGCCGCCCGATACCGTTCCGCCTCGAGCATGTTCGGCTCGAATTGAGGTATCAAAAGACCATTTTTGTCCCGCTGCGCCGCCCGGCTGAGCGGGGCGGGTGCCTGCGACTGTTGAAATCCCGCGGAAACGGCGCCGTTGCAGGGGCGGCCACCAAATCACCCCGAGTTTGCGCTAAGGTCCTCAGTTGACGACAACCGATTCGAGATCCTTCATGGCTGAACCCACGCCCGTCGCCTCCCCGGACGATTACGGGGCGAAGTCGATCCAGGTCCTCAAGGGCCTGGATGCGGTGCGCAAGCGGCCGGGCATGTATATCGGCGACACGGACGACGGCTCGGGCCTCCACCACATGGTCTACGAGGTGGTGGACAACGCCATCGACGAGGCCCTGGCCGGCTGGGCGAAGGAAGTCACCGTCACCCTCAATGCCGACGGCTCGGTGACCGTCACCGACGACGGCCGCGGCATTCCCACCGACATCCACCCCGAGGAGGGGGTCTCCGCCGCCGAGGTCATCATGACCCAGCTGCATGCGGGGGGTAAGTTCAACCAGAATTCCTACAAGGTCTCCGGCGGCCTGCACGGGGTGGGCGTCTCGGTGGTCAACGCCCTGTCCACCACCCTCGACCTCACCGTGTGGCGCGACGGCAAGGAGCACTTCATGCGCTTCCGCCACGGCGACGCCGAGGCGCCGCTGAAGGTGGCGGGCACGGCGCCGGCGGGCAAGCGCGGCACCAAGGTGACCTTCCTGCCGAGCCCGCAGACCTTCACCAAGATCGTGTTCGACTATGCCACCCTGGAGCACCGGCTGCGCGAGCTGGCCTTCCTCAATTCCGGCGTGCTGATCGTCCTCACCGACGCCCGCGGCGCCGAGCCGAAGCGCGAGGAGCTGCACTACGAGGGCGGCGTCGAGGCATTCGTGAAGTATCTCGACCGCTCCAAGTCGGCGCTGCTCGATAAGCCGGTGGTGATCCGGGCCGAGAAGGACGGCATCTCGGTGGAGGCCGCGCTCTCCTGGAACGACGGCTACCACGAGAACGTCCTCTGCTTCACCAACAACATCCCGCAGCGCGACCGCGGCACCCATTTCACCGGCTTCGCCGCGGCGCTGACCCGGCAGGTCATCGGCTATGCCAACTCGTCCGGCATCGCCAAGAAGGAGAAGGTGGACCCCACCGGCGAGGACTGCCGCGAGGGCCTCACCGCCGTGCTCTCGGTGAAGGTGCCGGACCCGAAGTTCTCCTCCCAGACCAAGGACAAGCTCGTCTCCTCGGAGGTCCGGCCGGTGGTCGAGAACCTGGTGGGCGAGGCGCTGTCCGTCTGGTTCGAGGAGAATCCGACCGAGGCGAAGGCGGTGATCGGCAAGGTGGTGGAGGCGGCCGCCGCCCGCGAGGCCGCCCGCAAGGCCCGCGACCTCACCCGCCGCAAGAGCCCGCTGGACATCGCCTCCCTGCCCGGCAAGCTCGCCGACTGCCAGGAGCGCGACCCGGCCAAGTCCGAGATCTTCATCGTCGAGGGTGACTCGGCCGGCGGCTCGGCCAAGCAGGGCCGCGACCGCGCCTTCCAGGCCGTCCTGCCGCTCCGCGGCAAGATCTTGAACGTGGAGCGCGCCCGCTTCGACAAGATGCTGTCGTCCGAGCAGATCGGCACGCTCATCACGGCGCTCGGCACCGGCATCGGCCGCGACGACTTCAACCTCGAGAAGCTGCGCTATCACAAGATCATCATCATGACGGACGCCGACGTGGACGGCGCCCACATCCGCACCCTGCTGCTCACCTTCTTCTTCCGGCAGATGCCGGAGATCGTCGAGGCGGGCCATCTCTTCATCGCCCAGCCGCCGCTCTACAAGGTGACGCGCGGCAAGTCCGAGACCTACCTCAAGGACGAGAAGGCGCTGGAGGACTATCTGATCGCCGCCGGCCTCGACGACGCCGCGCTGCACCTGGCCTCCGGCGAGGTGCGGGCGGGCGCCGACCTCGGCCGGGCGGTGGATGTGACGCGCCAGTTCCGCGCCACGCTCAACAGCCTGCACCCGCGCTACAACCGGGCGGTGGCGGAGCAGGCGGCGCTGGCCGGCGCATTCACTGCGGCGGCGGTGGAGAGCGAGGCGTCGGGCACCGCCGCGGCCGCCGAGGTGGCGCGCCGCCTCGATGCGCTGGCCGACGAGACCGAGCGCGGCTGGAGCGGCAGCTTCGAGGATGCCGGCTTCACCTTCTCGCGCACCGTGCGCGGGGTGCTGGAGGTGGCGCGGCTCGACAGCGCCTTCCTGGCCTCGCCCGAGCCGCGCCGGCTCGATGCGCTGGTGCGCGAGCTGGACGGCGCCTTCACCGGTATGGCGGTGCTCAAGCGCAAGAATGACGAGCACGTGCTGCACGGCCCGGTGGACCTGTTCGACGCGGTCACCGATACCGGCCGCAAGGGCCTGTCGCTGCAGCGCTACAAAGGCCTCGGCGAGATGAACCCCGGCCAGCTCTGGGAAACCACCCTCGACAAGAACGCCCGCTCCCTGCTCCAGGTGAAGATCAAGGAGCTGGATGCGGCCGATGATCTCTTCAACCGGCTGATGGGCGACCTCGTGGAGCCGCGCCGCGAATTCATCCAGGAGAACGCGCTCAGCGCCAGCGTCGACGTCTGACGCTGGCGCCGGCAGGTTCCGGTTCCGTCGAGCCCCCTGCTGGCCCGCCCGCCTCTTGCTCGCCAAGGGGCGCCGCTTCCAGCCGGCCTCGAGGGTTGCTGGCGACCAACCGCGTCTTTTCGGCGCCGGCTGGAGCCTGATCCGGTGCGCGGGATCGCGCCGGCATCGTCTTGCGCCGGCCTTCCGGGAACCCGTCGCCGGGCGTCAGAACGCGATGTCGACGCTTGAAAAGCCGCGGCCGGGAGGGGCTCCGTCCTCGTTGTCGACCCTGGCGCAGCGGTCGCCGTCGTCGCTGATGACCTGGAGGGCCGAGCCGTCCGGCAGCGGCATGGCGACCTCCGGATCGAGGCCGGAAAAGTCCGGCTGCCGCGTCCAGGCCTGCGGCGGATGGCCGGGCGCGCCGTCCCACCAATAGAGCGCATAGCCGATGGGGTCGCCGTCGGCGGGCTTGCCGGCGACGATCAGATAGCGATCGCCCACCCGCTCCAGGCTGCGGATGCCCCGCCCGCCGAGGTCGAGGCGCGCCGTCTCGCCGAACTCGGGCGCGGTTCCGGCGGCGGAGAGGACCGCATCGGCATTCGTCAGCCGCACCACGGCCGCCTTGCCGTCCACGAGGTTGCGCAGGCCGAACAGCAGGCCGCCGTCGGGGGTCGCCGCGAGCCCTTCCACGTTGATGGCGGCCGCGGTGCTGCCGGAGAGCCGGACGAGGTGGTCCTTCAGGTCCTCGCGCACGATCCCGGCGGGCCGGAGCGTGACGGCGCCGCCGGCACCGGCGATGACGGTCCGGAACAGGACCTTCCGCTTGCGATCCCGGCCGCTCGAATTGTTGGATTGGGAGGCGGTCCAGTAGATGACGCCGTCGCCGCGGGCCGCCCCTTCGATGTCGGACTTGTCGTGGCCGAGGAAGGCCTTGAGGTCCACCGTGCCGACCATGTCCGGGACCCCGCGCCGGTAGATCCTGATGATGTTGGATTCGTCGCTCGCTACCGCGAAATGGGCGGGATCGAGGAAGGCGCCGCCGGAGGGCTCGCAGATCCCGAGGTAGCGCTGCGGCCCGGCCGCCGATGCGGCGATGGTGCTGCCGAGGAGCATGAGGATCGCCAGGCGCATGCGTCGTCCCCTCCACAGGCCGGGCGCGAGTGCCTGCCGGATTGTGAGTCAACCGCAACGGGCGCCACAGTCAACGGGCATCCGGGAGGGGGCGGGGCCGGGCGGTAGAGGGCAGCCGTCGGCGCTGCACGCGCGGCCGGGATGGGCCGATCGGGGGATGCGACCCTTGACATCGGTCGCCGTCCTTGGCCGGCGCCAGATGAAGCGCGCCGGTTCCCCCCGGCGCTCCATAGCTCAGGCCGAGGCATGATGGGCATGAGCCGCGAGAGACGCGGATCCCTGGAAAGGCCTGCCCCTGACGGCATTTTGAACGCCCCGGAGAAACGCCGCGGCGGATGGGAAAAGTGGTCGAAACGGCGAGCATGCCCCCCCGACAGGACGCGCCAGTCGCCCCCAGCAGTCCGGGCGCCGGCGCGGTTCAGGCGTCGAGCGGGGCGGTCGGGCGCGCGTGGCGGAGCAGGTCGAGGCACTCGCGGGTGGCGCACAGATCGAGGGCGCAGAAGCCGTCCGGGGTCTCCGGCGAGGGGTCCGCCCCCAGGGCCAGCAGCCGCGCCACCACCTGCGCCTTGCCGGCCGAGGCGGAATACATCAGCGCGGTGGCACCATTGTCGTTGCGGTTGTCGAGGTTGATCCCCGCCGCAGCGAGCCGGTCGATCACGTCGAGCTGGCTGCCGACGCAGGCGAGCCACAGCGCCGTGTTGCCATCGCTGTTGCGGGCCTCGATCTCGGCACCGGCGTCGATCAGCAGGCCCACCATGTCGGCGAGGCCGTCGCGGGCCGCCTTCATCAGCGGCGTCATGGCGTTCTCCGCCCGGGCATTCACGTCGCCGGCCGGGGCACCGAGGCTCTCCAGCCAGCGGGCGAGAGCGGCATCCGGGGTCGCCGCCAGCCCCGCCCGGGCGAAGCTCTTCCACGCCTCGTAGCCGCCGTCGAGGCTGTACACCTCGGCAAAGCCGAAGTCCGACAAGGCCTGCGCGAACTCGCGGCTGACATTGCCGTGGTAGCAGTAGAACAGCACCGGCCTTGCCCGCGCCGTGCCGCCGATCACCTCCGACAGGCCGGAGAAGGTGAGGTGGCGCGCCCCCTCCATATGCCCGGCGGCGAAGGCATCGGCGGCGCGGACGTCGAACACCAGCGCCCGCCCGCCTGCCATGAGGTCTGCGGCCTCCTTCACGGCGATGCGGCGATAGGGGGTGCGGGCGGACATGAGGCGCTCTCCTGAGGCTCTCCTGGGGATCAGGCCGAGCGGCCGGGATAGGCCGGCCGGGTGAGGATGCGGGCATCCGCCAGCGGACGGCCCACGGTGAAATGGTAGAGCGACTGGAAGCGATCCCCCTCCAGCCCCAGAAGGCGGTGCAGGTCGTCGTCGAAGAAGCAGCCGATGCCGGTGCCGCGGAACCCCGCCGCCTCGGCTTCCAGATAGAGCACCTGGCCCATGAGCCCGGCCTCCCAGTGGAGCTGGCGGTAGCGCCAGGCGTCGGCCCGCACCGCATCCTCGAAGTCCGCCAGCATGCCGAGGGCGAAGCAGCCGTCTGAGGCGATGGCCTGGTGGCACATCACGGTGCGGGCGACGCCGCGGCAGTCGGTCTCCACGAGGCGGCGGAGCGGCAGGTGCTCCGGGCAGCCCTCCGGCCGGGTCCAGGTGAAGTCGTCGCGAAGGGCGGCCTTGAGCGGGGCGAGGGCGGCGGGATCGCGGGGCAGGGCGTAGAGACCGGGGGCCAGCCCCGCCACCCGGTGCACGAACAGGATGGGGTGGAGCCGCGGGGCGAAAGCCCAGACGTCCCAGGGCGCGACGGGGCGCACCAGCAGCGCGTCCATCAGCATATAGAAGGTGTCGCGGTCCATCCCGGCCTTGGCGTCGAACCGCTGGGCGCTGCGCCACCCGAGAATGAGCCGCCCGCTCGGGGCATCGGCGGCTGCGATCTGCGGCGGCAGGGCCGGGGCCGGCCGATTCGCCGGGCGGGCAGCGACGGCTTCCGTCGCCCGGCTTACCTCGTTGATCACCGGCCAGCGATAGAGCGGATGACGATCCAGCACGTTGGCGGTGCCGGCCCAGCCGGTGCCGTCGCGCAGGGTTTCGGGCGCCACCACGGGCGACGGCGTGCCGGCGCTGATGGCGATGAGGAGGTCGGGATCCTCCCGCTCGGCCTTGCCGAAATCGGCCGCCCGGTCTGTGCCCAGCAGCGCCGCGAGCCGGGCGTCGCCGATGCCGTCGACGCAGGCGGCGGTCCAGCCCAGGGCCCCGGCGGCGTAGCGCACAGCGCCGAGGGCGTGGCCGAGATCGAGCTGGCAGTAGCGAAAGGCGCGCTCGCCGTATTTCCAGGCCTCGCGCCAGTGGATGGAGGACAGCGCCACCAGCAGCACAGGTGCGCCGTCGTCCGCCGGCCCGGCGGTGCAGCGCTGCTCCAGCACATGGTCGCGGCTGACATAATGGTGGAGGCCATTCGCCAGCCCGGAAATCCCACGGGCCAGAACGTAGGCCTCGGTGGGATGCAGGTTGCCGCTGGAGGGGTTGCAGCGCAGCGCCCAGCGATCCGGCCCCAGCTCCTTCCAGGCCGAGAGGCCGAAGGACAATTCCAGCAGCAAGGCGATGCCGGAGAGGTCGAGCGGCCGGGCCGGGGTGCCGCCCGGGCGGCAGGCGGCGGCGAAGGGCGTCGCCAGATGTTCGGCCGCCAGCGGCAGGGTGGTGCGCGGCGCCCCCTCAAAGGTGCGGAACGGATCGGGCTGCAGGTCCCAATCCAGGGTCTGCGGCCGGCGGGCATAGGCCTTCAGGCCATGCTTGGTGCGGGCGTGGTAGGCGAGGGCGATGTCGCCGGCGCTCGCCGCCGGGCGAGCGGCATCCGCCACCGGGGTGTCGGCGGTGGTCATCGAGGTTCTGCCGAGGTGGGGTCGGGGCAGGGCATCGCGGCCGCGGGGCGGGAGCAGCCTTGCAGGTCCTCGCCGGGGCGGCCGCGCACGGCCACCGAGGGGTCGAGCAGGGTGGTGACGGGGGCACGGTCGAAGCCGGCGCAGCGCGCGCCCTCCGCT
>CALMSN010000207.1 GCA_937872325.1 uncultured Xanthobacter sp. | reverse complement strand
CCTACCCCGCCCGGCCGAGGGCCGGTGCGGCGGGTTCCCGCCCCTCAAGGCGCTCCGGTCCCGCCGCCGCGGACCCCACGACGGCCAGCATCGTCGCCGCCTGCCGGCAGATCGCCGCCGCCGAAACCCCGCCGGCCCTGGCGGATCTGGCCCGGACGGCCGGCCTCAGCCCGCACCACTTCCATCGCCTGTTCAAGGCCGCGACCGGCCTCACCCCGGCCGGATGTGCCCGCGCCCACCGCGCCGGACGGCTCCGGGCGGCGCTCGGCGAAACGGAGACCACCGTGACCCGTGCCCTCTTCGACAGCGGCTTCAACACCGCGAGCCGCTTCTACGCCGCTGCCGACGGCGCCCTCGGCATGCCCCCGGCAACGTTCCGCGACGGCGGGGCCGGCATCGAGATCCGCCATGCGGTGGCGCCCTGCACCCTCGGCCTGGTGCTGGTGGCGCAGAGCGCGCGCGGAGTGTGCGCCATCCTCATCGGCGACGATGGGGCGGCGCTGGAGGCCGACCTCGCCCGCCGCTTCCCCAAGGCGCGGCTGCGCCCGGATGCGCCGGGGGTGGGCGCCATGGTGGCGCAGGTGGTCGCACTCCTCGCCGCGCCGGGCAGCCGGATCGAGCTGCCGCTGGATCTCCAGGGCACGCTGTTCCAGCAGCAGGTGTGGCAGGCCCTGCGGGGCATCCCGGCGGGGAGCACGGTGAGCTATGCGGAGCTGGCCCGGCGGCTCGGCCGGCCGGAGGCTGTGCGGGCGGTGGCGGGAGCGTGCGCGGCCAATCCGCTGGCGGTGGTGGTCCCCTGCCACCGGGTGGTGCGCAGCGACGGCGGCCTCTCCGGCTATCGCTGGGGGATCGAGCGCAAGCGGGCGCTGCTGGCGGCGGAGGCCGCAGCGCCGGACACCGGCGAATAACACCGGCGGCCCGGTCGCGATCGAGGACGGGGCGCCGCCGGCCTCACTCCGAGAGCCGGTGCACGTCGTGGACCACGATGCCGGTATTGTCGGCGGGCTTCACCAGCCAGTCGCGCCGGCGCAGGGTCTTCACGGTGTCGTCGTAGCCCGATTGCCAGTGCTCGTGCATGGACGCCGCGGAGAATTCATAATCCTTGAACTCTCCCTCGTAGGTCTTCTCCTGATAGATCAGGTGACAGATGTTCACCGCGCCGGAAAGACCGTATTCCTCGATCAGCTTGCGGTCTTCGGGGGTGCGCAGCTGCTCGGGAATGCGCAGCAGCGCCTCGTAGAGCTTGGTGCGGATGTCCTGAAGCTTGCGGTAGACATCGGTGGTGTAGCGGGTGCGGCTCGAATAGCCGATGTCCTTCTGCCGCTCGGTGACGTCGAACATGTCCCGCGGCAGGGGCCCGCGGGCGCTGAACAGGTCCACCTGGAACACCAGCGCGCTGGGATGGTCGGGCTGGTCGAGCAGGAACTGCAGCGGGGTGTTGGAGACGACGCCGCCGTCCCAGTAGAACTCGCCGTCGATCTTCACCGCCGGAAAGCCCGGCGGCAGGGCGCCGGAGGCCATCACATGCTCCGGGCCGATGGTGTCCACCGCATTGTCGAAATAGACGAAATTGCCGGTGCGCACGTTCACCGCGCCGACCGAGAAGCGCTTCTGCCCGGCATTGATGCGGTCGAAGTCCACCAGGCGCAGCAGCGTCTCGCGCAGCGGCGAGGTGTCGTAGAGCGAGGTCGCCCCCGCCGCCCCGGTGGGCAGCAGCCACGGATTGGGGGTGCGCGGCCGGAAGAAGCCGGGCTGGCCGGCGAGCACCGTCACCATGGCGCTCATCTGGTTGCGCCACTGGCGGTAGATGTCGCCGTCCGGCATCCAGGGCAGGATCTTGTTGCGCGAGATGGTATTCCAGAACTCGTGCAGCCGTTCCACCCGCAGTCCCGGCGGGTTGCCGGCGATGATCGCCGCATTGATGGCGCCGATGGAGACGCCGGAGATCCAGTTGGGCTCGCACCCGGCTTCCGCCAGGGCCTCGTAGACGCCGGCCTGGTAGGCGCCGAGCGCGCCGCCGCCCTGCAGCACCAGCGCGATGCGCTTGTATTCGTTGACGATCTCGCACAGATCGGCGGGCAAGCCCTTGGGACGCTGGTTCATTCCACCTTCCATCCGCGCTGCCGGCAGAGCAGATGATCGCACCGCCGCGGGACGAACCTAACGCATTGCAGCATGCGCACAAGGCATGGCCGCGCGTCAGAACGCCAGGATGCCGGCGCTGCCGCTCGCGGTGCCGAAGGCCACCGCCCCGCCCGAGGGATGCCAGGCGATGGCGCTCGCGGCGGCGCCGTCCGGGGCCCGCAGCAGGATCTCGGCGCCGTCGCCGATGCGCACCATCATCACCATGCCGTCCTCGTAGCCGATGGCCACCACCGGGTCCTTGGGGTGGCAGGCGACCGTCAGAACCCGCGAGGTGGCGGACGGCGCCAGCATGGTCGGCTGCTTGCCCATGGGGCCGTCCTTGGACTGGAACGGCCACAGGATCATCTCGCCCGACCCGGAGGTGGCGAGCCACTTGCCGTCGGCGGTGAAGCCGAAGGAGCGCACCCGCGAGGGGTAGCCGCGCATGCGCATGTGCGCGCCGTCGACCACCCGCCAGCCGTGAAGGGCAGGCTCCTGCATGGTGGAGACCACGAAGCGCCCGTCCGGCGAGAACACCACGCCGAGGTGCGAGCCCTTCCACTGCAGCGCCTCGGGCTTGGCGCCCGGGGCGTTGGGAAACCACAGGGTGACCCCGCCATAATGGGCGACGGCGAGGCGCAGCCCCTTGGGCGCGAAGGCGAGGCCGCCCACCGTCGAGGGCGCGGCGAAGACTTTGGGCTCGCCCTGGGCGCCGATCACATAAGCGGTCTTGCCGGCGGAATAGGCCACCGCCCCGGACGGGCCGAGGGCGACCCGGTCGATCCAGCGACCCGCCTGCAGGGCGACCTGCCGGGTCGTGCCATCGACGAGGGTCTCCACCACCCGGCCGTCGTCGCCACCGCTCACCAGGCGGGTGCCGTCGCCGGCGGCGGCCAGGATGGCGCCGTGATGGGCCGCGACGCTGCGCGGCTCGGCGGGCGCCAGGAACACCGCGCCCTCGGCGCCGGCAAAGGCCGGCGTCGCGCCGAGAAAGGTGGCGGCGACGATCCCGGTCTCGAACGACAGGGTGCGGACCTTGCCGGTCAGGCTGGCGGACGCAAGAGACATAAGCGGGATCCGGACGGGCGACGGGGATGCCCTCTTAAGCCAATTCCCCGCCGGGCGGAACCGGGGCCGCAGCGGGCGGAGCGACCCCCGGACGCCGGGGCGACAAGAAAAGGGCCCGACCCTTGCGGGCGAGCCCTGTCCTCGATCTCTGCCCGCAGCCTGATCGGCCGCCCCTGCAACCTCAGTGCAGGGGGCCGGCGAGGGTGTAGTCGCCGGCGCGCACCCGCTCGGCGAGGCGGGCCACGAAGTCGCCGCTGGCGTCTTCGCCGTACGTTGCTACCAGCGCCCGCAAGGCCGTGAACAGCGCCGCCTGCACGATGCAATCCTCGTCGAGGCCTTCGCGTACCGCCTCGACCCAGGCATCATTGAGGTAGGTGAGGGCGGCATGGCGCTCGTCCGCCGCCATGTCCGTAATTTCGGGAAGGGCAATGGCCTGGTTCGGGAAAGTGGACACGGTCTTGGAGCCTCCGCGCCGTAGGTCCGGCGACTTGAGATGAGTAGCACAGCCCCGCGCGAGCGGAAGGCCGGGTCTTAATAAAAGGTTAATGGGCACCGCCCGGAGCCGCGGAATCTTGGGAGCCTCTGACGATACCTCTGGGCGGAGGGTGGTCGAGGGACTTTAATCCGCCTGCCCGGCGTCCACCGCAGTCGATCCGGCGCGGACTGGCGACGCGCGGCCGAAGGACCCGGCAAACGGCCGCGCGAGGTCTCTCCGGAATCTCCAGGAACTTCTGAGAAATCCTCCGGACTGAGGATGGCCGAGGACTTCTGGATCTCCTGCCAGGCGCCGAACACAATCGATGCCGCAAGCATCCGCGGGGATCGGCAACGCCGCAGGAGGCCCAAAGGCCCGGTCAGCCGACTTCGCGAGGTCTCGCCGAAATTCCTAAGTCAGTTGCCGCCGAACCGGACGACGATGTCGTGGGCGAGCCGCGCCCCCTCCTCCAGGTGCCGGTCGATGGCGTACTGCGCCGCCGGGGTGCAGGTGCGATAGACCTGCGCGAAGCTGGAATAGCCCCGGTTGAAGGCGGCGATCATCTTGCCGCGACGGGCCTCCGAGGGCTGCTCGGTGTCGATCACGCCCTGCATCTCGCCGCGCCAGCGCTGCGCCTCGGCGCTCGCGCCGCACAACGGCCGAAGGTAATGGAGGGAGCCGAGGATCTCGGCGAGGCGCATCAGGTCGGAATCGTAGGGCGGAGCGGCGCCCTCGGCCGGCGCGGCGCGGGCCGGACCCGGCGCGGCGAGCGGAGCGGCCAGCAGCGCTGCAGCCAAGGCCAGGGCGATCCCCCGGCGGCCCGAAGCCAGATGCGCAGCGACCTTCATCTCAGCGGCGAAGCCTTTCCATTCGTCCCGTCGGCAGCGATGCCGCGCGCTCCATCTGGTGCGCGCTCCCGGGTCGCGTCAAGACGCATGAGGCGATCCGCCCCGGCAGCGCGTTCGCGACGGGGCGAACGAGAGGCCCGTCAGGCGACCCCGGCAAGGTGGGCGGCGGCGGCGACGATCGCGGCCAGCCCGTCGGTGGTGTCAAGCCCCTCCACCTCCGCCGGGCGGAACCAGCCCACTTCGGTCGCCTCCGGCCCCGTCTGCGGCTCGCCGGAGCGCCAGCGGGCGGCGTGCGCCACCACTACGAAATGGCCGGCGAGGCGGCCGTCATCATCGTACCGGATCACCTCGCGGACGCCGGCGAAACCGATCATCTCGGCGCTCACCCCCACCTCCTCGGCGAGCTCCCGCAGCGCCGCCGCGGCGAGGCTCTCGCCCGGCTCGACCCGCCCGCCGGGCAAGCTCCACAGGCCGGCCGCCGGCCCTGCCCCGCGCCGGGCCAGCAGCACCAGGGGTCCGCGGAACACAGCGACGCTGGCCGCCAGCACCGGTCGCACCTCGGTGCAAGAGGTCGGCGCGGGCACGGCGATGAGCGGGGTTTGGGAATCGGTCACGAACGGATCCTCGTCGCGGCGAAATGCGCTGGAGAATGCGGCGCCCGCCTCGCAAGCCGGCGGCCCACGCATTCTGCATTCATGATTCAGGAGGCCGATTCACCGATCAAATGGATTCAATTTGATCGGTGCGCGCTCTAGGCTGGCCGACGCGAATCTTCACGCGCCCGGAGCCGGCCCGTCGTGACATCCCCCGTGCCGCAGGACAAGAGCCGGCCGGACAGGCCCGCCGCCCCGCCGCGGGCCTGGCAGCGGATGCTGTCCGGCCGGCGGCTCGACCTGCTCGACCCCTCCCCCCTCGACATCGAGATCGAGGACATCGCCCACGGCCTCGCCCGGGTCGCCCGCTGGAACGGCCAGACCACCGGCGACGACATCTTCTCGGTGGCCCAGCACAGCGTGCTGGTGGAGCGCCTGGCCCGCCGCGCCGCCCCCGACCTCGATCGCCGCTGGCGGCTGTGCGTGCTGCTGCACGACGCCCCGGAATATGTGATCGGCGACATGATCTCGCCCTTCAAGGCGGTGCTGGGGGGCGACTACAAGGCGGTGGAAGCGCGCCTGCTCGCGGCCATCTCCCGCCGTTTCTCGCTGCCGGCGGAATGGCCCCCCGCGCTGACGAAGGCGGTGAAGGCCGCCGATCGGGCCGCCGCCTATTTCGAGGCGACGCACCTCGCCGGCTTCACCACCGCGGAAGCCCAACGCTTCTTCGGCCGCCCCGCCCCCCTCGACGCGGCCCTCGCGGCCGACTATCTCACCCCGTGGAGAGTCGAGGCGGCAAAGAAACGCTTCCTGGAGCGCTACGAGGAGTTGAGCCGATGATCCATGTGTGCTCGCTCGCCAGATTGCACGAGACGGTGGAGACGTGCGGCGCCCGCCACGTCATCACCCTCGTCAACGGCAACACGGTGCTGACCCGGCCCAACAATGTGGACCCGGCCAACCATCTGTTCCTCGGCATCAACGACATCGCCGAGGAGATCGAGGGACTGGTGGCGCCGGAGGCCGGCCACATGCACGAGCTGCTGGACTTCGTGCAGTCCTGGCCGCGCGAGGCGCCGCTGGTCATCCATTGCTATGCCGGCATCTCCCGCTCCACCGCCGCCGCCTATGCCACCTTGTGCGCGCTGCTGCCGGAGCGCAGCGAGCACGAGCTGGCGCTGCGCCTGCGCCACGCCTCGCCCACCGCCACTCCCAATCCGCGGATCGTGGCCCTGGCCGACCAGGCGCTGAGGCGCGAGGGGCGGATGATCACCGCCATCGCCGCCATCGGCCGCGGCGCCGACGCCTATGAGGGCGAGCCCTTCTACTTGCCGGTGGAGTGAGCCGCCGGCGTGAAGCGCACCCCCGGCTGAATGCCCCCCCCGCAGGCGGGAGCGGCAACGGGCGGCCCGGGACCCGTTTCAAGCCGCCGCCCCACCGGCCGGCCGCTGGACGGCTCGGCCCGGGATAAGGCAACCTGACGCGGGCAGCGCGGTGACCCCGTGCCGCCGGGCCGGTGCCGCGCGTTGATCGGACACGGTGCCGCCACCGGTTTTCAGCGAGGCCGATTCGATCCTGTCCCGCCCCGGGATCGCCGGAAACGCGGCCATGACCTTGACATATAGCCAAGACTATATTGCATATCATTCGCAACAAAATATTCATGCGGTGTGAAGTCATGCAGACGGGTACGCGACCAGGAGCGCTCCAGCGGCTCACGGAACCGCGGCAGCGCTCCGGAGCCTCGGCCTTCGAGCCCGGGCCTCTCGATCGCCCGCCCCATCCTTGTGCGGGGCTCCGGCGGATGCGCGGACGGATGGTCGCCAGCGCGGCGGATCGCGGCGCCCTTGGGTCGACAGCCCGGCGCCCGCGCCCCCGCCGGCCGGGGGAGACGAGGCCATGAACGCCCCCACCCGCCCGGCAACCCTGCACACCGCCCCGCACCCCGCGGGAGACGACGGCGCGGGCGACGGCGCCGGCCTGTGCGTCCGCCAGCTCTCCGTCACCTACCGCAACGGCCACACCGCCCTGCGCGATGCCTCCTTTGCCATCCCCACCGGCACCATCACCGCCCTGGTCGGGGTCAACGGCTCGGGCAAGTCCACTTTGTTCAAGTCCATCATGGGCTTCATCCCGGCGGCGCACGGCTCCATCAGCGTGCTCGGCATGAGCGTGCGCGCGGCGCTGCGGAGCAACGTGGTGGCCTACGTGCCCCAGGCCGAGGAGGTGGACTGGAACTTCCCGGTGCTGGTGGAGGACGTCGTCATGATGGGCCGCTACGGCCACATGGGCTTCCTGCGCATTCCCGGCGCCGCCGACCGGGCGGCGGTGGACGGGGCCCTCGCCCGCGTCGACATGAGCGACTTCCGCAAGCGCCAGATCGGCGAGCTCTCCGGCGGCCAGAGGAAGCGGGTCTTCCTCGCCCGGGCGCTGGCCCAGGACGCCCGGGTGATCCTGCTCGACGAGCCCTTCACCGGCGTCGACGTGAAGACCGAGGATGCCATCATCGCCCTGCTCCGGGCGCTGCGCGACGAGGGCCGGGTGATGCTGGTCTCGACCCACAACCTGGGCACCGTGCCGGAATTCTGCGACCGCACCGTGCTGGTGAAGGGCACCGTGCTGGCCTACGGGCTCACCAGCGAGATCTTCACCCAAGCGAACCTCGAGAAGGCCTTCGGCGGCGTGCTGCGCCACGTCGTCCTCGACGAGCCCCATCCCGACCGGCCGCGCACCGTCGGCGTCATCACCGACGACGAGCGCCCGCTGGTCCTGTTCGGCGATCGCCCGGCGGCCAGCGGCAGCCCCGGTGCCACGGAGGGCCTCTCATGAGGCGCGGGACGTGACCGGCCTGCTGCTGGAGCCGTTCTCCTACGGCTACATGACCAACGCCATGTGGCTGAGCGCGCTGGTGGGCGCGGTATCCGCCTTCCTGTCGGCGTTCCTGATGCTGAAGGGCTGGTCGCTCATCGGCGACGCCCTCTCCCACGCCATCGTGCCGGGAGTGGCCGGGGCGTACATGCTCGGGCCGCCCCTCTCCGTCGGCCGCCTCCTTTCCCGCCCCCAGGCGGGCGGGGGGGGGGTGCTTTTCTATGGGGGGGCCCCGCCGGAGGGGGG
>CALMSN010000206.1 GCA_937872325.1 uncultured Xanthobacter sp. | reverse complement strand
CGGGCGGGAACCGCCCCGCGATGGCCCAGCTGCTGCCCGACCCCTCCCCGGCCCCCGGCGGCGGTCCCGCCGGCGTCGGGTCGTTTGGTCGATCCTCGCGCCGCAGAGCCGCGCCGCGAGAGCGCTCCGGTCTGGGCCTCTGCCGGTCCGGAGCGGGTCGCGCCGCCGAAGGAGCTGCTGGCGCCGGGCGTCAATGCCGCCCTCACCGCCGCCTTCCAGGCGCTCGGCGATCTCAACCTCCCGCAGCAGCCGCGCACGGTGGAGGACCTCGTGAAGGAGGTGCTCAGGCCGATGCTCAAGGACTGGCTGGACCACAACCTGCCGAGCCTCGTGGAGGAGATCGTGCGGGCGCAGATCGAGCGGGTATCCCGCAACCCGCGCGGCTGAGCGCAGGCATTGCCTCTCCTGAAGGCGGGGGGCGGAGGAGGCGGTGTCATGGCGTGGATCGCGCTCGGGGTGGCGGAGATCCTGGAGGTCGTCTGGGCGCTGGCGATGAAGCAATCCCATGGCTTCTCGCGGCTGTGGCCGAGCGTTGTGACGCTGATTGCCATGCTGGCCAGCGTCGGGCTGCTGGGATGGTCCATGCGCACCCTGCCGCTGGGCACCGCCTATGCGATCTGGACGGGAATCGGCGCGGTGGGCGCCTTCGCCGCCGGCGTCATCTTTCTGGGCGAGAGCCTCAGCACCGGCCGGGTGGCAGCGGCGCTGCTCATCGTCGGCGGCCTCGTCCTGATGAAGATCTCCTCGCCGGCCTGAGCGTCGGTTGACGCGGCCCGCGCGGAGCGGCTTTAACCCACACGACTGGCCTTTGCGCGGCGCCGTCCTTCGGCCTGCCGCCCGCGCCGTTATTCCGGAGCCGTTGTGATGCTGGAGAAAGTGTTCGATCCCGCCGCCGTCGAAGCGCGCATCGCCGACGCCTGGGACGCCGCGGGGGCGTTTCGCTGTGGACGCCCGGAGCGCAAGGACGCCGAGGGCTTCTCCATCGTCATCCCGCCGCCGAACGTCACCGGCTCGCTCCATATGGGGCATGCGCTCAACAACACGCTGCAGGACATCCTCGCCCGCTTCGAGCGGATGCGCGGAAAGGACGTGCTCTGGCAGCCGGGCACCGACCATGCCGGCATCGCCACCCAGATGGTGGTGGAGCGCCAGCTCATGGCGCAAAAGCTGCCCGGCCGCCGCGACATGGGCCGCGCCGCCTTCATCGAGAAGGTGTGGGCGTGGAAGGCGGAATCGGGCGGCACCATCGTCGGCCAGCTCAAGCGCCTCGGCGCGTCCTGCGACTGGTCGCGCGAGCGCTTCACCATGGACGAGGGCCTTTCGCGCGCGGTGCTGAAGGTGTTCGTCCAGCTCTATCGCGACGGGCTGATCTACAAGGACAAGCGCCTCGTCAACTGGGACCCCAAGCTGATCACCGCCATCTCGGACCTCGAGGTGGTGCCGGTCGAGATGAAGGGCAATCTCTGGTACCTGCGCTATCCCGTGGAGGGGATGAAGGACACCTTCGTCACCGTCGCCACCACCCGGCCCGAGACCATGCTGGGCGACACCGCGGTGGCGGTGCACACCAATGACGAGCGCTATGACGGCCTCGTCGGCAAGTACGTGGTGCTGCCGCTCACCGGCCGCCGCATCCCCATCGTGCGCGACGACTATTCCGACCCCGAGAAGGGCTCGGGCGCGGTGAAGATCACCCCGGCCCACGACTTCAACGACTTCGAGGTGGGCAAGCGGCACGATCTGCCGATGATCAACGTGCTCGATGCCGAGGCGCGGATCGACGTCGCCGGCATCCGCGACGACTTCGCCGTCCGGCCCGAGGCCTATGTCGAGGATCCGGACACCTCCGGCATCCTCTCCCACCTCTCGGGCCTCGACCGCTTCGCCGCCCGCAAGCAGATCGTGGAGCTGCTCACCGGCCTGGAGCTGGTGGAGAAGATCGAGCCGCACGGCCATGTGGTGCCGCACGGCGACCGGTCGAACGTGGTCATCGAGCCGTGGCTGACCGACCAGTGGTACGTGGACGCCAAGACCCTGGCCCAGCCGGCGCTGGCCGCGGTGCGCGACGGCCGCACCCGCTTCGTGCCGAAGAACTGGGAGAAGACCTACTTCGAGTGGATGGAGAACATCCAGCCGTGGTGCATCTCGCGGCAACTGTGGTGGGGCCACCAGATTCCGGCTTGGTACGGGCCGGACGGCAAGGTGTTCGTCGCCGAGACCGAGGAGGAGGCCGTCGGCAACGCGCTCGGCTATTACGTCGAGCAGGAAGTCATCACCGCCGAGCAGGGCCACGACATGGCTCTCGATCCGGCATTGCGCGAAAACTTCATCACGCGCGACGAGGACGTGCTCGACACCTGGTTTTCGTCCGCGCTGTGGCCGTTCTCCACACTCGGCTGGCCGGATGAAACCAAGGACGTCGAACGCTATTACCCGACCAACGTGCTGGTGACCGGCTTCGACATCATCTTCTTCTGGGTCGCCCGGATGATGATGATGGGCCTGCACTTCATGAAGGACGTGCCGTTCCCGACCGTCTACATCCACGCCCTCGTCCGCGACGAGAAGGGCGCCAAGATGTCGAAGTCGAAGGGCAACGTCATCGACCCGCTCGGCGTGATCGACGATTACGGCGCCGACGCGCTGCGCTTTGCGCTGGCGCGCGGCGCGGCGCACAGTCACGACATCAAACTGTCGCCGCAACTGGTCGAGACCAACCGCAACTTCGCCACCAAGCTC
>CALMSN010000205.1 GCA_937872325.1 uncultured Xanthobacter sp. | reverse complement strand
AGGAGCGCATCACCACCACCAACAAGGGTTCGATCACCTCGGTGCAGGCCATCTACGTGCCGGCCGACGACCTGACCGACCCGGCCCCGGCCGCGTCCTTCGCCCATCTCGATGCCACCACCGTGCTGTCGCGCTCCATCGCGGAGAAGGGCATCTACCCGGCGGTGGATCCGCTCGACTCCACCTCGCGCATGCTGTCGCCGGCGATCCTCGGCGACGAGCACTACAACACCGCCCGCCAGGTGCAGCAGACCCTGCAGCGCTATAAGTCGCTCCAGGACATCATCGCCATCCTCGGCATGGACGAGCTGTCGGAAGAGGACAAGATCACGGTCGCCCGCGCCCGCAAGATCGAGCGCTTCCTGTCGCAGCCGTTCCACGTGGCCGAGGTGTTCACCGGCTCCCCCGGCAAGCTGGTGGACCTGCAGGACACCATCAAGGGCTTCAAGGGCCTGGTGGAAGGCAAGTACGACTACCTGCCCGAGCAGGCCTTCTACATGGTCGGCTCGATGGAAGAAGCCATCGAGAAGGGCAAGAAGCTGGCCGCCGAGGCCGCCTGAGGTCGCGCCTCTGCGGATCCTGCGGCCCGGCGAAGGTCCGGGCCGGACGGATCCGGTTCGCCGGCTCCGGCGTTGCACAGGCGAGGTGCTTGTTCGTCGATACCGGCGGGCGGGGTGCCGGACCGGCGGAAAAACGGCCGGTGGCAACGCAAGGGAGTGAGCCGTGAACCCCAAGATCCTCTGCCTCGTCCTCGGTTTGGTGGCGGGAGGGATCGTCGGGTGGCTCACCCGGCCTCAGGTGGCCGAGATCCGGCTGCCGGGCATCGACATCAAGTTACAGGGTGAGCGGCCCGGCGGCGGGCTGACATCCGAGCAAGCCCGCCATATCGGCCTGGTGGCCGTGGTGGGCGCCATTATCGGCATCGGGATCGGCTTTGTCGCCGATCGCCGGCGCTGACGGGCCCAAAGCCCTCCATTTTCCGGGACGATCGGAGACGACTGACATGGCGACCTTACCCTTCGAGCTCGTCTCGCCCGAGCGCCTGGTGTTCGCCGGCGACGTGACCGAGGTGATCGTTCCCGGCGCCGAGGGCGAGTTCGGCGTGCTGGCCGGCCACGCGCCGTTCATCGCCATGCTGAAAGCCGGCATCCTGACCATCAAGGACGGCGGCAGCGCCAAGCGCTTCTTCGTCCGCGGCGGCTTCGCCGAGGTCAATCCGTCGGGCCTCACCATCCTCGCGGAGGAGGCGCGGCCGGTGGAGGACATCAGCGTCGCCGAGCTCCAGCAGCACATCAAGGATGCGCAGGAAGACATCGCCGATGCGGTGAGCGACGACACCCGCCAGCGGGCGGAGCGTCACCTTGCCGACCTCAAGCAGGTGCTCGAGGCCCTGGACAAGAGCACGGGCGCGCCGGCTCACTGATCGGCATCCGCGGCCGGATTAGCCTTCGGGCCAGCCTTTTGCGCCACTGCGGCGCAGGATTTGAATGAAACGCCCGGCTGCCTGCAGCCGGGCGTTTCGCTTTTTGGGGATGGACATCACGCGCGGCAGTGCATCTGGCGGTGGCCGGCCTCGCGCCTCTTGGGTCGTCGCGAGTTCCCGCAAGATCGGATTCGGCCGCCTATCCGCCCGGAGAATGCAAGATGGTGTCGGATCTCCCTCGCACCGCTACCCCATCGGGCATCGACTTGGATCTTCGAGCGAGGGCACGTGGGCGATGCGGTCAACCGCCTGCAGGCTTAAGCGACGGTTCATTCCATTCAAGCGGATGGGCTGCGATGTCGCCGTCGCTGGATAAGTATCGATCGCAGGGGATCGCCTTCCATGCGGGCGAGGCATTTAACAACTAAAATCGATTAATTGTAGAAATATAAGTCCATAGTTTGATTGATCCCGAGGTGGGAGGTTGCGCCGCACGAAGGAGCGTCGCCATGGTCCACACCCCCGGATTTCTCGAAGCAGCGGCGCGCCATCCGCGCGCGATCGCCGGGCAGGTGCTGGAAGCCGGCGCCGCGCTGGGGCCGGGACTGTTGCTGGCCGGAGGATTGGCCGGCGCGGCTCAACTGGCGCACGGATTGCCCGGCATGGCGCTGATCAGCCCGCCGGCGATGGCGATCGGACTGGGCATGCTGGTGCAGAACGTCGCCGGCACCCCGGCCGCCGCAGCGCCGGGCGCCCGATTCGCGCTGAAGCGCCTGCTGCGGCTAGCGGTTGTGCTTCTCGGGGCGCAGCTCACCTTCGCCGAGGTGGCGAGCGTCGGGCCGGCGGGGTTCGCCGTCATCGCCGCGACCCTGGCCGCCACCTTCTTCGCCACCCGTCGGCTGGGCCGGCTGATCGGTGTGGAGGCGCGGCTTGCCGAGCTGATCGCCGCCGGCACGGCGGTCTGCGGCGCCTCGGCGGTGATGGCGGCCAACACCGTCACCCGCGGCACCGACGAGGATGTGGCCTATGCCATCGCCTGCGTCACCGTTTTCGGCACGGCGTCGATGCTGCTCATGCCGGCGGTGCTGCCCTATACCGGGCTCGACGCCCACGCTTACGGCCTGTGGACGGGGGCGGCGATCCACGAGGTGGCGCAGGTGGTGGCGGCGGCCTCGCAGGACGGCCCGGTCGCCGGCCAGTTCGGCACCGTGGCGAAGCTGTCGCGGGTGCTGCTGCTGGCCCCGCTGGTCCTCGGCCTGGGCGCTGTCGCCTGGCGCCGCCGGGGGCCTGGCCGGGCGCCGCAGGGGCGGGTGCCGATGCCGTGGTTCGTCCTCGGATTTATTGCCATGGTGGCCGCCAACAGCGCCGGGCTCTTGCCCGAGGCGACACGGGCGATCCTCGCCGGCCTCACCGGCATCCTGCTCACGGTGGCGCTCGCCGCCATGGGGCTGGAGACCGATATCGGCCGGCTCAGGATGAAGGGCGTGCGCCCCCTGCTTCTGGGGGCGATGGCGACGCTTTTCATCTCCGGCCTGAGCTTTATCCTGATCGTCATCTTCATCCTGTGACCGCCGGGGGCCGATGACGCTGGAGCAATTGCGGGTCTTCACCATGGTGGCGGACCATCTGCACATGACCCGCGCCGCCGAGCACCTCCACATGACGCAGTCGGCGGTCAGCGCGTCGGTGGCGGCGCTGGAGGCGGCCTGCGGGCTGCGGCTGTTCCACCGGGTAGGACGGAGAATCGAGCTGACCGAGGCCGGAGCAGGCTTCCTGCCGGAGGCGCAGGCGATCCTCGCCCGGGTTGCGGCGGCCGAAACCGTGCTCGCCGACCTGTCCGGGCTGAAACGCGGCCGGCTCTCGGTGCTCGCCAGCCAGACCGTGGCGAACTACTGGCTCGGGCCGTTGCTGTGCCGGTTCCACCGGCTTTATCCGGAGATCGCGCTGGAGGTGGCCATCGGCAATACCGAGCAGGTGGCGGCGGCGGTGCGGGGCGGCGAGGCGGAGCTCGGCTTCGTCGAGGGAGAGGTGCACGAGCCACTCCTTGCGCGCACCGCCATTCCCGGCGACCGGCTGGTGCTGGTGGCGCCGGCGGTCCGGTCCTGGTCGGGGGAGGTCGCGGCCGCGCATGCGGTGGTGGCGCCGCAGGCGCTGCTGGAGATCCCCTTCGTGCTGCGCGAGCGCGGCTCGGGCACCCGTCAGATGTTCGAAAAGGCCCTGATCGCCGTCGGGGTGCGACCGGAGGCGCTCCAGGTGGTGCTGGAGCTGCCGTCGAACGAATCGGTCATCAGCGCCGTCATCGCCGGGGCGGGGGCCACCGTGATTTCCGACCTGGTGGCCGCGGCGGGGCTGGCGGCCGGCACCCTGGTGCGATTGCCCTATGCTTTGCCGCCGCGACGGTTCTACGCCGTTCGCCACGCCGACCGCTACCAGTCGCGCGCGGCGGCGGCGCTGCTCGCCCTGGCCCGTGAAGGCGGGCAGGCAATATCGACTCAAGAGAGCGGGCAGGGGATTTAGGCCGGCGAGAGCGGCGGGCGGCGACCTGGCACCGTGCACATGGGCGGGTAACCGTGCTCCGCGAGCGCGCGCGACACGACAGGGGTCGAGATCGTGAGACAGAAGCTTCGCCGGTGCTCTGTCCGCACCCACGCACAGCCATCAGCTTCCCCGCGCCCGGGAAAACCCGGGAGAGAGCAGTTCAGCCGGTGGCGGCTTCCAGCTCGGCGCTGACTTCCAGCCAGGATTCCTCCGCCGTGGCGAGCGCGACGGCGGCCGCGGCGCGGGACTGGCCGAGCCGGGCGGCATCCAGCGGCGCCCGGGCGTGCAGCGCCGGATCGGCGAGGCGGGCGTCGAGGGCGGCGATCTCCTTCTCGAGCTTGGCCACCTCGGCCTCCAACTCGCGGACGCGCTTCTTCAGCGGCCCGGTGGCGATTCGGCGGGGGGCCTCGGGCGTGTCCGCCGGCTTGCGCAGGTCGGCCTTGTCCTTGCGGCCGTCGCCGGTCATCCGGTCGCCGTCGGAGCGGGAGAGCACCTCGGTGCGATACTGGTCGAGGTCGCCGTCATACGGCTTCACGGTGCCGCCCGACACCCGCCACAGCCGCTCGGCGCAGGATTCCAGCAGGTGACGATCGTGGGAGATCAGGATCACCGCACCGGGAAAGTCGTTGAGCGCCTCGATCAAGGCGGCGCGGGCCTCGATGTCGAGATGGTTGGTGGGCTCGTCGAGAATCAGCAAATGCGGGCCGTGGAAGGTGGCGAGGCCGAGCAGCAGGCGGGCCTTCTCGCCACCCGAGAGCGCGGCCACCCGGGTGTCGGCGGCGCCGCCGGAAAAGCCCATCTCGGCCGCCCGGGCGCGCACCCGCGCCTCCGGGGCATCGGGCATCAGCCGTCGCACATGCTGGGCGGGGCTGTCCTCGGCCACCAGCTCGTCGAGCTGGTGCTGGGCGAGATAGGCCACCACCAGCTTGTCGGCCCGCACCACCGACCCCGAAAGCTGGTCGAGCCGGCCGGCGATGAGCTTGGCGAAGGTAGACTTGCCGTTGCCGTTGGGGCCGAGCAGGGCGATGCGGTCGTCCTCGTCGATGCGCAGGTCCAGTCCGCGCAGCACCGGCTTGTCGGCGGCATAGCCCACCGCCACCTTGTTCAGCACCACGATGGGCGGCGAGAGCAGCCGCTCCGGGTGGCGTATGGAGATGGCGGCCGCCTCCTCGCTCACCTGGTCGGCCAGCGGCTCCATGCGGGCGAGGGCCTTGAGGCGCGACTGGGCCTGCTTCGCCTTGGTGGCCTTGGCCCGGAAGCGGGCGACGAAGGCCTCCATGTGGGCGCGCTGCGCCTCCTGCTTGCGGCGGGCCTTCTGGTCGAGCAGCAGCCGCTCGCGCCGCTGGCGGTCGAACTGGGAGAAGCCGCCCTTGTAGAGTGTCAGCTTCTGCCCGGAGAGATGCAGGATGTGGTCGACGCTCTCGTCCAGCAGGTCACGGTCGTGGCTGATGAGGATCACCGTGCGCGGATAGTGCGCCAGGTAGTCCTGCAACCAGAGGGTGCCTTCGAGGTCGAGATAGTTGGTGGGCTCGTCGAGCAGCAGCAGGTCCGGCTCGGTGAAGAGCAGGGCGGCCAGCGCCACCCGCATCCGCCAGCCGCCGGAGAACTCGGCGCAGGGGCGGGCCTGGGCGCTCTCGTCGAAGCCGAGGCCGGCGAGGATGGTGGCGGCCCGCGCCGGGGCGGCATGGGCATCGATGTCGATGAGCCGGGTCTCGATCTCGGCCATCCGCAGCGGGTCGGCGCTCTCGCGCTCGGCGATGAGGGCGGCGCGCTCGGTGTCGGCGGCGAGCACCCGCTCGATGAGGCTGTCGGGGCCGGCGGGCGCCTCCTGCGCCACCCGGCCGATGCGGGTGCGGCTGGGCAGGCGGACGGCGCCGGATTCGAGCTCCAGCTCGCCCACCAGCGCCTTGAACAGGGTGGTCTTGCCGGAGCCGTTGCGCCCGACCACGCCGACGCGGGCATTCTCCGGCAGGGCCGCGGAGGCATGGTCGATCAGCAGGCGGCCGGCGAGACGCAGGGATATGTCATCGAGAACGATCATCAGGCGGCCCTTCTCGCAGGCACGGTGATCGGCGGCAAGGGGAGAGAGGGGCGCCGGCGGGAGGGCGGGGGGCTGCCCCGCCGGCGCGGCCTCGTGAGGACCGGACGCGGGACACCCCGCTTCGGCCGGCGATGCGAGGGGCACCGGGGCGAACGTTAGGGCACCGAGCCGCCGCCGTTGTCCGGAAGCGGCGCGGCATCGATCGGCGCCGCTCCAACGGGGACAGGACCCCGCTCTCAGCCTATAAGAGGCTCTCGCAAGACCTCCCGGCGGAAGATGGTTGCGGGATTTTCGTCCGCCTGCCAGGCGCCGACCGTGGGCGATGCAGCCCGTATCGGCGAGGGCTGGCACCGCCGGCGGCGGCCTACGGAGCCCGCCAGCCGACTCCCACGAGATTTTCTGAGAGGTGCTCAGCCAAGGCTCCTGCGCCGCGCACATGAGGGCAGCGAGGGGACAGATTGCCCGCCCGGGTCGGGGCGGACATGGCGCCATCCGATCCGCGTGAGGGCAAGCCGGTCGATGCGGGCTCCGGCGGCGGCACCGGATGGGGTTGGATGCCCCCCGGTGCCGCCGCCCGCGCTCACTTTCCGGCCTTGAACGCGGCGTAGCGGGCCTTGGTCTCGGCATCGGAGGGATAGAGGCCCGGCAGGGGCACGCCGCGCTCCACCTCGGTCATGATCCAGCCCTCCAGGTGCTCCTGGTCGGGGGCGGTGGCCAGCACGTGGTCCAGCAGGGCGGCGGGAATCAGCACCGCGCCGTCGTCGTCCACCACCACGATGTCGTCGGGAAACACCGCGACGCCGCCGCAGGCGATGGGCTCCTGCCAGTTGACGAAGGTGAGGCCGGCCACCGACGGCGGCGCCGCCGCCCCCTGGCACCACACCGGCAGGCCGGTGCCGAGCACGCCGGCAAGGTCGCGCACCACCCCGTCGGTGACCAGAGCTGCGACGCCGCGCTTCGCCATCCGCGCGCACAGGATGTCGCCGAAGATGCCGGCGTCGGTGACGCCCATGGCATCCACCACCGCCACCGCGCCTTCCGGCATCGCCTCGATGGCGGCGCGGGTGGACCGGGGAGAGGCCCAGGATTCCGGCGTCGCCAGGTCCTCGCGCGCCGGGACGAAGCGCAGGGTGAAGGCCGGGCCCACCACCCGCTTCTGGCCGGAACGGATGGGACGGGTACCGCGCAGCCACACGTTGCGCAGCCCCTTCTTCAGCAGCACCGTGGTGAGGGTGGCGGTGGAGACCTTCGACAGGGTCTCGATCACCTCGGGGGCGAGGGCCATGGTCTTTCCTTTTCCAGGGGTCAGATGCGTGAGGTCACTCCGCCGCCGCGGCAGGAATATCGGCGGGGGAAGGGGCGGGTTGGACTTTCGAAGAGGCCGGCAAGACGGCGGATTGAAGGCCGCTCCGGGAGAGGCAGGCGATAACGCAACGCGCCGGCCTCGAAGAGGGCGTTTCGCCACAGCGGCGCCCGGCCGCCTGCCCGTTACGGGGCGGCAGACGGCATGGCTCGGATCCCGTTTGGAAAATGGGCGCTTGAGGTCCGGCGACGGACGATTCGTGCTGCGCCAAGGGAGCGGGCAAGAGAGTTGGCAGGAGGAAACGCCGGCGCGGTGCCGCGCATCGGGCCAAGCCTCCGAGGCCCCGGTCGCCGAAAGCACGCGGTGGACCGACCTGGGCGACTTCCCCCAAGTCCTCAGATGCCGCGGCCTTCCACGGCGATGGAGAGCTGCTGCTCCATCTCCTTGGCGTCCTCCAGCCGCGGGTTCACCTCGAGGGCGTTGCGCAGTACCGTGAGGGCGCGCTTCTCGTCGCCGATCTCCTTCAGGATCAGCGCGAAGCCGTAGAGCATGGCGAAGTGGCGCGGCTCGCGGGCCAGAACCTCGCGGATATCGGCGAGGGCGGCGCCATACTCATCCTTGAGGTAATGGAGCGTCGCCCGCTTGCTGAGGGCGCCGACATAATCCGGCTCCAGGGTCAGCACCTGGTCGAGCAGGGCGAAGGCCAGCTCATACTGCTTGGCCTCGGCGGCGACGCTGGCCCGGGCCATGAGGAGATCGGCGGCGGGGCTGCCCGAATCGGAGAAGATCTGCTCCAGCCGGTCGGCGATCACCTTCGAGGAGGTGTCGTCGGGCGCCACCTTGAGGGCGGCGAACAGGCCTTCGAGCTGGGTGCGCTTGTCCTTGGGGAGCCGAGGGCGGGCCGAGGCCTGGGCGCCCGGCTGGGCGGTCCTCGCCGAATCGGTCCTGGCGGAATCGGGCTCGGCGGGGATCCCGGAAGGGGGCTGCCCGGAAGGGGCCTGCGCGGCGCGCGGCGGCTGCGCCTTCGCGGCTTCCGGCTGGGCGTGCGCCGTCGCGGCGATGCCGCACAACGCAGCAGCCAGCAGGATGCGGCGGAAAGCGCGGGGGCGATACCCGGTCAGGTGAGAAGCACGCATGGAAAAAGTGTCAGCCACCTTACCCCTTGCGTCAAGCCGCAGACCCTGTGCTCGCGCTGATGTCAGCGCGGCAACGGGAGCCGGAGATGCGAAGGCAGGTGGCCGAGGCGATGCGTGTCGCGAAGCGGCCGAAGGCGGGCGCGCGGGCAGGGCCGGCGCCGGCCGGCATCAGCCCTGGCGGGCCTTGTAGCGCTTCTGGGTCTTGTTGATGATGTAGACGCGGCCCTTGCGGCGCACGAGACGGTTGTCCCGGTGACGGGTCAGCAGGGACTTGAGGGAATTGCGGATCTTCATGGTCTTTGCCTTCGGCCGACCGCGGCGCGCTGCCGCGCGGCTCGTCGACTCCCATCCTGGGGTTATGGAGCGCGCGTGATAGAAGGCGGGGACGCCAATGTCAATTCCCGGGCGGCTTCGAGGCCGGGAAGCTCTAGGCTCGATGGTAGGGATGGCCGGCCAGAATGGTGGTGGCGCGGTAGATCTGCTCGGCCAGCATCACCCGCACCAACTGGTGGGGAAAGGTGGCGGCGCCGAAGGCCAGCAGCCGGTCGGCCCGCGCCCGCAGCGCCTCGCCCAGCCCGTCCGCCCCGCCGATGACGAGGCACAGGGCGCCTCCGGCCGAATCGCGGCGGCGGGCGATATCGGCGGCGAGCGCCTCGCTGGTGAGATTCTGGCCACGCGGATCGAGGGCGATCAGGCCGGCGCCAGGCGGGCACAGCGCCAGGAGGGCGAGCGCCTCCTCGGCCATGCGGTCCTCGGCGCGGCGGGCGGCGCTCTCCGCCACCTCATGCATGTCGATAGGGGCAAGGCCGAGCGACCGGCCGGCGGCCCGGCTGCGCTCCAGATAGCGCAGCACAAGGTCGCGCTCCGCCCCGGCCTTCAACCGGCCGACGCAGGCCAGCACGATTCGCACGGCGGCTCAGCCGGCGCGGCGGGACACGGCCGGCGCGCCCCCGCGGAACTCAGCCACGGGAGGGGCCGGACCACATCTTCTCGATGTTGTAGAAGGCGCGGACTTCCGGCTGGAAGACGTGGACGATGACGTCGCCGGCATCGATCAGCACCCAGTCGCAGGCCGGCTGGCCTTCCACCCGCACGCCGCGCACCCCGGAGGCCTTGAGCGCCTCGATGAGATGGTCGGCGATGGCGCCCACATGACGCTGCGAGCGGCCGGAGGCGATCACCATGAAATCGGCGATGGCCGTCTTGCCGCGCAGGTCGATGGCCACGATCTCCTCCGACTTGTCGTCGTCGAGCTGGGCCTGGACGAGGGTGAGCAGGCCCTCCGCTTCCGGCGGGCGCACGGCGGGGACACCGGGTGTCCCCGGCTCGATCTCGGATTGTCCCCCCTGCCCGGGCTGCCGGACCATGGTTCCGACCGGTCCGTCCTCCGCATCGGCCGAATGGGCGAGCGTCAGGGCGGCAGGGGAATGGGTCGTCTTCTGCGACGGGGTCTTGAGCACGGGGTTGGACAGGGGTCCGGATCCTTTCACACGGCCAGCATCCTTATGCCGGCACGCCCTCTAGGATGCATGGCAAAGCCCGCATTTTCAAGACTTGCCGCGGCCCTCGCCCTGTTGCGGCGCGGCAAGTGCGCGATCCTGCTCGCGAATCCAGGTTGAGGACAGGGGGGATTTGAGCCCGTGCAGGAACACCCAGGCGGGCGGGCGTGCGGTGGCGAGGCGGGAGGCGGCGGCTTCCGGCAGGCGGTAGCGGGCCAGCGCCTGCGCCGCCGGCGCGGCGGTCGGGGCGAGCCGGGCGCCCATCCGGTCCACCACCGCCACCGGCATCAGCGCCGCGATCCGGCGCCACCTTTGCCAGCGATGGAACGTGGCGAGGTTGTCCGCCCCCATGATCCACACGAACCGCACCTGCGGCAGCCGGGCGGCGAGGCAGGCCAGCGTCTGGTGGGTGTAGCGCAGGCCGAGCCCCGCCTCGACCCCGGTGACGACGATGCGAGGATCGTCCGCCACCGCGCGGGCGCGGGCGATCCGCTCCGCCAGCGGCGGCAGGCGGCTGTTGTCCTTCAGTGGATTTCCGGGGGTGACCAGCCACCACACCGCATCCAGCCGGCAGCGCTTGAGGGCGAGCAGGCTCGCTGCCCGGTGCGCCGCATGGGCCGGATTGAAGCTGCCGCCGACGAGGCCGATGCGCTGGCCCGCGGCGGCCGGCGGCAGCCGCAGATCGCGGGCCGCGGGCGCCGTCACGGGCGGGTCTGGCCGGAACCGTGGATGCGGTACTTGAACGAAGTGAGCTGCTCCGCCCCCACCGGACCGCGGGCATGCATCCGCCCGGTGGCGATGCCGATCTCGGCGCCGAAGCCGAATTCGCCGCCATCGGCGAACTGGGTGGAGGCATTGTGCAGGACGATGGCCGAATCCACCTCGGCGAGGAAGCGGTCGGCCGCCGCCTGGTCCTGGGTGACGATGCCGTCGGTGTGGTGCGAGCCGTGCGCCTCGATATGGTCGATGGCGGCCTCCAGCCCGTCCACCATCTTCACGGCGATGATGGCGTCGAGATACTCGGTATCCCAGTCCGCGGCGACGGCCGGCTTCACCCGAGCGTCGGCGGCCTGGGCGGCGGCATCGCCCCGCACCTCGCAGCCGGCCTCGATCAGCATCGCCACCAGCGGCGCGAGGTGGGTGCCGGCCACCGCCGTGTCCACCAGCAGGGTCTCGGCGGCGCCGCAGATGCCGGTGCGCCGCATCTTGGCGTTCAGCACCACGGAGCGGGCCATGTCGAGGTCGGCGGCCTTGTCCACGAAGATGTGCACGATGCCGTCGAGATGGGCGAAGACGGGCACCCGGGCATCGGACTGCACCCGCGCCACCAGGCTCTTGCCGCCCCGGGGCACGATCACGTCGACGGTGCCGTCGAGCCCGGCAAGCATGTAGCCCACCGCCGCCCGGTCGGCGACGTCGACGAACTGCACCGCATCCTCCGGCAGCCCGGCGGCCGCAAGCCCGGCGACGAAGGCGCGGTGGATGGCCGAGGACGAGGCGAGGCTGTCCGAGCCGCCGCGCAGGATCACCGCGTTGCCGGCGCGCAGGCACAGGGCTGCGGCGTCGGCGGTGACGTTGGGCCGGCTCTCATAGATCACGCCGACCACGCCGAGCGGAGTGCGCACCCGCTCGATGGTCATGCCGTTGGGGCGGGTCCAGCGCTCGGTCACCTTGCCCACGGGATCGGGCAGGTCGGCCACCGCCTCCACCCCCTGGGCCATGGCCTCGATGCGCTCGGGGCTGAGGGTCAGGCGATCGAGGAAGGAGCCGGCCATGCCCTCGGCCTTGGCCCGGGCGACGTCGGCGGCATTGGCGGCGAGGATCCCGGGTGCGGCGGCCCGCAGGGCGGCAGCGGCGGCCCTGAGGGCGGCGGTCTTCGCCTCGGGCGCGGCGAGGGCGAGGGCGCGGGCGGCGGCGCGGGCGCGCTTGCCCATGGCCTTCATGGCCGCCTCCAGCTCCGCCGGCGGCACCGAGCGGCCCGCGGCGGCGGAGAGCTCGGTTCGGGCGGCGGCGGAGGCGGAGGACATGGCAGGTCTCGTCAGGAAAAAGTGGAGGGAGGTTTATCTACCACCCCTCGCCCCGACGCGGTAGCCGGCCGCGATCAGGCCAGCCATCCCCTTAAGTGAACGCAGCAGCGCCGGTTCCGTCCGCCTCCGCCGGCCGGAGCGTGGCGAACGCGACGGAAAGCAAGGCGAAGTGGGCGATGGTCAGGATCGGGGAGATGACGGCGCTATACACGAGAAGCAGGAATGGCACCCGCAGCAGCGGTTGGGCCGGATCCAGGTGGGGCAGATACATGAATCCCCACCCCAGGATGGGCAGCATCAGCACCGCGGCGAACAGCCAGAGCAGCAGCCCCATGCCGATGAGGCGGAGCGTGTTGCCGCGCCCCATCCGCCAGATGGCCTTCCAGGGCGCCGGCTGCCCGATCGCCCGCGACGGCAGGCGGAGCGTCAGCCGGGCGCCGAGCCCGATGGCGACGATGACCGTCGCGATCCCGCCGATGACAGTGACGACCGTGGACCCGCTCTTGCCCAGCAAGATGTTCCCGCCAACCCCGATCAGCGCCAAGGCGATGACGGCCACGATCAGCACGGCCACCGCTATGAGGCCGATCACCACCAGGTCGAGCAGATAGCCGAAGGTGCGGCCCGGCCCGGAACCGAAGGTGGCGGCATCGAACCCGGCATGCCCCCGCAGCACCTCGTTATGGACCATCAGCGCGAACATGATCGAGATCAGCACGCTGACAATCAAGAGAAGCAGGTTCAGCCAGACGAACTGCCCGGCCGGAGGCGCCGCCGCCGCGGTGCCCTCGCCCAGCTGGCTGGTGAGGTTGGATGCGAGGACCGCGGCGGCATAGGCCACGGTGACCACCGGGTGCCGGAGGATGAAGGCCAAGGTCCAGCGCAGGGCCAGGCCGACCGTGCCCCAGACGGGAAGCTTTACGGGATCACTCATCTCCACCTCGCCCCTGGAGCGTTTCAGTGTCCGAGGAAGCGCTGAGACGCCAAGCTGTTGAATATAGAATACGTGTTCCGGCGGCCCGCGCCCCGGGGTGGACGGCGCATGGCCATCCAGCCTCGCCGGCTCATTCCGGCGGCGCCCGGCGGTTCGGAAGGTCAGCCCCCACAACCGCTGCGCGCATCAAGCGGTAGCGAAGGCGTAAAGAGCTGTCGAGAGTGCCGGGGGTGTGGCGCCTTGTCCCGCCAGGCCATCGGACCCCGGGGTGTCTGGTCGATGGCTTACGCTCAGGCGCCGCGCGGGCTTGGCCAAGGGCCCATGAGTTCTGCTCCCGGGCCTCTGGCGTTATTCCACCCCCAGCGCCATGTCGTCCCGGTGCACCATCTCGGCCCGGCCGGTGAGGCCGAGCAGGGCCTCGATCTCGGCCGTGGAGCGGCCCATGATGCGGGTGGCATGGGCGGCATCGTGGGCGATCAGGCCGCGGCCGACCTCCGCCCCGTCGGGACCGCGCAGCACCACCGCATCGCCCCGCTCGAAGCTGCCTTCGATGCGCTTCACCCCGGCTGGGAGAAGGCTGGCGCCGCGGCGCAGGGCGGCCACCGCGCCGTCGTCGAGATGGAGCGTGCCGCGCGGCTCCAGCGCGCCGGCGATCCAGCTCTTGCGTGCCCGCACCGGATTGGCCGAGGTGAGGAACCAGGTGCAGCGCCCGCCGTCCATGATCTGCTTCAGCGGGTTCTTCACATGGCCGGAGGCGATGACCATGGCGCTGCCGGCGCTGGTGGCGATCTTGCCGGCCTCGATCTTGGTGCGCATGCCGCCGCGCGACAGCTCCGATCCCGCCGCCCCGGCCATGGCCTCCACCTCGGCGGTGATGCGCGGCACCACCGGAATGTGGGCGGCGGCGGGGTCGAGCGCCGGCGGGGCGGTGTAGAGGCCGTCGATGTCGGAGAGCAGCACCAGAAGGTCGGCGCTGACCATGGTGGCGACCCGGGCGGCGAGGCGGTCGTTGTCGCCGTAGCGGATCTCGGTGGTGGCCACGGTGTCGTTCTCGTTGATCACCGGCACCGCCTTCATGTCGATGAGGCGGGAGAGGGTGGAGCGGGGGTTGAGATAGCGCCGCCGCTCCTCGGTGTCGCCGAGGGTGAGCAGCCCCTGGCCGGCGGTGACGCCGTAATGGCCGAGGATCTCGGCCCAGGTGCGGGCGAGGGTGATCTGGCCCACGGCGGCGGAGGCCTGGCTGTCCTCCAGCTTCAGCGGCCCGCGCGGCAGGCCGAGCACGGTGCGGCCCAAAGCGATGGCGCCGGAGGAGACCACCATCACCTCGCAGCCGCGGCCGTGCAGGGTGGCGATGTCCTCCACCAGCGAGGTCAGCCAGGCGAGCTTCACCCGCCCGTGCGCGCTGTCCACCAGCAGGGCCGAGCCCACCTTGATGACGATGCGGCGGAAGTCGCCGAAGGCCGGCGCCTTCGCGGCGGGGGAGGGGGTGTCGATGGACGCCATGGCATGGGAACCGGAACGGCACCAGGACGGGCGCGCCCGCCCGTCGATGCGGGAAAAGTCATTCCTCCTGACGAGGAGCGGCGCGTCATGCGCCCTGGGCGCGTGACGAAGAGCGACGTGCCGCCACCGTCTTGCGATGCAATCCGCCCGGCGCGCGCCCCGGTGACGGCATAGGCCATGCCGTCGCCGAAGTTCAAGCCCGGCGGGGGGCGGGCCTTGCCGAAGCGGTCGACGGCCGGACGGTCAGGGCCGCCACTCGGCCTTCGTCGCTTCCGCCTTCTCCTCGCCGCGGGCCTCTTCCACGACGCCGAGCAGGGAACGCAACGCCTCCTGCACGCCCTCGCCGGACTGGGCGGAAAGCAGCAGCGGGGTGCGCTTGGCCGCCCGCTTCAGCCGCTCCTTCTGCTGCTTCAGCAGCTCGGGGGAGAGGGAATCCACCTTGGAGAGGGCGACGATCTCCGGCTTCTCGTCGAGCCCGTTGCCGTAGGCGGCGAGCTCGGCCCGCACGGTCTTGTAGGCCTTGCCGGCATGCTCGGAGGTGCCGTCCACCAGGTGCAGCAGGGCCCGGCAGCGCTCCACATGGCCGAGGAAGCGGTCGCCGATGCCCACGCCCTCGTGCGCCCCCTCGATGAGGCCGGGAATGTCGGCGAGCACGAACTCGCGCCCGTCCACCCGCACCACGCCGAGGCCGGGATGCAGGGTGGTGAAGGGATAATCGGCGATCTTGGGCTTGGCCGCCGTGGTCGCCGCCAGGAAGGTGGACTTGCCGGCATTGGGCAGGCCGACGAGGCCGGCATCGGCGATCAGCTTCAGCCGCAGCCAGATCCAGCGCTCCTGGCCTTCGAGGCCCGGATTGGCGCGGCGCGGCGCCTGGTTGGTGGAGGTCTTGAACTGGGCGTTGCCGAAGCCGCCATTGCCGCCTTCCAGCAGCTTGATGCGCTCGCCGGGCGTGGTGAGGTCGGCGAGGATGGTCTCTTCGTCCTCGTCGAGGATCTGGGTGCCGGCCGGCACCTTCAGCACCACGTCGGCGCCGCGGGCGCCGGTGCGGTTGGCGCCCTTGCCGTGGTCGCCCTTCTTGGCCTTGAAGTGCTGCTGGTAGCGGTAGTCGATGAGGGTATTGAGGCCGTCCACGCACTCGATCCACACGTCGCCGCCGCGCCCGCCGTCGCCGCCATCGGGACCGCCGAACTCGATGAACTTCTCGCGCCGGAACGAGACGCACCCCGCCCCGCCATCGCCGGAGCGCACATAGACCTTGGCCTGATCGAGGAATTTCATGGGCTGGAGGTAGACAGGATGCCGCACGAACGCAAGGGCGGATGCCGATGCGGCGCCCTCACGCCTCCACCATGGCCTTCAGCTTCAGCACCGTGTTCCAGTTGCGCCCGGTCGCCCGCAGGCCGGAGGCCCGGCTCAGCAGGGCGCCGAGCTTCGAGCGGCCGATGCCGTCGGGGAGCGCCGCATAGATCACGTCGTCGCGCGCCACGAGGCGCTCCGCCCCGGCCGCCGCGGCGGAGAGCCGCTCGATCTGGGCGGGGGTCGCCGGGGCGCCGAGCACCAGCACGAGGAGGCGGCTGGGATCGAGCGTTGCGGCGTCCGGCATGGGATTATCGGCGACCATCGCCGCCCAGCCCTCCCGATCGCGCACGATGACGTCGGTCATCACGCCCAGCCTGCTGCGCAACAGCGCGGCAAGGCCGGCCTCCACCTCCGCATTGGGGGTGTCGCCGGCATCGAACACCAGGTTGCCCGACTGGATGAAGGTCTCCACCCGGCCAAATCCCAGCTCTTCGGCCAGCGCCCGAAGGTCCGCCATGGCGACCTTGCCGCTTCCGCCCACATTGATGGCCCGCAGCAGGGCGATGCGTCGCGTCATGGCGCCATCCATGTGGGCAAGGGCGCGGCCGGTCAATGGGCTTTGATTTTTCGGCCCGCCGGCGCCGATATACCATCGGTCCCGGTCTGCGACCGGCGCCGGGTGGGTTGCGCTGAAGCGCCGCGCGGGCTTAACCAACGGTCCCATGCGCCCCGCCACAGTCGATGTCCTGCTGCCCCTCGGCCTCGACGCCGCCTATTCCTACCTCGTTCCCGAGGGCCTCGCCCTCGCCCCCGGCGACCTGGTGCAGGTGCCGCTGGGCAATCGCAGCGTCATCGGCGTGGTCTGGCCGCGGAGCGGGCCGGATGCGGCGCTCGATCCGCAGAAGCTGAAGGCGGTCAAGGCGAAGCTCCCGTACGCGCCGCTGCCGCCCGACCTCATCCGCCT
>CALMSN010000204.1 GCA_937872325.1 uncultured Xanthobacter sp. | reverse complement strand
CATCTTGAACACGTTGGAGAGGTGGCGATTGATCGTTCCGTGCGAGCACCCAATCGCCTTCAGCTCCGCGGCAAAATCCTCCAGCTTCTCGACCGAAAATGCAGTTTCAGGAGAGGCAGACGGCCCGACGAAATCGACGAACCGTTGCACGTCGCGCTTCTCGATGGCAGTCGGCGCAAAGTCCACCCAGTAGACCTTGGACAATTGATTGAGCAGGCCCCGGACTGTTTCGGGGCTTCTGGTCCTGGGGCTGACCCGCCTTCGGTCGACAGGCTGCCCCAGCTTCAGATTTGCTCGCGATTGGACTTCCCAGGCCTCCGCCTCAGCATGGGAAGGGAACATCTGTCGGTATCTAATGCCGGCGACCGTGAAGTCGCCCATATACTTTCCGCCTTTGTCTCGCACAGACATTCGTCATGATCCTTGCGAATGCAGGAGGTTGCGGCACGGCCACGATGTCGGATGCCGCCTGAAGCCGCAGCGGGGCCGGTCCATTCCCTATCTCCTCAGAACTGGGAAGAGGGATCGCAACACGGGATCAGGGAAAAGGAGCACCACCGCAATCCCAAGCTCCGCCTGCATCCGTGGTGGTGCGGGCCACTCGATAGGCGCCATGCCTTCGCGGGCAATCAGGTCAAGGGCCTTGGCCTGCTCCACCCCGTCATGCGTCGCCGAGCCGCCAGCCCCGACACCCCCCGGCAATCCGACCCACTCGCTCACGATCTCCGGCATGTCAGCACCGAAGGCTTCAAACGCATAGTACCCCGTGAGGGCCACCCAATGCGGGATCGAGTACCATCCGGGAGGTGGCGGGGGATCAAGGTTGAGGCAATCCCGCGGCGACCACCCATCTTGCGTGAGAAGGTCGGAACGGACGTCTTCCACGCGGCAGCCGTAGGGATGGGCCGGGAATGGAAAACGGGGCGCACGGGAAGACGCGGCGGCGGTGATGCGAGCTTCGGGGAGCATGAACGGAGCCCTACGCTGATCGAGGGGGCAATTTCGCCCGCCGTCAAGAAAAGCATCGGAAATTCGTCTTCTGCAACAATACTCTCGAAATTCGGACAATCCCAATCCCGGAACTACTCTGAAATTGCATCTATATTTATTCAATTTTCCAATGAATTACGGAGACGCACTCTCCGACACCATTTCAACCAAGCATTTGCCGGGAGCCAATTTGCCGCACTGGGAGCCGGGTCATCGATCCCAATCCCAGAGAGGTTCGCAAGCTGCCTCCGGATCGCTTGGGAGTTGTCGGAAGAGCCGCTATGCTCGCTTTGGCTCCGTTCGATCTGCAAGCCGGGTGGGCCGTCTCTAAGCCATAAAGCTGGCAAGGGCCGCGAGGGGTGCCGCTGCTACGGTCCTCGCGGCCCTTCCGTTTATCGTCGGGCGCGTTGACGTCGTGACCGCCCGAGCGCGGCGTACCGTCAACGGCCGAAGAGATGCCGATCAAATACCTCTCGGAGAATAGGGTCCGGGAAAAGAAGCACTGAGGCGATGCCCAGCTCCGACTTCATCCTCGGCGGGGCAGGCCATTCGATGGGGACGATACCCTCCTCGGCGCAATAGCGGAGCGCGTCCGCCTGCCAAGGGTCTCGCATCCATTCGCCGAGGGTCTCTTCCATCGTCGCTTCGGCGGTCTCGAACAACCCCCATTCCGTCAGCGCGGCCCAATGCGGGATGGAGTACCAGCCGCGAGGGGGCGGCGGATCGAGGTTGAGGCAGTCCCTCGGAGGCCACCCATCCCAGGTGATCAGGTCGCCGGGAATGTCCTCGACCCGGCATCCGCGGGGCGTGGAGGAGAACGGAAGGGGATGGACGATGGTTTGCGACATGCGGGCGCTCCTCGATAGCGAAAATCACTATCCGTAGCGTTAATCATGCGCAAACGATAAGGCAATCGTTTTTTCGCTAGTCGTAGCGCTTTTAGCGTGGCTATGCTTTGATGTGCTCATGATGACGCCAGCCCAATGCCGAGCCGCCCGCGCACTCCTCGACTGGTCCCAGCAACAATTGGCTGAGGCATCGAAGATCGGCAACGCGACGATCCGCAATTTCGAGAGCGGGCGGTCCACCCCGCAACACGCGACACTCGCCCTCCTCAGGATGACACTAGAAGCTGCCGGAGTGATCTTCGTCCCGGAGAATGGCGAGGGGCCGGGCGTGCGGCTGAGGAAGGCATCGGCGTAGCCGTCATGATCGACATACACATCGATAGCTGCGCCTGGAATGTCCTGTTGGAGTTCGGCGTCGACCTGGGCTCGGAATTCCCCACGGACAGTTTCCGCCTTTGGATACCGCGTGAAATTGAGATGGAGCTTGCCGCCATCCCATCGGCAAAGGCAGAGCTGCTCACCTTCATTCGCGATGCGGTCGCGCGGTGCGGGGTGAAGGTGGATGTTTGGTTCGGCTTCTGCGACACGGACACGCAGCCAGAGGCAAGAAAGGTCGGCGGGTTCGGCGAAGGCCGGTGGGTCTCGAAACAGGAATGGGAGTTCGTCGACGCCAACCGCCGCCTAATCGGCAGCGGTGACCGGCCAAAGACGCACCTGAAGAAAAACGAAGCCGACTTGGCGCTTGCAGCGCGTTCGCTTTCGGCAGTGGTGCTGACGGCAGACGTAAAGCCGGCCGGCCCTTTGGCCGCAGCCAGGTCAATGGGTGGAAACGTTCTGGATATCCGCGCTTACCGCGCGTTCCCCGGCTCTTTTCGGGATTTTGTAATCACCGCCGCTCCCGTACCCGGAGAGGGTGGGTCAGGTCCACCCTAGCTCTCCCACATCGAAGGCTGTGATTGTGGCAGCGGGAAATTCTCGGTCTGCCGCCCAGCCACGCGCCTCAGCCTGCCGCTTTCTCCTCCGCAGTCGGCAACTGCACCGCCTCGACGCAGGCCCGCTTCGCCTCGATCCGGGATGCCCCCGGATATCTCCCCATCGTCATCGGCAGCGGACCGCTCTCTTTCGAGTGGCCCACCACCTCCGCAAGCGTCCAGGCGGTGAAGCCCGTGGCGCCTTTTTCCAATGCCTCCACCGCCCTACGCATGAACCACCGGCGGAAGGAGTGGAAATCAATACGTGCCTGTCGCCGGCCGGGGATGCGGTCTTCAAGCTCCAGTTCCCGGAGTAACCGGGTGAAAGCCTGGGAGGCAGGGGCTCCGCGGGGACGGGCGGCATTCTGTTGGTCGGGGAGTTCGTGGAACAGGTAGGCGTCCGCCTCCTTCCCCTCGCACCGTGAGGCCACCAAGGCGACAACGTCGGGATGGATGGGCACGTCTCGCGTAGCCGCATCCGTCTTCCCCTGCCCCACCCGAATGGTCCCGTCCTTCACGTTGCGCACCCGGAGTTCTGCCATCTCCCCGATGCGCATCCCTGACAGGGCTCCCAGCCGGCAGAGGTCGCCGAGGACGCCCTTCGCGGCGGCAAGGATTTTGATGATCTCGTCGTTCGTGAAGGGGCGTTTGGCCTCCTCCCCCTCCTCCGTCTTCACCTTCTTGAGCTTCAGGCTTTGCCGCTCCCAGGGGTTGCCTGCGGCGGCATGGCCCCGCTTCTCCATCCACTTCCAGAAGGCGGACAGGCCCGTGATGAGCTTGTTCGCGGTGGCGGGGTCGGCGTTCTTGGCGATGAACACCTCCGAGATGAACCGGCCTGCCGTCTTCCTGTCGACGGCCTCCACCGTCTCCGGGATCGAAGAGGCGCGGCACCATTCGAGGAGCACCCGCACGGCCTGTTTCCGAGAAGTCTCAGTGCGCCCCGCATAGTTCGCCTCGGCGAGCCATGCCGGCTCCAGGGGCTGGATAGGCGTGGCCCGGCCCTTCGCTACCTTGACGAAGGCAAGTGCTGCCTCGGTCCCGTGGTGCTTTTCGATCTCCTCCGCCCGCTCTGGGAGGAGAATGTCGTCGGCCACATCGTCGCCCTTCGCGATGACCTCGCGCCACTCCATCGCCTCGACTATGACCGGGTCACCGCCTTTCGCCTTGGCCTCGGCGACCCGTTGGGCTTTCGCAATCTGCTCTTTGAGGTCCGAGACGACGGACCACTTCAGCATGTTCGCCTTGGCGAGGCTGTCGGTGTGCAGGGGGACCTTGAGATGGGCCTTGCCGATGACCTCCCGCAGTGCAGCAGGAACCTTCACCTTGACGCGGTACTGGTTGCCGTGTCGCTCAAGAAAACGCATGTCGTGACGCATAAGGGACCCCGCTGGGACCCCAAATTGGTACCCCACGGACCACCTTGAAATCAAGCAGTATCAACGGTTCTGCGGCCTCTCGCCCCACCCGTGAAACCCTCCCCTAGGGCGCGCCATTTCCGTACAGAACCGCGCATACCCGGATGGGGGGCTCGGTTGGCGAGTACGGCCCTTTTCCAGCACTAACCTTGATCTGTGGATACGCACGACGTGCTGGTCGACTTCGACGGCGTCGATCAGCGGGCGAAGACAGGCTGTCCGCCGTCAGGGTCTATCCGGGCAAAGATCGGCGGCAAGGCGTCCAGGCGGGCGTTCTGCGTCCTCAGGTATCCATCCCGCGGAACCAGAGCGGGGCCCGGGCGGGGCGGGGCATAGGGAGCGGACTTTTTCGACGCCCCCGAGGTGAAGCCGCCGTTCAGGCTTCCCGCACCGCAGGCACTCTGCGATCACGCGGTTGCCCGGCCCAAGGTGCTCCCAGCGTAGCTGGCGGAGACCAGCGACCATGGGTGCCCTCCCTCCCAGCGTGGCAGGGAGGGAGGGGTGAACAGGTAGAGAACAAATCTCGGGACTATCTCGGGACTTTCGATTCAAAACCCCGCAGATTGTCTCCTCTTTGTTCGCTTAGCCACCAAGGCGCCCTTGCGCTTCACCTGCCGGAAAGGTAGCAATGGCCGCCTTATGCCGAGTGTCGGAGCATAGCGCAGCCTGGTAGCGCATCTGCTTTGGGAGCAGAGGGTCGCAGGTTCGAATCCTGCTGCTCCGACCACTTCAATCCAGCCCCGATCGATCCTGGATGGCTCCCGCGCCGTGTCGCGGCGCGAGGCCCGTGGAGAGCCGGTCAGGCAGACTTGCTGCGCATGGTCACCAGCTCTTCCGCCGCGGTGGGATGGACCGCGACCGTGCGGTCGAAATCCGCCTTGGTCGCTCCCATGCCGACGGCGACCGCGGCGAGCTGGATCATCTCCGCCGCCCCCTCGCCCAGGATATGGACGCCGAGCACCTTGTCGCTGTCGCCATCCACCACCAGCTTCATCAGCATCCGCGTCTCGCGCCCGGAGAGCGTCGCCTTCAGCGGCCGGAAGGTGGAGCGGTAGATGTCGACCCGCCCGCCGGCCGCCCGCGCCGCCTCCTCGGTAAGGCCGACGGTGCCGATCTCCGGCTCGGAGAAGACGGCGGTGGCCACCAGGCTGTGGTCCACCGTCCAGGGCTTGCCGCCGAAAACGGTGTCGGCGAAGGCGTGGCCCTCGCGGATGGCCACCGGGGTCAGGTTGATGCGGTTGGTGACGTCGCCCACCGCATAGATGCCCGGCACGCTGGAGCGGCTTTCGGCATCCACCACCACCGCGGCCGCCTTGTCGAGGGCGACGCCGGCCGCCTCCAGCCCCAGCCCCTTTGTGTTGGGCGCGCGGCCGAGGGCGAGCATCACCTCGTCGACCTCCAGCGCCGCGCCGTCGGAGAGCAGCACCCGGTGTCCGTCCGCCCCGGCCTCGATGGCGGCAAGGGCGCACCCGGGCAGCACGTTGATGCCGGCCCGCATCATCTCGTCCACGAGATGCGCCTGCAGGTCACCGTCAAAGCCGCGCAGGATCCTGTCGCCGCGGAACACCAGGGTCACCTCCGCCCCCAGCGCCCGGAACAGGCCGGCGAACTCCACCGCGATATAGCCGGCGCCCTGCACCAGGATCCGGTTGGGGAAGCGCTTGAGGTTGAAGGCCTCGTTGGAAGTGATCGCCAGCTCCGCGCCGGGGATGGCCGGCCCCGCCGAGGGGTGCCCGCCAGTGGCGATCAGGATGTAGCGCGCCTTCACCACCTCGCCGGTGGCGACGATCTCCACCGTATCGGGGCCGCGGAGCACGGCGCGGGAATTGACCACCTCCACGCCCGCAGCCTCGGCATTCTTGCGATAGATCCCCTCGAGGCGGGCGATCTCCTTGTCCTTGTTGGCGATCAGGGTGAGCCAGTCGAACTCCACCTGCTCCACCTGCCAGCCGAAGCCGGCCATGTCCTGGAGGTCATGGGCGTAGCGGCCGGCATAGACGAACAGCTTCTTGGGCACGCAGCCGCGGATGACGCAGGTGCCGCCGATGCGGTATTCCTCCGCCATCAGCACCTTCGCGCCGTGCTGGGCGGCGATGCGCGCGGCCCGGACCCCGCCGGACCCGGCGCCGATGACGAACAGATCCACCTCGCGCGACACCATCTGCAGCTCCTCTCACGGCGGCGGCCCCTGCCCTGCTGTGCGACAGTCATGGCCGACCCGGCCGCCGGCACGGGAGCTATCCCCCCACGGCGCCGACCTCGTGCGCTGACTTGCCGGACGGATCCCCTCCCCGTCAAGAATACCGGCGGTCACGAGATCGCCCCGGCGGCGCGGCCCCAGCAGCAGCGGCCGAACACCCGCCAGTTACCGCGCCTCGCTGCCAGCCGCATTCCGCCGATCATCTTCGTGCACGGCAACGGGGATACGGCGGCGCTGTGGCACACGACGCTCTGGCGCTTCGAGTCCAACGGCTACCCACGCAATATGCTGATTG
>CALMSN010000203.1 GCA_937872325.1 uncultured Xanthobacter sp. | reverse complement strand
CGGACGCGATGTCGTCGCTCATGGGGTCCTCCGCAGGAGCCGCAGCGCCAGCGCTGTGACGGGATCATCTTCTGGCGTCGGCTTGCCGTCGGCCAAGCCAAGCAGTGCACGGCAGGCCGCGACCCGTGCCGTCGCAGGTGACGACGGATCGGCAGCGATCTGCAGGAGCACCCCACGCGGACCGAGATGGGCCAGGTCAATGCCCGCCAGTGCCGCCGCGCTGGCTGCGGCCCGGGTGGGCCGGCCACGGGGGCGAGGTGACTTCGGTTTGGTCTTCATGGGGTCCTTTCTGAGATTTTACGGCGCGCGCGTGCGAAATGCGCATGAGGGCCCGTGCGGTGGTGCCCCAAGGCCGGCGGCGAGACACACATGCCCCCCGCGGTCATCGCGTCACCGTCGGCTCTGGGGCACCGGCGCCGAGCAGTTCCCGCAGCCGGGCGCGCACGCGTTTGATCTCCGCCTGGAGCCGTTTCGGGTCGTCGCCCCAGACGTGGACGGTGGACATCCGCAACTCGGCCTGGCGCTCCTCGAGATCCCCGAGGCGACGATCCAGGCGCCTGATTTCCAACTCGCACGATCTGCGGCACGCCGCGGCGCAATAGGTCCTTGGTCGGCCGGTCGTGCCAACCGGGAGCGGTCCGCCACAGATGCGGCACGGCATGGGTTTCTCCTACGTTGAAGGGGCCCGGAATTTGTTCGCGATGCGAATGGATGAGCCCCGACGGTCCGCCCCCAAAGCGGCCCCAGGACGCCCCGGCCCCCGGGGGGGGCCGAGGCGCCCACCCTCTCCCCCGCCGAGACCGGCCGGCTGCTGGAGCCCTGGCTCGGCTCCGGGCTCGACCTCTCCGACCTGCCGGTGCCGCGGGTCATCGTGCTGCGGCTCGACGGCGCGAGCGCGGGCGATCTCGCCCGGCTGAAGCGCACCCTCTCCGACCGCATCCCCACCGCCACCCTGGACGACCACCGCGCCTTCTCCAGCCGCCTCGGCACCATGGCCGACGGGGTGATCTTCACCGGGCTCGGCCTGCTGGCGCTGGTGGGGACGGCGACGGTGCTCTCCGTGGTGTTCGCCACCCGCGCCGCGGTCGCCACCAACCGCGCGGTGGTGGAGGTGCTGCATTTCGTCGGCGCCCGCGACGGCTTCATCGCGGCCCAGTTCCAGCGGCATTTCCTCAAGATCGGCACCCAGGGCGGGCTGATCGGCGGCCTCAGCGCCGCCGCGGTGTTCGGCACGGTGGCGGCGCTGCCGCGGCTCGGCCTCGCCGGCGACCCGGAGGCGCCGAGCTTCCTCGGCTGGCTCGATCCGGGCCCGCTCGGCTTTGCCGGCATCGCCCTGGTGGTGGTGGTGGTGGCGCTGGCCACCGCCCTCACCTCGCGGATCACCGTTTACCGGACCTTGAGGACGATTCAATGATCCGGGCGGGAAACGGCAGCCACGCGGCGGCCTGTCCCGCCTCTGCCGCATTCCGGCGGCAAGCTTGAGGCCATGAACAAGAGCGACACCACCGCGCCCGTGTTTACGGCCGGTGAAAAGACAGGCGCCGAGGGCGCTACCGGGACGGCAGACGCCGGGAGGATCGAGGCCGCCGGGGCGGGACGGAACGCCTGTCCCTCCGTCCTGCGCCGCCTCGTCGCCGGCGTGCTGATCCTTGCCGCGGCCGGCGCCACCGGGGTGCTCGCCGGCTTCCTGTCCTTCACCTCGCAGATCGCCGAGCGCGAAGTGGTTCCCAACCGCTCCGCGGACGCCATCGTGGTGCTCACCGGCGGCGCCTCGCGCATTTCCGACGCCATGGATCTGCTGGCGGAGGGCCGCGGCCAGCGCCTGCTCATCAGCGGCGTCAACCCCGCTCTGTCCCAGGCCGACCTGCGCCGGATGATGGCCGAGCGCGACGCCTTCGCCGAATGCTGCATCGACCTCGGCCACAAGGCCCTGAACACCCGCGGCAACGCCATCGAGGCGGCGGAATGGAGCCGCAGCCAGCGGTTCCGCTCGCTTCTGGTGGTCACCTCCGCCTGGCACATGCCGCGGGCGCTGGTGGAGCTTGGCCGGGCCTTGCCCGAAGTGGAGCTGATGGCCTATCCCGTCGTCACCACGCGCATGCAGGCGGACGAATGGTGGCGCGATCCCTCGACCTTGAAGCTGCTTTTCAAGGAATACGTGAAATACATGATGGCGGTGGCGAAGATCCGCCCGGCCCCGGCCGTGGCCGTGGTGGTGGAGCCGGCGACGGCCCCCTCCGCCGAGGCCCGGATGGCACGCTGACCCCTGCCGCCGAAAAGGGCATGCGATGATCCGGCTGCGCTCGCTCGCCTTCCAGATCGCCTTCTACGGCGTCACCACCCTCTACCTCCTGGCTTTGCTGCCGACGCTGCCGTTCATCTCGCGCCGCCGGCTTTGGACGGCCGGGGTGCTGTCCTGGGTCAGGACCAACCGCTTCCTGCTGCGGGTCATCTGCGGCACCCGCGACGCGTTCTCGGGGCTCGAGAACATCCCGCCCGGCCCCTTGCTCATCGCCGCCAAGCACCAGTCGGCGTGGGAGACCTTCGCCCTTTTGCCGCTGTTCGACGATCCGGCCTTCATCCTCAAGCAGGAGCTGATGCGGATCCCGGTATTCGGCTGGATCGCCGCCAAGCTGCGGATGATCCCGGTGGACCGCAGCGCCGGGCGCGCGGCGCTGAAGGAGATGACCAGGGTCGCCCGGGCCGAGCTCGCCGCCGGTCGCCAGGTGCTGATCTTCCCGGAAGGCACGAGGCGGCCGCCCGGGGCGGCGCCGGCCTACAAGGCGGGGGTCTCGTCGCTCTACACCCAGCTCGGCGTGCCCTGCCTGCCGGTGGCGCTCAATTCCGGCCTCTACTGGCCGCGGCGGGCGATGATCCGACGGCCGGGGACGATCCGGGTGGAGATCCTGCCGGCCATTCCGCCCGGGCTCAGGCGCGAGGCGTTCATGGCCCGGCTGGAGGCCGACATCGAGACCGCAAGCGCCCGCCTGCTCGCGGAAGGCCTCGCCGAGCTCGGCCCCCAAGCCCCGGAAATCCTTGAAGAACAAGGGCCCGCGTCCCCGCTGTCCACACCTGTGGAAAACTCTTGATCCCGGGACGAAGATCGTTCTAGTTTCGTTCTCATGAACACACGTGATTCGCTCTTCCTCCCCCTTTCCGATGCCGGCGGCCTAACCGGCCTGGAGCGTGGCGCGCTCGGTGCGCGCTATCGCTTCTGGCGCGACGGCGAGGGCATGCGGCACGTTTTTTCGGTCTATCCGGCCCACGAGGCGCCCGATTATCCGGATGCGCTGGCGGTAGCGGTGCGGCGTACCCCGGCTGGGCCCATCGCCATGTGGGCCGGCCCCGCAGGCGAGGCGGCGAGCCGCGCCGTCCGCAGGCTCGATGCGGACGAGGTGCATATCCACGTGTTCGGGGAAGACCCCGCCCCGGCCCTGCGCCGGCTGATGGCGGAGACCGGCACCGTCGTGACGCCGGGCGCCGCCGCCCCGGCCCTGCCGGCGGCGCGGGCCCAGGCTCAGGTCCATTCCCAGGTGCACATCGGCCCTGGCCAGGTCCTGGCCATCGTGCGCAGCCGCCACGCCGCCTGAGCCGGCCCCGGCCCGGGAACGGCGGCGGCGATCAGTCCTCGGACCGTTCCGGAAAGCCGTGATGCCGGACCTCGGCGCCCTGCGCATCAGGGCCGTGCAGATCGGGTCCGTGCAGATCATGGCCATGAAGGTGGCGGGCGATGTAGGACAGGGCACGGTCCGCCAGCCCCAGCTGCTCCAGCGCCGCCACCGTCGCGGTCACATAATCCACGTTCGGGCCCGACTTGCCGTGCCCCCGGCGCACCAGATGCAGCTGGTCGGCAAGGGTGAGGCCCTTGGCGTACTGGGTATGGCCGCGGTTCACCAGATAGCTCACCGCCGGCGCGGTGCGGCCCGAGCCGTCGAGGATCTGAACCCGGCGGATGCATTCGCGGTAGACACCGGAAACCTGTTCGCGCTCGGTGAGATAGGCGTGCACCGCCTGCCACGCCGCGCCCGGCACGCGGTAGGCGATGCCGCGGCACGCGCCGCCCAGATCGAGCCCGAGCACCAGGCCGGGCTGCTCCGGCGTGCCGCGGTGATGAAACGAATAGACGCACAGTGAACGGTGCGCCCCCACCAGCCGCGCCTCCTGGCGCTCGGCGAAGGCGAAGCCGGGGTTCCACATCAGCGAGCCGTAGGCGAAGACCCAGGTATCTGGATGGGTGTCCGGATGAGCATCCGGAGCGGTATCCGAATGGGCGTCGGGCGGGGCATCGTTCCGCGCGCTTTGGGCGCCTTGCCCTTCCGGCACCGCCCCGGCGTCCGTTACGGCAGCCTGCTGGCCCCCGGAACCGGCGGGGCGCTCCTTGATCCGCGGCATGGTCGTCCGGCCGGCTCCCGACGTTGACAGATGGGCAAGTCCGTCGCCTAACAGCGCGCGAGCGAAGCCGCAAGCGCCGCGTCCCGCAGAGGTCAGGGAGAGCTCATGACCGCCACGCCGTCCGACCGCAATCCGTCGAATCCGTCCCGTCCGGCCTCCAGGGTCCTGATCGGCCTGGTCCTGCTGGTGATCCTGCTGGCCATCGGCTGGAGCGCCGTATGGGTCTATGCGGCCAACCGGGCCGAGCGGGAGATCGACGCCTGGGTGGCGCGCGAGGCCCGGCTCGGCCGGATCTGGAACTGCGGCGAGCGCAACCTCGCCGGCTTCCCCTTCCGCTTCGAGCTGCGCTGCCGCGCCCCCAGCCTGGAGACCCGCGGCGGCGATCCGGTCCGCATCTCGGCGGTCTCGGCGCAGGCGGTGGCGCAGATCTGGGCGCCCAATCACATCGTCGCCGAGTTCACCCCGCCGGCGAGGGTCGAGGAGCTCGCCACCGGCCGGGTCTATGGCGGAACCTGGTCGCTGCTCCAGCTCAGCGGGGTGGGCGACCTCTCGGGCCGGCCGCAGCGCTTCTCGGTCCAAGCGCACGATCCCAAGGTGCAGGACGCCGCCGCGCTGACCCCGGGCGCCGAGGCCCGCCCGCTGCTTTCGGCCAAGCTGTTCGAGTTCCACGTCCGCCGCACCGCGGCCGCCGCGGCCTCGGCAGGCGCCCTCGACGGCCTGGACTATGCCAGCGGCATGACCGGCGGGGAGAGCGCGCTGCTGGCCGCCCTCGGCATTGCCGGCCCGGTGGATATGAGCCTGCAAGGCAACATCAGCGCCGCCGCGGACCTGCGGCCCATGCCGGTGGCCCAGCGGCTGCGCGCCTGGGCGGCGGCCGGCGGCGTGGCGCGGCTCGACCGCTTCGTGATGACCACGCCGGAGATCGCGATCAACGCCGACGGCACCGGCTCGCTCACCCAGCAGGGCCGTCTGAACGGCAACCTCACCCTCGGCTTCTCCGGCCTCAACGAGCTGACCCAGAGGCTCGACCGCGCCGGGGTCATCCCCTCCGAGCTGGCGCCGATCATCGGGGCCCTCGCTTTGGTGGGCAAGCCGACCACGGTGGACGGGCGCAAGGGGGTGAGCTTCGCCCTCGGCTTCCGCGACGGGACGCTCCGCCTCGGGCCGGTGCCGGTGGGGGTGATCCCGCCGCTGTTCTGAGACCTCGCCCGGTGGCGATGTCGCCGGGCGACGCAAGGCCCAGAGGCGGCTGCGGTCGGTGCGCCGCACCCCCCCGCCCGCCGGCGGTCGAAGACCGGGTCCGGCGGCTTCAGTGATCGAAGCGCAGGGCGATCCGCGCCTTGCCGCCGCTGCGGCCGAAACGCACCCCGTCGGACAGGCTCTTGAGCATGTAGGCGGTGAAGGCCGCCACATCCTCCGGGCTGCCCAGCAGCGCCTCGGGAGGGGGCCGGGTCTTCGGCGCCTCCACCACGGTACCGTCATAGACGAGTCGCACGTCCAGATGAGTCTCGTCGAAGCGTGCGGAAAGCTCGATCGGCCCCTTGGCCATGCCGGACTCGGCCACCAGCTCCAGCGCCTGGGCGACGGTGGGGATGGCGCCGGCGATGACGTCGCGCCGCGCGCCCCACAGGTCGCCCTGCCGCTCCAGGAAATCGCGGGCGAAGGGAAAGGCGTGGGTCCCCTCGGGCACCGTGACCGCTGTCTCGCGGGCAATGCCGATGCGGAACACGAGATTGAGCAGGATGGCCGCCAGCGCGCCCACCGCCAGCGGCGTCGACAAAAGCGGCTGCAGCAGCTCCGGCATATGCTCGCGCACCGGCAGCAGCACCACCGAGACCCCCGCCAGCACCGACAGGCCGACCACGAACACCCGCCGCTCGCTCAGCCGCCGCGAGGCGACGAGATCCACCCCCGCCGGCACCAGGTAGGCGGCGGTGTAGAGCAGGATGCCGCCGACCACCGGCTGCGGAATATGGGTGAGCACCGCCACCAGCTTCGGAAAGAAGGCGATGGAGAAGATCATCGCCCCGGCTGCCACCCCGATCACCCGCGCCGTCGCCTGGGTGGCGAAGGCCAAGCCCACCGAGGACGAGGACAGCCCCGACTGGAACCCGCCCGACAACCCGTTGAGAATGTTGCCGATACCGCAGGCCGACACCGCCCGCTGCACCGCGCTCATGTCGACCCGGCGCCAGTCGGCATCGTTCATCTTCTCCAGCGAGATGGTGACCGAGAACACGTCGACGAGGTTCATCAGCAGCAGCAGGCCCACCAGCGGCAGCAGCGCCGGCTAAAGGCGCGGCACCGGCAGGGTGAGGTCCGCCAGGGCCACCAGCGGG
>CALMSN010000202.1 GCA_937872325.1 uncultured Xanthobacter sp. | reverse complement strand
CCTCGCCATCTACAGCGCCACCCGGATGCCGGACGGCGATGCCTCCGCCCTGCGGCTCACGCTGGTCTCGGTGGCGCTGGCGCTGTCCGCCCTGATGCTCGCCGGGGTGGCGGACCGGCGGATCAAGATCGCCCTCGGCCGGCTGTGAGGGTGGGATGATCGAGATCGACGTCCGCCTCGCCCGCAGCACCGGCTTTGCCCTCCAGGCGGCCTTCCGGGTGCCGGCGAGCGGCGTCACCGCGCTGTTCGGCCGGCCGGGCGCGGGCAAGACCACCATCATCGAGATCATCGCCGGCGCGGTGCGGCCGGATGCGGGCGTGGTGCGCGTGGGCGGGGAGACCTTCGTCGACACCGCGGCCGGCATCAACCTCGCCATCGAGAAGCGCCGGGTCGGCTACGTGTTCCAGGACGCGCGGCTGTTCCCCCACCTCTCGGTGGCCGGCAACCTGCGCTACGGCGAGCGGCGCGCCCGCGGCGAGAAGGTGATCGGCTTCGGCGCGGTGGTGGAGATGCTCGGCATCGCCGGCCTGCTCGATCGCCGCCCGCACACCCTGTCCGGAAGCGAGAGGCAGCGGGTGGCCATCGGCCGGGCGCTGCTGGCCCAGCCGCGCCTGCTGCTGATGGACGAGCCCCTCGCCTCCCTCGACGCGGCGCGCAAGGCCGAGATCCTGCCCTGTATCGAGCGGCTGCGGGAGGATCTGCGCCTGCCGGTGATCTATGTCAGCGATGCCATCGAGGAGGTGCTGCAGCTCTCCGACACGATGGTGGCGATGCGCGACGGCAAGGTCGTCGCCTCGGGCCCCCTCGGCGAAGTGCTGATGCGGCCGGACATGGTTGCCGTCATCGGCCGGTTCGACGTCGGCGCCTTCTTCGACTGCACGGTGCGGGCGCACGATGCCGACCTCGCCTTGTCGACCATCGCCTTCGCCGACGGCGAGCTGCGGGTTCCGCTGGTGGACCGGCCGGTGGGGGCGCCGGTGCGGGCCCGGATCCGCGCCCGCGACGTGGCGCTCTCCCTGTCCCGCCCCATGGACGTGTCGGTGACGAACCGGCTGCCGGGGAAGGTGGGGGCGATCCGGCGCGAGGAGGGGCCCTACGCCACGGTGGAGATCGTGCTGGCCCACGAATCGCTGCGCGCCCTCGTCACCATCGAGAGCGTGGAGCGCCTTGCCATCGAGCCCGGGATGCCCATCTGGGCGATGATCAAGGCGGTGGCGATCGACAGCCGCTCGCCGGTTTTCGCGGCCCGCAGCGAGGCGTTCACGCCGTCTCCGCGTCCAGGGCGTCCGGTCCTGCGGGTGATTGGCGGTCGAAATCCGCCGCCAGAGACTGGGTGAGCTCGTCCACCGAGGCGCGGGCGGCCTTCGCCGCCTGCCGCTCCATGGCCCGGTACAGGGCGATGATCCGCTCGCCGAAGGCGGTCACCTCGGTGCCGGCGCCGCGACGGCCGGGATAGGTGCGGATCACCCGGTCCTCGAACATCCGGTCGAGCTCGTCCACCAGCAGCCACGCGCGCCGGTAGCTCATGCCGATGGCCTTGGCGGCGGCGAGGATGGACTTGTGCTCACGGATCGCCTCCAGCAGCCGGATCTTGCCCGGGCCGAGCCGCCGGCCATCGGGAAAATCCACACGCAGGAACAAACGGGTGGCGCTCTCAGTGACCACGACAGCCCTCGCACAGGAAATGGACCCATCCGCCGCAGCGGCGCCGCTCCCGCCGACCTCTCCTGAAGGCCGGCGCCGGACGCCCGCTGGCTGCGGCACGGCGCGGCAGCATACCCCGAATTGCGGCTTCTGCGGCTTTTTTCATCACCGTTGAAGCCCGGGGCGGCAGTCCGCCACCGCCCGCCGGGCCTCCGCCGGCGGCGAAACCTCAGGCCCGGGACGTCTGGCGCGCGGCATCCTTGCCGGCGCCGATCCGGCGATTGACGATGGCGGACAGGACGACGATCACCGCCACCGTCGCCACATAGGCGATCACCTGCATGCCGGTGGGCTCGGCGCGGTAGCCGATGAGGGTGCGCAGCACCCGGCCGACCGCGCCGTCGTCGGCCAGCAGCCAGCTGCTGTTCCACACCGGATCCGCCAGCGACTGGATGAAGCCCGCATCCTGCAGGATGCCCACGGTCTGCGCGGCAAGCCCGGCGGCGAGCAGGGTGATCAGCACCGAGGTCACCTTGAACATGTGCTTCAGCGGGATCGCCACCAGGCCGCGATACAGGACGAACGCGACCGCGGCGCCGCCGAGCAGGCCGAGGAGGCCGCCGATGGCCACGTCCTGCGCCGTCTCCATGCCGGTGCTGGTGATGCCGTACAGGAAGAGGACGATCTCCACGCCCTCCCGCAGCACCGCCATGCCGACCACGATCGCCAGCGCCGTCAGGGGCTTGCGCCCGGCCTTCACATCGCTGCCGATGGCCTTCATCTCGGCCACCATCTGCCGGCCGTGGCTCGCCATCCACACCACGGTCCACACCAGCATCACCACGGCGATGCCGAGGATGGCGGCGTTGAGCACCTCCTGCCCCGAGCCCTCGAACGCGTTGGAGATCTCGCCGGCGAACACCGCGAGCAGAGCCGAGCCGAGAATGCCACCCAGCACCCCCGCCGAGATCCACAGGCCGCGACCCCGAATGCCTTCCGAGGCGGCGAGGACAACGCCGATGACGATGCCCGCCTCGAGCACCTCGCGAAAGACGATCAACAACGCCGCCAGCATTCGAATCTTCCTTGCAATGCGGTGATCACGCCGCCCCGCCCGGACGGTACCGCCGGCGCGAGACCCGCGGTGCGCCCCGGCCTTGTGAGAAAAGGTCGCACTTGGCCCGGGCATGCAAGCGTCGGATCGTTACCGCCTCACCGTATCTCTAAGCTCTAAACCAGCCTTGCGGAAGATTAAAGTATTCATCCGACACGGAATGAATGCCTACCGCGAAGATCCCGCATGGATCCTGATTTTTACCTAAGGTCAACGCGGGTTACGGCGATATGTGCGGCGCGAAGACATGCACCGTTATCGATCTAGAATAATTCCATTATGAACCGGCGATCTTGCGGCTGCGAAATCGCCTCCATAAGCTCCCGCGCCGGGTGTGCGGCGCGCCCCCCAAATCCATTGCAGCCGCAGAGTTCAGGAGAATAGGTCGATGCGCGCGCACTTCTTTGCCGGCGCGATCGCCTCGGTGGTCGCCTTCGCCGTACCGGCCCTTGCCGCCGATGCGCCGAAGCCCCGCGAGGTGGTAGTCCACTACGCCGATCTCGCCCAGGCGATGTATGAGGCAAGCTTCAACACCGCCAAGGATCTGCAGGTTGCGGTGAACGCCTTCGTCGCCGCCCCGAGCGCCGAAACCCAGAACCGCGCCAAGGAGGCCTGGAAGGCCGCCCGCGTCTTCTACCAGCAGACCGAGGCGTTCCGCTTCGGCAACAAGATCGTCGACGACTGGGAGGGCGACGTGAACGCCTGGCCCCTCGATGAAGGCCTCATCGACTACGTCGACAAGGGCAAGTACGGCGACAGCTCCGACGAGAACCCGCTCTACACCGCCAACGTGATCGCCTCGAAGTCGATCCGCATCGGCAAGAAGACGGTGGACGTCACCAACATCACCAGCGACCTCCTGCACAAGCTGAACACCGCCGGCGGGGTCGAGGCGAACGTCGGCAGCGGCTGGCACGCCATCGAGTTCCTGCTCTGGGGCCAGGACCTCAACGGCACCGGCCCGGGCGCCGGCGCGCGCTCCTACACCGATTACGACACCAAGAACTGCACCAACGGCAATTGCGACCGTCGGGCCAAGTATCTCCAGGTGGCCACCGACACGCTGGTGGCCGACCTCCAGGAGATGGTCGGCTTCTGGGGTCCCAAGGGCAAGGCGCGCGCCGCGCTGCTGCGCAAGGGCGACAAGGGCGGCCTTGCCACCATCTTCACCGGCATCGGCTCGCTCTCCTACGGCGAGCTCGCCGGCGAGCGGATGAAGCTCGGCCTCATCCTGCACGACCCGGAAGAGGAGCATGACTGCTTCTCCGACAACACCCACAACTCGCATTTCTATGACGAAGTGGGCATCCAGGACGTGTATTTCGGCCGCTTCACCCGTCCGGACGGCACCGCCGTCTCCGGCCCGTCGGTGGCGGACCTGGTGCGGGCTGCCAATCCGAAGATCGCCGACGAGATCCAGGAGAAGATGAATGCCGCTCTCGCCGCCCTGAAGAAGATCAAGGACACCGCCGATTCCGGCGAGATGGCCTATGACCAGATGCTGGGCGAAGGCAACACGAAGGGCGCCAAGCTGATCCAGGACGGCGTCGACGCGCTGGTTGCCCAGGCCCACGCCATCGAGCGGGGCGTCGGGGCGCTGAAGCTGCAGATCAAGGTCGAAGGCTCGGACAGCCTCGACAACCCCAAGGCCGTCGAGAAGAAGTGATCCTGCCGCCGGCCCGGGCCCTCGCGGTCCGGGCCGGCGTGCCTGCCAGACACACCCCGGGGCGGGACATGGCCGGGACGGTTTCCGGCCATGTCCCGCCCTCGGAAAATCAAGGGAATAGCTGGTGATGCTGACGCGCCGTGCCCTTATGCTCGCAACCGCGGCGGCCGGCGTCGTGGGCCTCTCCCCCTCGGCGCTCGGGCTGGCGCCCACCAGCGATGCGCTGGTCGGCGATCCCCTCCCCTCCGATGCCCCGATCCGCCGCCTCGCCTTGTCCACCGGCGAGATGGAGGTACCGCTGCTCGGCTCCGGCCGGCCGGTCACCCGCCGCTTCTGCGCCTATAACGGCACGCCGCTGATGACCTGGCGGGTCCCCCAGGGCACCCGCCTCATGGTGGACTTCGAGAACAGGCTGCCCAGCGCCACCACCGTGCATTGGCACGGGATAAGGGTGCCCAACGTCTCCGACGGCGTGGCCCCGCTCACCCAGCCGGTCATCCCGCCGGGCGGCCGCTTCAGCTACAACGTGCCGCTGCCCGACGCCGGATTCTACTTCTTCCACCCCCATTGCGACGAAACCGGCCAGGTCGGCCGCGGCCTTGCCGCGCTGCTGCTGGTGGAGGAGCCCGCCGAGCAGCGGGTCGCCTTCGATGTCGAGCACATCATCGTGGTGAAGGACTGGCGCCTCGACGAGGACGGCCAGTTCCTGCCGTCCTTCACCGACGAGGGCGCCTCCACCGCCGGCACCTTCGGCAACGTGCGGGCGGTGAACGGCTTTCCCAAGACGCCGCGGATCGAGGCGCCGGCCCATGGCGACGTGCGCATCCGCACCATCGTCGCCGACGGGACCCGGGTGATCGACTTCGGCTGCGACACCGAGGACGCGGCGCTGCTGGCCTGCGACGGCCAGGCGATCAACCCGGTCCTCTTCTCCAAGCTGCCGGACGAGGTCTGGCGGATGGGGCCAGCCATGCGGGTCGACGTGCATGTGCGCATGCCGGAGGCGGGCAAGGAAGTCACCATCTACGACTACCGCACCGCCGAGCCCTTCCCCCTCACCACCCTGGTGGCTGTGGACCGGGGCAAGAAGAAGTCCGCCTTCCGCCCCAAGCCGCTGGCGCCGCCCCGCAGCGTGCCGCTGCCCGACGTCGCGCGGGCCGAGCGGATCGAGTTCCTGGTCCAGACCGCCGCCGGCGCCACCATCATCGCCCCGCCCCTGCCGGCGGACGATCCGCTGGCGAAGGCGCTGGTGGATTCGGTCTGCGTCGGCGACAAGACCTTCTGGCCATCAACCGCAATTCCTGGGCCGCGGGCACGGACCTGCGCCTGCCGCCGCCGCTCAACGTGCTGCGGGACGGGCGGAGCTACATCCTCCAGGTGACCAACGTCACCAAGCACGTCCACCCGATGCACCTGCACGGCCACGTCTTCCGGGTGCTCTCCTCGTCGAAGAAGACCCTGCCCCCGGTGCTGGCCGACACCTTCAACGTCGAGCCCAACGAGACCGTCGAGCTGGCCTTCAAGGCCGCCCACGGCGACTGGGTCTTCCACTGCCACATCCTCGAGCACATGGACGCCGGCCTCATGGGCTGGTTCCGGGTCGCGTGAGGCGGCCCGCCTTCGGCCGCGGCGCCCGAGCCGGGCTCGTCCTGGCGGCGCTGTGCTTGGCCCTGCCCGGCGTGCCGGCGGCGGACGACGGCCTCGACATCGCCATCGGCCGGGCCCTGTTCAGGCGGCCATGGGTGCCGGGGCCGGCCTCCACCCAGGCCGATGACGGCCTGGGGCCGCTGTTCGACGCCCGCTCCTGCGCCTCCTGCCATCCGCGCGACGGCCGCGCCAGCGCCAGCTTCGACGCCGAGGGCCACCTGGACGGGCGCGGGATGGTGCTGATGATCGCCCGCCCCGACGGCAGCGGCGATCCGGTCTATGGCCGCCGCCTCCAGATCGACGCCGCCCCGGGCTTCCACCCCGAGGGGGTGATCGGCGCCAGCGACACCGTATTGGCGGACGGCCGCCGCGCCCGCCGCCCGCAGATCGCCGATCTCGCCTACGGCCCGCTCGATCCGGCCAGCGGGCTCTCGCTCCGGGCGGCGCCCGATCTGCGCGGCCGCGGCGCCATCGCGCGGGTCAGCGACGACACCATCCGCGCCGTCGCCGCCGCGCAGGCCGCCGGCGCCGCCCGGCGCGGCGACGGCGTCGCCGGCCGGCCGCGAATCCTGACCGACGCGGCGGGCGGCACCGCCGTCGGCCGGGTCGGCCGGAAGGCGAGCCACGCCGCCATCACCCACCCGACGGCCCAGGCGTT
>CALMSN010000201.1 GCA_937872325.1 uncultured Xanthobacter sp. | reverse complement strand
GGTCATTCTGAAAGGAGCTCTTCGCCCGGGGGACCGGGCGCGCCGAGGGGCGCCCGCCCCGTCACGACGGTCCCGTCTCCGCGGCGCAGCAGCTCCACGTGGTCGACCACCAGGCGGTCGCCGGGAGCGAGCGGCGGCGGCCCCCCGGCGCGGCGGCGCACCGAGAGGTGGGGCGTGAAGCCCTCGCGGACGTGCCGGGCGTGGCCCAGGTCGACGCCCGCGCCGCCGAGGGGGTCCATCAGCGCCTCGTGCAGCGCCCGGAGCCCGTGGCGCGGCGCCACGAGCACCACCGGGACGCCCCGTCCGGGCCCGAGGCGGAGCTCTCGTCCGGAGCAGCGATCGAGCCGACCCTGCCGCCGCCGATCGCGAGTTTTCTGCGCAAGGGCGAGAGCTGATGGCGTCGCCGGTTACGGGGCGGCTGCGAGAATTCGGTTTGTAACCCTTGGGCAAGGAGTTATCCCGGCGGCGCGCTCGCTCCAGGCAGAGGGATATTCTCCGCGCGTCGGCTAGGCCTGCGCCCGAGAGACAGCGGAGAACCCCCGCCACCCCCGCATTTTCTGCGCAAGGGCGACGGCTGAGAGCTTTGCCGCTTGCAAGGCGGTTGTCGGAATTCGCTCCGCGAGCCTTGGGCGAGGCGTCACGCCGGCGGTCGGCTCGCCCCGGCCAGAGGGCATCGATCGGTATCTCGGCTTCGCCACCGGCGCTGCCGGTGGGGCCGTTTCAGCCTTGGAGCCGCCGTCAGGCTCCGGTGGCGATGGGCTTGTCGCTGCCGCCCCATTCGGTCCATGAGCCGTCATAGAGCGCGTCCGGCTGCTTGCCGATCTGCGCCAGCGCCAGCCAGAGCACCGCCGCGCTGACCCCGGAGCCGCAGGTGGTGATGACCGGCCGGTCGAGGTCCAGCCCGGCCCCGGCGAAGGCGGCGCGCAGGTCGTCCTGCGGCCGCAGGCGGCCATCCTGCAAAAGCTGGGCGTAGGGCAGGTTGAGGCTGCCCGGCATGTGGCCGGAGCGAAGCCCGGCCCGGGGCTCGGGCGCCTCGCCGCGGAAGCGGGCCGCCTGCCGGGCATCGAGAACCTGGGTGCGCCCGTCGCGCAGGGCAGCGTCCACCCGCGCCATGTCGGCCACCAGGGCGGGGTTCGGCCGGGGGGTGAAGGTGGCCGCCGGCCGGGTGGCGGGCATCAATCACGAGTTCCGCTTCCTGCCGGCGCGCGCGGGGTTGCCCCCGCGCGGGGCCGGGCCGACGCTTCCGGCGTGGACGGCGCCTCCGCCCACGCCTGTTTCCTGAAAGTGTCGCCATGCGTTTCAGGGCCCCATGGCGCGCCACGGGGCGGTGCGGGGGGAGCAATGTCGGATACTCGCCTTTCTGTTCCAGCGGCAGACCCGCGCTGGTCATGGACCGATCCCAAGCTCCGCTCTGCGGTGATCCAGGTGATCCTGGCCCTGCTGCTGGTCTGGTGCGCCTGGTCCTTCTATTCCAACGCCGTGTCGAACCTCGCCCGGCTGGGCATCGCCTCCGGCTTCGGCTTCCTGGATGACCGCGCCGGCTTCGCCATCAGCCAGTCGCTGGTGCCCTACAACGAGAACATGAGCTATGGCCGCGCCTTCCTGGTGGGCCTGCTCAATACGTTGCTGGTGGCCTTCGTGGGCATCGTCCTGGCCACCGTCATCGGCTTCCTCATGGGCGTCGCCCGGCTGTCGAAGAACGTGGTCATCAAGGCCCTCGCCTCGGCCTATGTGGAGATCACCCGCAACCTGCCGCCGCTGTTCCAGATCCTGTTCTGGTACCTTGCGGTGCTGGCCGCCCTGCCGACCCCGCGGCAGAGCTGGGGCTTCGGCCTGCAGCCGCTGCTGAATTCCATCGCCTCCGGCTTCTCGGCCATCGGGCTCGGGGTGATCGGCGAGCCCATCGCGGCGCTGGCGGGAAGCGTCGGAGCCCCCTCTATCTTCGCTAACAATCGCGGCCTCGTCGTGCCGCGCCCGGTCTTCCAGGAGGGTTCGGGGGCGATCTTCTGGGCCTTCGTCGTGGCGGTGGTGCTCGGCATCGCCATCTCCATCTGGGCGAAGCGGCGGCGGGAGGCCACCGGGCGGCAGTTCCCGGTGTTCTGGAGCGTGCTCGGCCTGCTGATCGCGCTGCCGCTCGCCACGTCCGCCGCGCTCGGCTTTCCGGTCGAGATCGAGGAGCCGGTGCTGCGGGGCTTCAACTTCGACGGCGGCGTGCGGGTGATCCCGGAATTCGTCGCCCTGCTGGTCGCGCTCGCCTTCTACACCGGCGGCTTCATCGCCGAGGTGGTGCGCGCCGGCATCCTCTCGGTGTCCAAGGGCCAGAGCGAAGCCGCCCACGCCCTGGGGCTCCGGCCGGGCACGACGCTGCGGCTCGTGATCATTCCGCAGGCGCTGCGGGTGATCATTCCCCCGCTCACCAGCCAGTACCTGAACCTCACCAAGAACTCGTCGCTGGGCGTGGCGGTGGGCTATCCGGACCTGTTCGCGGTCTTCGCCGGCACCACGCTCAACCAGACCGGCCAGGCGATCGAGATCATCGCCATCACCATGGCGGTCTACCTCACCATCTCCGTCCTCACCTCGCTGGTGATGAACTGGTACAACACGCGCGTCGCGCTGGTGGAGCGTTGAGCCATGGCGGAAACCCCTCTCCCCGCCGCGCCGGCCGTCGCCTACGTCGCCGCGGCGTTCCGTGATCCGCTGCCGCCCCCGGCCCGGGTCAGCGGACCCATCCGCTGGGTGCGGGATCACCTGTTCGGCTCGCTCGCCCAGGTGCTGCTCACCCTGTTCGGCATCTGGCTGGTCTATGCCACCATTCCGCCGCTGGTGAAGTTCTTCATCATCGACGCCGCCTGGACCGGCTCCAACCGCGACGTCTGCCTGCCCGACAAGGTGGGCCATGCGGTGGGAGCCTGCTGGCCCTTCGTGGTCGCGAAGTTCGACCAGCTGATGTACGGCTTCTATCCTCCGGCCGAGCGCTGGCGGGTGAACCTCACCTACGTCATCGGCGCGGTGCTGTTCATCCCGCTGCTGATCCAGAGCCTGCCCTACAAGCGGCTGAACGCCATCGCCTTCTTCGGCGTCTTTCCGGTGGTGGCGTTCGTGCTGCTCACCGGCGGCAACCTCGAGCTGCGCGGCTTCCTGCTGGGCTGGCTCGGCTTCGACGGGCTGTTCTCGCCGTTCGCCCAGGTCGCCGGCCTGAAGGCGTCGTTCTGGGCGGACTATGTCCTCTCCAGCGCCCTCATCATCGCGTTCGTGTTCGCGCTGTGCCGGTGGATCGCCGGCGCGGAGGCCGGGCGCAGCGCGGCGCACAGCGCGCTCTTCTGGCTGATCATCCTCGCCGTCGTGCTGTTCGCGGTGGACATCAATGTCGGGCTTCCCAACGTGGAGACCCGGCTGTGGGGCGGCCTGCTGGTGACGTTGGTGATCGCGGTCACCGGCATCACGGTGTCGCTGCCGTTCGGCATCCTGCTGGCGCTGGGCCGGCGTTCCGATCTGCCGCTGGTGAAGTGGTCGTCGATCCTGTTCATCGAGTTCTGGCGCGGCGTGCCGCTGATCACGGTGCTGTTCTTCGCCACCTACATGCTGCCGCTGTTCCTGCCGGGCAACTTCACCATCGACGGACTGGTGCGCGTGCTGATCGGCATCGCGCTGTTCGCCGGGGCCTATAACGCCGAGGTCATTCGCGGCGGCTTGCAGGCGGTTTCCCCCGGGCAAGGGGCGGCGGCCGGCGCGCCCCGGCGCTCCCTCCGGGAGACCCTTGG
>CALMSN010000200.1 GCA_937872325.1 uncultured Xanthobacter sp. | reverse complement strand
GGAAGGTGTCGCCGGCCGCCAGCATCACCTTTTTGCCCTCGGCCCGCCACTGGGCGGCGAGCTTGCCGATGGTGGTGGTCTTGCCGGAACCGTTCACCCCCACCATCAGCACGATGAAGGGGTGCCGGGCGCGATCGACCACCAAAGGTTTGGCCACCGGCGCCAGGATCTCCTCCACCTCGGCGGCGATCAGCGCCTTCACCTCGTCGGCGGCGATCTCCTTGTCGTGCCGGCCACGGGCCACCTCGGCGACGATGCGGGCTGCTGTCTGGGTGCCGAGATCGGCGCGGATCAGGATGTCCTCCAGATCCTCCAGGGTGGCGGCGTCGAGCTTGCGCTTGGTGACGAGGTCGGTGATGCCCTGGGTAAGGCTGGTCGCGGTGCGGGTCAGGCCCGAGGCGAGGCGGCGCCAGAAGCCCTTCCTCGGGGCGTCGGGGGAGGTGTCGCCCTCGGCCGCGCCGGCCGGATCGTCGGTCTGGTCCATCTGTCCTGCCTCGGTCAGGCCGCGATGAGGCGCACGCCGTCATGGCCGATGATGCGGGCCTCGACCAGCGCGCCGCGGGGCACGCTTGCGGCGAGGCGCGCCGGGGTGAAGTGCTCGGTGTAGCCGCGCCCGCCGGCTTCCGCCAGCACCTGCCGCCGGGTGCCCACCTCGCGGGCGAGGTGCGCCCGCAGCGCCCGGCCCGCCGCCTCGCGCAGGCCGGCCGCCCGGGCCGCGACCACAGCCGCAGGCAGCTGCGGCATCCGCGCCGCCGGGGTGCCCGGCCGGGCGGAGAAGGGAAACACATGGACGAAGGCGAGGCCGGCCGCGGCGACGAAATCGCGGGTGGCGAGCGCCTGCGCCTCGGTCTCGGTGGGGAAGCCGGCGATCAGATCGGCGCCCAGGACGATATCCGGCCGGGCCCGGCGCAGCCGCGCCGCCAGATCGAGGGCATCGGCGCGCGAATGGCGGCGCTTCATCCGCTTGAGGATGGTGTCGTCGCCCGACTGCAGGGACAGGTGCAGGTGCGGCATCAGCCGCGGCTCCTCGGCGAAGGCGGCGATCAGCTCGGCATCGGCCTCGGCCGCATCGATGGAGGAGAGCCGCAGCCGCTTCAGCTCGGGCACCGCCGCGAGCAGGGTCCGCACCAGCCGGCCGAGCGGAGGGACACCCGCCAGATCCGCGCCGTAGGAGGTCAGGTCGACGCCGGTCAGCACCACCTCCGCCTGGCCGGACGCGACCCGGGCGCGCGCCTGGTCGATCACCTGGTCGAGCGGCGTGCTGCGCGAAGGGCCTCGGCCCTTGGGGATGATGCAGAAGGTGCAGGAATGGTCGCAGCCGGTCTGCACCGCCACGAAGCCGCGGGTGTGGGCGGAGCCCGGCTCACCGGGCCCGGGAGCATCGCCTGAAGGGGAGAGGGCTCCGGCGGCTCGGGGGGCAAGAGCCGGGAGCCCGTTTCCTTCAGCGGCGGGCTTTTGGGCGGCATGCTTTTCGGCCGCGGGCGTCCCGGCCAGCGCGCGGGCTGCCTCGACCCACGTGGCGCCCATGGTCTTGCCGGGATTGCCGACCACCAGGTCCACCTCCGCCATGCCGGCGAAGGCATCCGGTTCGGTCTCGGCGGCGCAGCCGGTCAGCACCACCCGCAGGCCGGGATCGGCCCGCCGGGCGCGGCGAATGGCCTGCCGGGCCTGCCTCACCGCCTCGCGGGTGACAGCGCAGGAATTGACGATGAGCACGTCACGCAGCCCGGCCGCCAGGGCGGCCCGCCGGATCTGCTCGCTCTCCAGGGCATTGAGACGGCAGCCGAAGGTGAGCACCTGCGCCGGACCGCCATCGGGCGTCAGCGCAACCAAGCCCGCCAGCGGGCGCGGCGTCGTGTCCGGGGCGGCGAGCGCCGTGGTCTTCGCTCCATCGGAGGCGACCAAGGGGCGCTGCGCCGCAGCGGGGACGGCGGTCGCCATCGCATCCGCGGCGACTGCCGGGGTCCGTACAGCATTGGAGCCAACCAGCGCACGCGGCGTCGCAGCAGTGGCGACGGCCGCCTGACTGTCTGCATCCGCGGCGCGCGCCGCCCCCCGTGCCGCAGCGGCCATCAGGCCGCCTCGCCGAGCATGGCGGGGGTGAGCTCGCCGGAGAATTCGTAGGCCACCGGCCCGGTCATCACCACGTGGCCGTCGTGGCGCCAGACGATGTCGAGGTCGCCGCCCGGCAGGGTCACGGTGACGGCGCGGCCGGTCCGCCCGGTCCGCATGGCGGAGACCGCGGCGGCGCAGGCGCCGGTGCCGCAGGCCCGGGTCCGCCCGGCGCCGCGCTCCCACACATGCAGCAGGATCCGGTCCGGCGCCGTCAGGCTGGCGAAGGAGATGTTCGCCCGCTCGGGGAAGAGCGGGTGATGCTCCAGCGCGGCGCCGAGCCCCTCCACGTCCACCGCGGCGGCGTCCGGAACGAAGAAGACGGCGTGCGGGTTGCCCATGCTCACCAGCGATGCCGGCCCCAGCGCCTCATGCCCGGGGATCGCCACCGCCTGGGTGTCGCCCACGTCGCGGGCGAGCGGGATCTCGTGCCAACCGAAGCGCGGCGGGCCCATGTCGACGCTGACCCGCCCGTCCGGCTCCAGCCGGCAGTCGAGCAGGCCCGCCTCGCTCTCGAACCGCACCCGCGGCTCGCCGGAGGCTTCCGCCTCCAGGGCGGCGATGCAGCGGGTGCCGTTGCCGCAGGCGGCGGACGGCGAGCCATCGGAATTGAGGATGCGCACGAAGGCCCGGGTATCGGCCCGGCGTGGCGGATAGAGCACCATCGCCTGGTCGAACGGCAGCACCCCCGGCCGGGCCAGCGCCCGCGCGGCGGCGGCGGGCACCTCCACCGGATCGGTCCGGAGGTCGAGCACGAGGATCTCGTTGCCGAGCCCATTCATCTTGACGAAGCGGCGATGCGCGAGCGGATCCATGAGGCGGCCTTTCCAGTGGTCCTATATGGCCTTGTCAGAAGGCTTTCGCCACCCCCGCCGCGCCGGCCGCCGTCTCGCGCCCGGGAGCGACGGGCGTCCGCCATCGGCCCCATTGCCGCCTCCAAGAGACGGGAGAACGTGATAGGAGAATCACCGGAACCGATGCTGAATCGGCCATGAAGGGGAAACCGATGCTCGGTCGCGACACGGGGCGCATCTGCAGGACGGCCGGACGCCCGGCCCGGGGGACCGCGGGCGCCATGCTGCGGCAGGCGATGGCCGCCGCCGGCCTCCTCGGCCTCCTGGCGACGGCGGGCGCAGCTTTCGCCCAGGGCTCCCCGCCTGCTGCGGCCACACCCCCCGCGGCCGCCACCCCCCCCGCCCCCGCCC
>CALMSN010000199.1 GCA_937872325.1 uncultured Xanthobacter sp. | reverse complement strand
ACGATGCGGCGACCCCGGCCATCGCGGACCGGGTCGCGGCGCTGATCGAGGACGGCGACACCATCCAGGCCGGCATCGGCCGCCTGCCGGCGGTGGTGCTGCGCCAGATCACCGACCGGCGGCGGCTGAGGGTGCATGCCGGCATGCTCATCGACGAGGTGGCGGGCCTGCTGGAGGCCGGCGCGCTGGCCGAGACGCCGGAGGGCGAGGCAGCGCTGGTGGCCGGCATAACCCTGGGCTCGGCGCCGGTGCTGGCGCTGGCGGCTCGGCCGGAAGCCGCCTTCTACGGCGTCGGCATCACCCACGACGTGCCGCGCATCGCCGCCATCCCGCGCTTCGTCTCGGTGAACTCGGCCATCGAGGTGGACCTGTTCGGCAACGTCAATTCCGAGCGGGTGCGCGGGCGGCAGGTGAGCGGCATCGGCGGGGCGGGGGATTTCGTTTCCGGCGCCCGGCGCTCGGCGGGGGGGCGGGCGATCATCGCCTTGCCCTCGCAGGTGAGCGGCAAGTCGGGCCGGGTCAGCCGGATCGTGCCGGTGCTGGCGGCCGGCGACACCTCCATCGGCCGGGCCGACATGGACATCCTGGTCACCGAGCACGGCACCGCCCGGTTGCGCGACCTGGGTCTCGATGCGCGGGCGCAGGCCATCATCGCCCTCGCCGCGCCGGAGGACCGGGAGAGCCTCGCCGCGGCGTGGGACAAGATCCGCGCCGCGCAATAGCGCCGGACCCCGCGAGAGGCGCTTGAGACCTCGCGGGGCAGCATCATCGCTATGCCGCGCCGTCCCGGCCTAAGAGTTGCCGACAAAACCTCTGGGGTCGGTTTTGGGCCTGCGGCGTTGCCGATGCTCGCCGAGGCTTGCGGCATCGACTGCGTTCGGCGCCTGGCAGGAGACCCAAAAGTCCACGGCCATCCTCAGAGGTCTTGTTGGAAGCTCCGAGTCACCCGGGGGGATGCCGCCGCCTGCGCGCGCTTCGGCAAAGCCTGGCAGGTCGCGCTTTCGACCCTTGGCATGGTCGCCATGCCCGGGCATCGCCTGGGGGGCAATGCTTTCACGACCAAATCCACGCACCGGCGCTCCGGCCGGGACATGCCCGGCCGGAGGCGTCGCCTTGGCATCCATTGCCGCTGATGCCGAAAAGGCCCACCCCGCCGAGCCCGTGGAAGCGGCTCCGCGGGCACGGCCGAAGACTCGTGAATACCGCGTCACGGGCTTTCGGGATCGGCTGCTCGGCGGCGGCGCCTACTCGCTGATGGAGGCGCCGGAGGCCTTCACCACCGGGGTCCACTTGGCGAGCTCGGCCTTCACATGGGCGGCGAGGGCATCGGGCGTGCTGCCGACGGCCACCGCGGAGAGGTCGGCGAGCTTGGCCTTCACCCCTTCGTCCGCCACCGCCTCGGCGGCCGCCCTGGCGAGCTTGTCGACGATGGCCGTCGGCGTGCCGGCCGGCGCGAAGATGGCGTTCCACGAATAGGTCTCGTAGCCCGGCAGGCCGGATTCGGAGACCGTGGGCATGTCGGGCGCGGCCGGCGAGCGGTCCTTGGTGGTGATGGCGAGGCCGATCACCGTGCCCTTGCGGATGTGGCCGATGGAGGAGGGCAGGTTGTCGAACATGATCTTCACCTGCCCGGCGACCACGTCCAGCAGGGCCGGGCCGGCGCCCTTGTAGGGCACATGCATCATCTTGGTGCCGGACATGCTCTCGAACAGCGCGCCCGACAGATGCAGCGGCGTGCCGACGCCGGACGAGGCATAGTCGTACTTGTCCGGATTGGCCTTCAGGAGGTCGATCAGCTCCTTCACCGACTTCACGCCCAGGGAGGGATGCACCACCACCACGTTGGGCACGTTGACCAGTAGCGAGACCGGAGCGAAGTCCTTGATCGGGTCGTACGGCATCTTGGTGTAGAGGGCCGGGTTGATGGCGTGGGTCGCCACGGTGCCCATCAGCACGGTGTAGCCGTCCGGCGCGGCGCGGGCGACAGCGGCCGCCCCGGCATTGCCGCCGGCCCCGGCGCGGTTGTCGACGATGACCTGCTGCTTGAGGATCTCGCTCATCTTGGCGGCGATGATGCGGGCCACGATGTCGGTCGAGCCGCCGGCCGCGAACGGCACCACCAGGCGGATCGGACGATTGGGGAAGCTGTCGTCGGCGCGGGCGGAGGTAAGACCCCCGGCCAGCAAGCCCAGCGCGACGGCCGCAATGCCCAGCAAGCGTTTCATGGCGTGTCCCCGTTTATTTTATGTGGAAACCGGAAGGTCGCCGACATGATACCGAGATCGACCGGCGCGCCAAGGTAGAAAGACACCCCGCGGCGCACCGGTTCCCTGCCGCGCCGCAACGTAAGGTGCGATTTTGTGAATGATGTTCAAAACATCATAATATATGATTGAAAAATCAAAATAGCCGGTATAGACAGGACAAGACGTAGCTCTTGCCTCAGTCTTTCTGCCCATGATCACCGCCGGACAGCTCCGGGCCGCCCGGGCTCTGCTCGCCCTCGACCAGCGCGGGCTCGCGGCATTGTGCGGCCTGTCCGTGCCCACCATCCAGCGGATGGAGGCGAGCGCCGGGGTCATCCGGGGCAATGTGGATTCTCTGATGAAGCTGGTGGCCGGCCTGGATTCCGCCGGGCTGGAGCTGATCGGCGAGGGGGCGGCCAGCGAGCGCGGCGGGCGGGGCGTGCCCCTGCGCGAGCCGCCGCCGGCCCCGGGCGGGGAGGGCTAGGCCGTGCCGGCGTCCGCCATCACCTCCGCCGCGTCGGCTCCGGCGCTCCAGTTGCTGGTCGCCGGCATCGTCGCGCTCGTGCTGCTGGCCGCCGGCGCCGTGCCGCTCGCCCGGAAGGCCGGCGGGAGCGCGCTGGTCTATGGCGCCGCGGCGGCCATCTGCGTGCTGGTGCTCGGGACGGCGCTGTCGTCCCTCGGCGGCGCTCCGGCAAGCCTCATTTTGCCGCCCGGGTTGCCGGAGCTGGGGGGGCGGCTGCGGCTCGATGCGCTGGCCGCGGTCGGGCTCGACGGCGACGGCCTCGGCGGCGCGGCGGCGAGCCCCTTCGCCCTCGGGTTTCCCCCGGGGTGCGCCCCGGGGGGGGCGGGGGGGGGGGCTTCTCCCCCTGGGGCTATGCCCGCCACGAGCCGGCGCCGGAACGGGTGCTGCCCTTCTATCCCGCCTTCCTGGCCGGCATGATGCTGGTGGTGCTGGCCGACGACGCCTTCACCTTCCTGTTCGGCTGGGAGTTCATGTCGCTCGCCTCGTTCGCGCTGGTGGTGTCGCATCACGGCGTGGCGGAGAACGTGCGGGCGGGCCTCGTCTACCTGATGATGGCGGCCTTCGGCACCCTGGCGCTGATGCTCGCCTTCGGCCTGCTGGCGGCGGGCGGGGAGGGGGTTTCGCTCCAGGCGCTGTCCTTCTCCGCCATGCGCGCCCATGGCCCGACCCCGCTGGCGGCGGCGGTGGTGCTGGGGCTGGCGCTGCTGGGGGCGGGATCGAAGGCGGGCCTCGTGCCGCTGCACGTCTGGCTGCCGCTCGCCCATCCGGCCGCGCCCTCGCACGTTTCCGCCTTGATGAGCGGAGTGATGACCAAGGTCGCGGTCTACGGCTTCATCCGCATCGTCTTCGACCTCGCCGGGCCGCCGGCCTGGTGGTGGGGCGTGCCGGTGCTGCTGGTAGCCGGGCCGACCGCGGTGGCCGGGGTGCTCTACGCCCTGATGCAGACCGACGTGAAGCGGGTGCTGGCCTGCTCCACCATCGAGAATATCGGCATCATCTTCGTCGGCCTCGGGCTGGCGCTGGCTTTTGAGGCCAACGGCGCACCGGCGGTGGCGGCGCTGGCGCTCACTGCGGCGCTGTTCCACGTCGTCAACCATGCCTTGTTCAAGAGCCTGCTGTTCTTCGGCGCCGGCGCGGTGCTGGTGGCCACCGGCGAGAAGCGCATGGGAATGCTCGGCGGGCTGATCCACGCCATGCCGCAGACCGCGCTCGCCATGCTGGTGGGGGCGGCGGCCATCTCGGCGCTGCCGCCGCTCAACGGCTTCGTCTCGGAATGGCTGACCTTCCAGGCGATCCTGCTCAGCCCGGACCTGCCGGTGTGGGGGCTGAAGATGCTGATCCCGGCGGTGGGGGCGCTGCTGGCGCTGGCGGCGGCGCTGGCTGCGGCCTGCTTCGTGCGGCTCTACGGCATCGTCTTTCTCGGCCGGCCGCGCAGCGCCGCGGCATCGCAGGCCCGCGAGGCGGACGGCTTCACCCGCACCGCCATGGCGAGCCTCGCTGTGCTGTGCCTGGCCGCCGGCATCCTCCCCGGGCCGGTGATCGATGCCCTGCAGGGCGCGGTGGCGCCGCTCGTCGGGGTGCGGATGACCGGGCAGGGGCATCTCGCGTGGCTTTCCATCATCCCGGTGGCGGAGGGCCGCAGCTCCTATAACGGCTTCCTGGTGTTCGTCTTCATCGCCCTTTCGGCCTCGCTGGCGGCGCTGGCGGTGCATGCCTTCGGCTCGCGCGCGGTGCGCCGGGCGCCGGCGTGGGACTGCGGCTTTCCCGGCGACGATCCGCTGGCCCAGTATTCGGCGGAGAGCTTCGCCCAGCCGCTGCGCCGGGTGTTCGGCCGCAGCCTGTTCGCCGCCCGCGAGACGGTGACGATGCCGCCCCCCGGCGACATGGCGCCGGCGCGGCTTTCCGTGTCGGAGCGCGATCCCGCCTGGGCGTTCCTGTTCGCGCCGCTGGGCCGGGCGGTGTCGGCGCTCTCGGGGCGGGCCAACGCCATCGCCCATCTCAACATCCGCAACTACCTCGCGCTGGTGTTCGGCGCGCTGGTGCTGCTGCTCGTGGTGCTGGCGCTATGGGCCTGACCGGCGGTCTCCTCATCCAGAGCGCGCAGATGGCGCTGGTGCTGGCGCTGGCGCCGCTGCTCACCGGCGTGGTGCGCAAGGCGAAGGCGCGGCTGCAGCGAAGGCAGGGCGCCTCGGTGCTCCAGCCCTATCGCGACCTCGCCCGGCTGTTCCGCAAGGAGGCGGTGCTGGCGGAGAACGCCTCGCCGCTGTTCCGGGCGGCGCCCTACGTGATCTTCGCGGCCACCTGGGTGGCGGCGGCGCTGGTGCCGACCTTCGCCACCGGCCTGGTCTTCTCCTGGACCGCCGACCTCATCGTCATCACCGCGCTGCTGGCCAGCGCCCGCTTCTTCCTGGCGCTCGCCGGGATGGACGTGGGCACCAGCTTCGGCGGCATCGGGTCGAGCCGGGAGATGATGATCTCCTCGCTGGCCGAGCCGGCGATGCTGATGCTGGTCTTCACCCTGGCGCTGGTGGCCCGCTCCACCCAGCTCTCCACGGTGGCGCAGGTGATGCTCACCTCCGGGGTGGGCCTTCGGGTCTCGCTCGCCCTCGCGCTGGTGGCGCTGGTGATGGTGGCGGTGGCCGAGAACGGCCGCATCCCCATCGACAATCCCTCCACCCATCTCGAGCTGACCATGGTGCACGAGGCCATGGTGCTGGAATATTCCGGCCCGCACCTGGCGATGATCGAGCTCGCCGGCCAGCTCAAGCTGGTGCTCTACCTCTCGCTGATCGGCTGCGTGTTCGTGCCGTGGGGGCTGGCGCCGGCCGGGGCGTCCGTCCTCGCGCTCGCTGCCGGCGTGCTGGCCTGGGCGGCCAAGATGGCGGTGGGAGCGCTGCTGCTCGCGCTGTTCGAGACCTCCATCGCCAAGATGCGGGTGTTCCGGGTGCCGGACTTCCTCGGCGCGGCGCTGATGCTGGGCCTGCTGGGCACGCTGCTGCTGTTCGTGTCGCGGAGCCTGTGACATGGGCAATCTGGTCTTCGACATCGCCCACCTCCTCGCCGGCCTGCAGGTCCTGGTCTCCTTCCTGCTGCTCTACCAGGACCGGCTCGGGGCGCTGATCCGGGTGTTCGCGCTGCAGGCGGTGCTTCTGGCGCTGTCGGTGGCGTGGCAGGCCTACGCCCAGGACGCCCCGCACCTCTATGTCACCGCGGCCATCGCGCTGATCTTCAAGGTGCTGATCATTCCCGTCGCCCTCGACCGGATGGTGGTGCGGCTCGGCATCCACCGGCAGGTGGAGACGGTGGTCTCGGTGGGGCCGACCATGCTGGCCGGCATCGGCCTCGTCGGCCTGTCGCTGGTGGTGATGCTGCGGGTGACCGCGGGCGAAGCCGACGCGCTCGCCCGCGAAGACCTCGCCTTCGCCCTCTCGGTGGTGCTGCTCGGCCTCCTGATGATGATCACCCGGCGCAACGCGGTGAGCCAGATCATCGGCTTCATGTCGCTGGAGAACGGGCTGATCCTCGCCGCAGCGGGCGCGCGGGGGATGCCGCTGGTGGTGGAGATTTCCGTCGCCTTCTCGGTGCTGATCGCCTTCATCGTCATCGGCAGCTTCGTCTTCCGCATCCGCGAGCGGTTCGACACCGTGGACGTGGATGCGCTGGAGCGGTTCCGGGGAGGGCGCGGATGAGCCTCGTCGGCCTGCTCCTGGCCATCCCGTCGGCGGCGGCGCTCGTGCTGGCGCTGGTGCCCGACTGGCGTCTCGCCGCCCGGCTGAATGTCGGCGCCAGCGCCGCATCCTTCCTCATGGTCCTCGCCGTGGTGCGCGATCCGCCGGCGGCGGGGCCCCTGGTGCTGATCGACGGGCTCAACTCCATCGTGCTGGTGCTGAACGGCTTCGTGGTCTTCACCACCAGCCTGTTCAGCGCCCGCTACGTGGTGCACGAGGCGGCCACCGGCCGCCTGCCGCCGCTGCGCCTGCGGCTCTACCACGCGCTCTACCAGGTGCTGGCCTTCGCCATGACGCTGGCCCTCGTCACCAACAATCTCGGGGTGATGTGGGTGGCCATCGAGATCGCCACCCTCACCACGGTGGTGGTGGTCGGCCTCTACCGCACCCACGAGGCCATCGAGGCGGCGTGGAAATACTTCATGCTGGGCAGCGTCGGCATCGCGCTGGCCCTGTTCGGCACCATCCTGGTCTATGTCGCCGCCCAGCCGGTGGTGGGCGAAGGGCAGGACGGGATGATCTGGAGCGTGCTGGTCGGCAAGGTCGCCGCCTTCGATCCGGGCCTCATCAACCTCGCCTTCGTCTTCCTGCTGCTGGGCTACGGCACCAAGGTGGGGCTGACCCCGCTCAATGCCTGGCTGCCCGATGCCCATGCCGAGGGGCCGACCCCGGTCTCGGCGGTGCTCTCCGGGCTGCTGCTGAACGTCGCGCTCTATGCGGTGCTGCGGGTGAAGATGCTGGTGGCGGCGCACCCCGACGCGCTGGCCCCGGGGCCGCTTTTGATGGCGGCGGGCCTCGCCTCCCTGCTGCTGGCGGGGGTGATGCTCTACCGGCGGCGCGACATCAAGCGGCTGTTCGCCTATTCCTCCATCGAGCACATGGGGCTGATGGTGTTTGCCTTCGGTATCGGCGGGCCGATCGCCAATTTCGCCGGGCTCCTGCACATGGCGATGCACGCGCTCACCAAGTCGGCGATCTATTTCGCGGTGGGCGCGGCGGCGCAGGCCAAGGGCAGTCAGCGCCTCTCCGACATCACCGGCCTCACCCAGTCGCATCCGGCGCTGGGCTGGGCGCTGGTCGCGGCGGTGGCGGCGATCATGGGGATGCCGCCGGCGGGGGTGTTCATGAGCGAGTTCCTGCTCGTCACCTCCACCTTCGCCCGGATGCCGGCGCTGGGGGTGGCGCTGGCGGTCTCCCTGCTGCTGGGCTTCGGGGCGCTGGCCGGCAAGCTGGCCGGCATCGCTTTCGGCACGCCGAGCCCCGATGCCGGACCGGTGAAGGTGGCCTACGGGCCGATCTTCGCCCATCTGGCGCTGGTCTTCGTGGCCGGCGTCTGGCTGCCGCCCGCCATCGCCGACGCTTTGCGTCAGGCGGCGGCGGCGCTGGGCTGAGGAGGGGTTCATGAGCACACGCGAAAGCGACAGCCTCGATGCCCTCCTCGCCGAGGGCCATGGCCGCGAGGGGGTGCGCACCCTGGTGTCGGCGGCCCTGTGGGGCGAGATCGGCGAGGCGCTGCATGCCGGCCGCCTCACTTTGGTCAGCCTGTGGGGCGAGCCGGGGGCGGCGCATATGGCGGTGCGGCCGGCCCGCGGCGGCCCGCATGCCTTGGTCACCCTCGCCTGCCCGGAGGGGCGCTTTCCCTCGGTCGGCCGGGTCCATGCCCCGGCGATCCGGCTGGAGCGGACCATGGCCGACCTGTTCGGCCTTCTCGCCGACGATGCGGTCGATGCGCGGCCCTGGCTCGACCACGGCCGCTGGGGGTTGACCGCGCCGCTGGGCGCCGCGACGCCGGCTCCCGCCACGGGCGCGCCCTACGCCTTCCTGCCGGTGGAGGGCGAGGGCCTGCACCGGATCCCGGTGGGGCCGGTCCATGCCGGGATCATCGAGCCCGGCCATTTCCGCTTCACCGCCTTCGGCGAGACGGTGGTGCGGCTGGAGGCGCGGCTCGGCTACGTGCACAAGGGCCTCGACGGGCTGATGGCCGGCGCCGACCCGCGTCATGCCGCCCGCCTCGCCGGCCGCCTGTCCGGCGATTCCACGGTGGCCGCGAGCCTCGCCTTCTGCCGCGCCGCCGAGGCCGCGGCGGGGGCGATGGTGCCCGAGCGGGCGGTGTGGCTGCGCGGCGTGATGGCCGAGCTGGAGCGGCTCGCCAATCATTTCGGCGATGTGGGCGCCATCTGCAACGACGCCGCCTTCCCGCTGATGCTGGCCCATTGCGCGGTGCTGCGCGAAAAAGTGCTGCGCGCCGCCGATGCCGCCTTCGGCCACCGGCTGATGATGGATCGCATCATCCCCGGCGGCCTCGCCCGCGACCTGGCGCCGGAAGGAACGGCGGCGATCCGCGCCTTGGTGGAGACCGCGCGGCGGGATTTCCCGCCTTTGGTCGCGCTCTACGACGCCACCGCCTCGCTGCAGGACCGCACCGTCGGCACCGGCATCGTGAGCGCGGAGCTCGCCCGCCGCTTCGGCGCCGGCGGCCATGTGGGCCGCGCCTCGGGCCGCGATTTCGACGCCCGCCGCGATGCGGCGTACCCGCCCTATGACCGGCTGGCCGTCGCCGTCCCGGTCCGGCAGGAGGGCGATGTGAACGCGCGGGTGTGGATCCGCATCCGCGAGATCGAGGCGAGCCTGGATCTTGTCTCGGCCATGCTCGATGCCCTGCCGGAGGGGCCGGTCCACGCGCCGCTGCCGGCGGTGGCGGGGGAGGGGACGGCGCTGGTGGAGGCGTTCCGCGGCGACCTCTTCGCCTTCGTGCGGCTGGGGGCGGACGGCCGGGTGGCGCGGGCGCACCTGCGCGATGCCTCGTGGTTCCAGTGGCCGCTTTTGGAGGCCGCCATCGAGGGCAACATCGTCGCCGACTTCCCGTTGTGCAACAAATCCTTCAACTGCTCCTATTCCGGCGCGGACCTTTAGGGGACGCCATGCGCACGCTGCCCTTCGACGGCCTGTTCAAGTCCCCGCTCAGCGAGACGGTCGCCGCTGGCGACCTGTCGTCGCTGGCCGAGGCGGTGCGCGGCGCCGCCGCCCGCCGGCTTGGGCGCAGCCTCGCCATCCGCCAAGTGGATGCGGGATCGTGCAATGCCTGCGAGCTGGAGATCCACGCCCTCAACAACGCCTATTACGACCTGGAGCGGTTCGGCCTGCATTTCGTCGCCTCGCCGCGCCACGCCGACGTGCTGCTGGTGACCGGGCCGGTGACCAAGAACATGGCGGAAGCGCTGAAGCGTACCTACGACGCCACCCCCGCGCCCAAATGGGTGGTGGCGGCGGGCGCCTGCGCCGCCGGCGGCGGACCCTTCGCCGGCTCCTATGCCTGCCTGTCCGGGGTGGCGGCGGTGGTGCCGGTGGACCTCGTCATCCCCGGCTGCCCGCCGTCCCCCATGGCGCTGCTCAAGGGGCTGTTGACCTTGCTGGAGCGATAGCGGCCACGGGCGCGGGCGTGTCCGCGAGCCCCGACGGGGCGGCGATGGCAGGGCTTGTCGCCGGCTCCTATGCCTGCCTGTCGGGGGTGGTGGCGGTGGTGCCGGTGGACCTCGTCATCCCCGGCTGCCCGCCCTCGCCCATGATGCTGCTCAGGGGGCTATAGACCTTACCGGAACGATAGCCGCCTCCGACGCGGGCGCGCCCGCGAGCCCCGACGGGGCGGCTATGGCGGATACTTCGCCGGCTCCTATACCTGCCAGTCGGGAGTGTCGCCGGTGGTGCCGGTGGACCTCGTCATTCCCGGCTGTCCGCCCTTACCCGTGATGCTGCTCAGGGGGCTATAGACCTTACCGGAACGATAGCCGCCTCCGACGCGGGCGCGCCCGCGAGCCCGGCCGAGGCGGCGATGGCGGCGGCGATGGCCGGCACCACCTCCTCGCGCATGCGCCGGCCGTAGAACAGGCCGAAATGCCCGCTCCCCGCGATGGTCGCCCGGCGATGCAGCTCCGGCGGCAGGCCGGAGCACAGATCGTGCGCCGCCTCGGTCTGGCCGGGGGCGGCGATGTCGTCGACGCTGCCCTCAACGGTGAGCAGGACGGTGGCGGCGAGCGCGGACGGGCGGACGGGGTGCCCCTCCACCGCCAGCGTGCCGCGGGCCAGAGCGTCGTCGGCCAAGGCGGCGAGATTCTCGATGAACAGCTCGCCCGGTACGTCCATCATGGTCCAGCACAGCTTGGCGAGGGGGAAGCGCGCCGGGTCGGCACCCTCGTCGAAGAGGAGGCGGGTCGGCAGCTCGCCGCCGGTCATCGCCTGCCGCCACAGATAGAGCCCGAACGCCTGCGCCTGCCGGCGGGCGGGGAAGACCTTGCGGCCCATGCCGGGAAAGATCACCGGCACCTTTTCCACCACCTGCTGCTCCATGGCCGGAATGCAGCGCTCGCGCAGGGTGCGCAGCAGGTTGGTGGGGGCGCGGGAGGGCTCGATGGGGCCGCCGAGCAGGCTCAGTGAGAGCGGCGCCTCGCCGTCCTCCGCCAGCAATGCGGCGGCGGCCAGCGCCGGCACCGCGCCCTGGCAGACGCCAACCACATGCACCCGGGGGCCGAGGGCGCGGATCATCTGCGCCACCTCGGCGATGTTCTCGGCCAGGCCGAAGCGGCCGGACGCCTTCGGCACGTAGCGGGCATTGGGCCAATCGGCCACCGCCACCGCGCCGCAGACCGGCAGCAGCGCGCTCACCAGGTCGCGCATCAGGAAGGGATGGCCGCCGGCCAGCGGCGGCACCAGCAGGATCCGCTCCTGCGGCGCCTCGACCATGGTGAAGCCGCGCAGCACCGCGAACGGCAGGTGCGCATGCACCGTCTCGCGCACCGGATAGGTGGTGCCGGCGAGGTCCGCCGCCTCGATGCCGAAGGGCATGAAGGCGTCCTCGCTCAGCCCCACCCCGGGGGACGGCGCGCCGGCGACGAGCGGACGGAAGTCGTCGAGCCACATGACGGCACCCTCCGATGGCAGACGGTTGCATCATAGCCCAATTGCCGGAGCCCGCCATGCCCGCAAACTCTATCTCACTGAAATGTTTGGCGAACCAAGCGTTCACCCGGCCGGTGTCCCGGTAATGAGCAAGATCGCTCGCGGCGGATCCGCGCGCGGGCAACGGGGCCTTGCCCCGGAAGCCGGCCACAGCCGGTCTGCGGTGAGGCAAGCATGGCCCCAAGGCGATCGGGTTCCCGGCGAGAGCCCGCCGATGTCGGGCGGCAGGGGCGATCCGTCGTCGTTGTATGCCACTTCCTCCAGCCGGCGTTCAGAGGGACGCGGCGGCGCGGGCGGCCTGGTCGTAATGGCCCGACAGGGTGCGCAGCAGCCGCGCGACCTCGGAAAGCCGTCGCGGCGGCAGCCCGGTGGCAGCCACGGCGCCGGAAAGCAGGGCCTCGCGCACGGTCCGGTAGCGCGCGCAGGCGGCGCGGCCCTCGGGGGAGGCGTCCAGCGTCTTCTCCTTGCCGCCCCGCCCGGCCGCTACCAGGCCGAGCCGCTGCAGCTTCTTGGCCGCGTAG
>CALMSN010000198.1 GCA_937872325.1 uncultured Xanthobacter sp. | reverse complement strand
GCTGATCTGCGCCTGGATCTGAGCCTTCAGGGTGGCGATGCCGATGCCCTGGGCCTGCAGCGAGGCCACGAACTGGTCCGGGTTCATGTTGTTGCCCTTGGCCATGTCGGCGATCTCGGCGTTGAGCTCGGCCTCGGTGGCGACCAGTTCGATCTTCTGGGTCTTCTCCTGGCGGCGCAGTTCCTGGATCTGCAGGCTGAACACCGCGCCCAGCCCCAGGAACACCAGCGTCGAACTCTGCCCGGTCCAGAGGGTCAGGGAGAGGGGGGCTGGAAAGGACGGGGACGGGGCACCGCGGGCCATGGTCCCGGCCGTTCGGGCAAACGGGTGGGATTTCCCCCTTCCCCGCCAGCGGGAGAGGGAATCGCGCAGCCGCGCCTCTCTCAGCAACGGTTTGAAAAGTCGCGATCGAGAGCACTGGCGGCGACAGTGGAAACCGCCGTCATGCCCGGCCCGGCGCCGGGCATCCACGCCGGGCCGCTCGGGGCGATGGTGGGAACCGCTCCCGCCGCGCCGCGTACAGGGCCGGAGCCCGCTCGCAAAGACGGCCGGTCGGCAGCGAGGAGGCTCCGGCGAGAGCCTCCGTCTCGGTTCAGGCCGTCCCTCAGTCCGGCTTCCAGTTCCGCAGCAGCAGAGCGTTGGTGATGACGCTCACCGACGACAGCGCCATCGCCGCCGCCGCCACCATGGGCGAGAGCAGCAGGCCCAGGCTCGGATAGAGGATCCCCGCCGCGATGGGCACGCCCGCCGCGTTGTAGAGGAAGGCGAACGCCAGGTTGCGGCGGATATTGGCCATGGTCGCCTTCGACAGCGAGCGGGCATGGGCGATGCCGGCCAGGTCCCCCTTCAGCAGGGTGATGCCGGCGCTCTCCATGGCGATGTCGGTGCCGGTGCCCATGGCGATGCCCACATCCGCCGCCGCCAGCGCCGGGGCGTCGTTGACGCCGTCGCCGGCCATGGCCACCACATGGCCGGCCTTGCGCAGCTTCTCCACCACGTCGGCCTTGCGGGCCGGCAGAACCTCCGCCTCCACCTCGCTGATGCCGAGGCGGTTGGCGACCGCGGTGGCGGTGATCCGGTTGTCGCCGGTCAGCATCACCACCCGCACCCTGTCGCGCTTCAGGGCGGCGATGGCCGGCACGGTGGAGGCCTTCACCGGGTCGGCGATGGCGATGAGGCCGGCCGCGGCGCCGTCGATCCCGACCAGGATGGCGGTCGCCCCCTCGGCCTGGAAGCGGCCGGCGGGACCGGTGAGGTGATCGGTGTGGATGCCCGCCTCGGCCAGGAAGCCGGCATGGCCGATCACCACCCGGCGCCCGTCGACGCTGCCGACGATGCCCTTGCCGGCGGGGCTTTCCACCGCCGTGGGCGCGGCCAGCGCGAGCCCCTCCTCCTGCGCCTTGGCCACCACCGCGGCGCCGAGGGGATGCTCGCTCGCCCGCTCCAGGCTGGCCGCCAGCCGCAGCACGTCGGCGCGAGGGAAGCCGGAAAGCGCCTCCACCGCCACCACCCGCGGCTTGCCTTCGGTGAGGGTGCCGGTCTTGTCGACCACCACCACGTCCACCTTCTCCATCCGCTCCAGGGCCTCGGCGCTCTTCACCAGCACCCCGGCCTGGGCGCCGCGGCCCACCCCCACCATGATGGACATGGGGGTCGCCAGCCCCAGCGCGCACGGGCAGGCGATGATGAGCACCGAGACCGCGGCCATCAGCGCGAAGGTGAGGCGCGGCTCGGGCCCCACCACCATCCACACCGCGAACGCCACCACCGCCGCCGCCAGCACCGCCGGCACGAACCAGCCGGAGACCTCGTCGGCGAGACGCTGGATGGGCGCGCGCGAGCGCTGGGCCTGGGCCACCATCTGCACGATCTGGGAGAGCAGCGTCTCGCGCCCCACCTTGTCGGCACGCATCACGAAGACGCCGGAGCCGTTCACCGTGCCGCCGATCACCGCCTCGCCCGCCTCGCGGGACTGGGGCAGGGATTCGCCGGTGACGAGGCTCTCGTCCACCACCGCCCGGCCCTCGGTGATGACGCCGTCCACCGGCACCTTCTCACCCGGCCGCACCCGCAGGAGATCGCCCGGCGCCACCAGCTCCAGCGGGATCTCCTTGTCGGTGCCGTCGGCCTCGACCTTCAGCGCCGTCTTCGGCGCCAGCCCGAGCAGCGCCTTGATGGCACCCGAGGTGCGGTCGCGGGCGCGCAGCTCCAGCACCTGCCCGAGCGCCACCAGAACGGTGATGACCGCCGCCGCCTCGTAATAGACCGGCACCCCGCCATGCTCGGCGTGGAACGAATGCGGGAACAGCCCGGGTGCGAACGTGGCCACCAGCGAATAGAGATAGGCCACCCCGGTGCCCATGGCGATGAGGGTGAACATGTTGAGGTTGCCGGTCTTCAGCGAGGCGATGCCGCGCTCGAAGAAGGGCTTGCCGACCCACAGCACCACCGGTGTCGCAAGCGCGAACTGGATGTAGGTGGACCATGGCTGCGCCACGAGGGTGAGGCCGAAGAGGTGCTGGCCCATCTCCAGCACGAACACCGGCAGGGTCAGCGCGAGGCCGATCCAGAACCGGCGGGTCATGTCCACCAGCTCCTCGTTGGGGCCGTCGTCGAGGGTGACGATCTCCGGCTCCAGCGCCATGCCGCAGATGGGGCAGATGCCCGGGCCGATCTGGCGGATCTGCGGATCCATCGGGCAGGTGTATACGGTGCCCTCGGGAACCGGGGCCTCCACCACCACCTTGCCGCCGAGATAGCGCTCGGGATCGCCGTCGAACTTGGTCTTGCAGCCGGCGCAGCAGAAGAAGACCGGCTTGCCCTGGTAGCTGGAGCGATGCGTGGCGGTGGCCGGATCAACATCCATGCCGCAGACCGGGTCCTTTTCCACCGCGTGGGCATGGTGCCCATGGGCATGATCCGCCCCGCCGCAGCATCCCCCTGCCGCCGGCGCAGCCGCGGGAGCCCTGGGAGCCGCAGGAGCAGCCGGCGGCACGCCGATCCGGTCGGCATAGGCGGCGGGATCGGCCTGGAACTTGGTCTTGCAGCCCGCCGAGCAGAAATGGACCATCCGCCCCTTGTAGGGTGTGCGGAACTTGGCGGTGGCGGGGTCCACGGTCATGCCGCAGACCGGGTCCGTCTCCAGCGCCTTCGGCGCGGGGACCTCGGCTTTCGCGAGGTAGCCGGCGGGGTCGGCTTCGAACTTGGTCTTGCAGCCGTTGCAGCAGAAATAATAGGTCCGCCCGGCGTGCACGCTCGTCGCCTTCGCGGTCGCGGGATCCACCGTCATGCCGCAGACAGGGTCGATCTCCAGTGCCTTCGGCGCCGGGGCCTCGGCCTTCGCCAGGTAGCCGGCGGGGTCGGCCTCGAACTTGGTCTTGCAGCCGTTGCAGCAGAAATAATAGGTCCGGCCGGCGTGGGTGCTCGACGCTTTGGCGGTGGCAGGGTCCACCGTCATGCCGCAGACCGGGTCGACCTCCGCCGGCAGCGCCTTCGCGCCGTGGCCGCCGCAGCAGGATCCGGCGGCGGGGGGCGGGGACGGCATCTGTGCCATGGCAAGGCTCCGGGACAATGCGCAATGGACGCGAGGCCGTGGTGCGGGCACCCTGGCCGCGTCCGGGAATGACTTGTGAGATATACCCATGGGGGGTATATTTCAAGGCATGCGCAGTCCCGCCAAAGAGCATGTGCTCAAACGTCTCAGCCGCATCGAAGGCCAGGTGCGCGGCCTCTCCCGCATGGTGGAGGAGGACCGCTACTGCATCGATGTCATTACCCAGGTCCTGGCCGTCCGCGCCGCCCTGAAGAAGGTGGAGCAGGAGGTGCTGCGCGACCATGTCGGCCATTGCGTCGAGCACGCCATCCGCTCCGGCGACGCCGAGGACCAGCGCCGCAAGGTGGCCGAGCTGATGGACGTCATCATCCGCTCTGAGGGCTGATGCCCGCGGCGGCAGAGATGATTTTGGCGAGGCCAGCGCGACGCTCGGCGGAATGCGACCGGAATCGGTCGAGCGCCGGGGCCGATTGTGTCAGGGGCCGCGCTTGGCGCGCGGCCGTGTGCCGCGCCGGCCCACAAGGCTGGCGATGGCCGCCCTATTCCGCTTCGAGAAAGATGCTGCCGTCGTAGCTGCGGCGCTTCCCCTCGTCGACGCCCTCGGTCGCCGCGAAGGCTTAGACCCGCAATACTGACGAGAACCGCCCTATCGCCGCTTTGCGGAGATGGGCTCGCTCTCTTCTTAGCAACGGCGCTCCAACTCGCCGAAACCGGCGGACGCCACGACGGCGCCGGCCCGCAAAGTTGACGACGACGGCGCTCGACCTCGCCCAACCCCGCGGGCGCCATGAAGGCACAGGCCCGCAACCCCGGTGAGAACCGCCCGATTCTCGCTCTGCGGATATAGGCTCGCAATGCCGTGGTAGCGGCGCCGCCCCACCTCGCCGAACCCCTCGGGCATCACGAAGTCGGCCGCCCGCAATGCTCGCAATGGCCGGCCCACCCGTTCCGCTTCGAGAAAAACCCCGTCGACGTGGCTGCCGTGCTCCACCTTGCCGATACCGGCGGGCGCCGCCAAGAGGCCGGTTCGCA
>CALMSN010000197.1 GCA_937872325.1 uncultured Xanthobacter sp. | reverse complement strand
GCGAGGCAGCGGCGCAGCGTGCCGCGCGCCACCCCCACCAGCCGGGCGAGGTCGTCCTGGGTGATCTCCACCACGCTGCGCGCCTCGGCAAGGCGCAGCAGATGCCGGCACACCCGGGCGCGTACCGTCAGCGCCAGCGCCTCGGAGAGGTGCCGGCTCGCGGTCATGGCGTTGATCATGCTGAGGCGGTAGAAGGCGCTCCAGTGCTCGGGGCTGGCCGCCAGCAAAGCATGGATCCTGTGGCTGGGCAGGTGCAGCAGGCGGCAGCGCGAGGCGGCGGCGAGGCTGACCGCCCGTGGCACGCGGGCCAGTTCGGCCGCGTCGCCGATCCAGAAGCCGGTCTCCGCGAGGTGCAGGAGGACGGGCTCGCCGCCCACCAGCGGCAAGGAGAGCTCCAGCACGCCGGACCCAAGCCCGTAGATGCCGTCCGAGGCATCGCCCGCGGTATAGATCACCTGGCCGGCATCATAGACCCGCCACCGGCCGGCCTGCGCCGCCCAGGCGCGGAACGCCTCCCCCTCGCCGGCCAGCCAGCCGATCTGGTCCAGGGGGGCGATGGTCTGGGCGCGCAGAATGTCGGGAATTGGCTCATTTCGACCATTCTTCATCCCACCCACCCGCTAGAGACACGGTGTGGACGAACATTGCAGGCACGCCCGCCGGCAGCAAGCCTGCCATGTTCGGATACCGCGGCCCAGGTGCCGGAGACGACCCGCCCGGCGGGGGCGGGCTTTGGCCGGTTTCAACGTGTGCGGGGCCCCAACGACCGGTTCGAGGATGGGAGCCAGATGGCGGTTCGGCACCCCGCCGGAACGCCCCATCGGCTGTTGAGCGGAGACGGATTCTCTGTCCTTATATAGACGGCCCCGGCCCTCGACCGTGCCGGGCAGGGTGCCGCTCTGCCGCCGCGCGGGCCGACCGGGAACACGCCGCCGCCAGACTCATGGCCCTGATCTGAGATCAGCTAGCGAATACAGACCGAAAAGACGCAGAGTTCTTTACAGGGTCTTGTAAAGCGGGTCGCCGAATGGCCTCGACATGCAGTTGCTCATGGCCGCCCGACGCCTGACACAAGGCCTCCAATACGTCTTCGCCTGCGGAAAGACGCGCCGCCACAAGACGACCGTGCAGGCAACCGACACCGTCCCGACGCGGAAAAGGAGCGCGGTGCCAAATGAAAAGGAAGGACGCCATGGACAAGCAAAGCCAAAACGGCCCGAGCGAGGAGACCAACCTCAGCCGGCGCAAGATTTTGCTGGGCGGCACCACCCTGGCCGCCGCCTCCGCCCTCGGCGCGGCCACGCCCGCCCAGGTCGCCCAGGCGCAGCCCCAGGGACAGCCACAAGCGCAGGGACAGGCGCAGCGGCCGGCGGCCAGCTCCGGCCGTCCGCCCAACATCCTCGTCATCTGGGGCGACGATATCGGCACCTGGAACATCAGCCACAACAGTCGCGGCATGATGGGCTACCGCACGCCGAACATCGACCGCATCGCCCGCGAAGGCATCGCGTTCACCGACTATTACGGCCAGCAGAGCTGCACCGCCGGCCGCGCCGCCTTCATCGGCGGCAACGTGCCGGTGCGCACCGGAATGACCAAGGTGGGCCTGCCCGGCGCCGCCCAGGGCTGGCAGAAGACCGACGTGACCATGGCGACCGTGCTCAAGTCCCAGGGCTACGCCACCGGCCAGTTCGGCAAGAACCACCAGGGCGACCGCGACGAGCACCTGCCGACCCAGCACGGCTTCGACGAGTTCTTCGGCAATCTCTACCACCTCAATGCCGAGGAGGAGCCGGAGAACGAGGACTACCCGAAGGATCCGGAGTTCCGGAAGCGGTTCGGCCCGCGCGGCGTGATCCATTCCTTCGCCGACGGGCGGATCGAGGACACCGGCCCGCTGACCAAGAAGCGCATGGAGACGGTGGACGCCGAGACCCTCGGCAAGGCCAAGGACTTCATCACGCGCCAGGTGCAGGCCGGAAAGCCCTTCTTCACCTGGTGGAACGCTACCCGGATGCATTTCCGCACCCATGTGAAGCCGGAAAACCGCGGCAAGTCCGGCCAGGACGAGTATTCGGACGGCATGGTGGAGCATGACGGACAGGTGGGCGAGCTGCTGAAGCTCATCGACGACCTCGGCCTCGCCAACGATACCATCGTGCTTTACTCGACCGACAACGGCCCCCACTACAACACCTGGCCGGATTCCGGCACCACCCCGTTCCGCAGCGAGAAGAACTCCAACTGGGAAGGCGCCTTCCGGGTGCCGGCCTTCGTGCGCTGGCCGGGCCGCTTCCCCGCCGGCACGACGCTGTACGGCATCCTCGCCCACGAGGACTGGCTGCCCACCTTCGCTGCGGTGGCCGGCCTGCCGGACATCAAGGAGAAGCTGCTGGGCGGGCTCGCCCTGAACGGCCGCCGCTACCGCAACTACATCGATGGCTACAACCAGCTCGACTACCTCACCGGCAAGGCCAGCGACTCGCCGCGCAACGAGTTCTGGTACGTGAACGACGACGGCCAGATCGTCGCCGCCCGCTACAAGGACTGGAAGGTGGTGTTCCTGGAAAACCGCGGCCAGGCGTTCGGGGTGTGGCGCGAGCCCTTCACCGAGCTGCGCGTGCCGCTGCTGTTCAACCTGCGCCGTGACCCGTTCGAGCGGGCGCAGCACAATTCCAACACCTACAATGACTGGTTCATCGACCGGGTGTTCGTGATCGTGCCGATCCAGGGGATGGCGGCCAAGTTCCTCGCCACCATGAAGGACTATCCGCCGAGCCAGAGCCCCGGCTCGTTCAACCTCACCAAGATCGAGGAGCAGCTCAAGAACGCGGTGGGCAACTGATACCATCAAGCGCCGCGCGGGCGTCGCCAGAGGCTCCGAGACACGCTCGCGGGCCTTTGGTATGACCGGCGTCCGCCGGGCCGCAGCACGGGTGAGGGTCGCATGCGCACCATGACCGCAGGAACAGGCCGGCGCCCCGGGGCACCGGCCGAGCCGCCGATGATCCTCATTGCCGGCGGGACCTTCCGCATGGGGTCGAACGACCATTATGCGGAAGAGCGCCCGGTCCACCGCGTGAGCGTGGACAGCTTCCTGATGGACGAGACGCCGGTGACCAACGCCCAGTTCCGGGCCTTCGTCGAGGCCACCGGCTACCTCACCCTGGCCGAGATCGCGCCGGACATCCGGGACTATCCCGGCGCCCGGCCGGAGATGCTGAAGGCGGGCTCCCTCGTCTTCAGCCCGCCCGACCATCCGGTGTGGCTGGACGACCATCTGCAATGGTGGGAGTTCCGCTTCCGCGCCAACTGGCGCCGGCCCTACGGCCCGGGAAGCACTATCAAGGGGATGGACGATCATCCGGTGGTGCATGTCGCCTACGCGGATGCCGAAGCCTATGCCCTGTGGGCCGGCAAGGCGCTGCCCACCGAGGCGGAATGGGAATATGCGGCCCGCGGCGGCCTCGACGGCGCCGAGTTCGCCTGGGGCGACGCCCTCACCCCCGGCGGCCGCCACATGGCCAATACCTGGCAGGGCGCGTTCCCGTTCGAGAACCTCGCCGAGGACGGCTTCACCCGGACCTCGCCGGTGAAGGCCTTTCCGCCCAACGGCTACGGCCTCCACGACATGATCGGCAACGTCTGGGAATGGACCTGCGACTGGTGGTCCACCCGCCATCCGGAGGATGCGCCGAAGGCCTGCTGCGTGCCCCGCAACCCGAGGGGCGGCGACGTGGAGGCGAGCTACGCCGCGGTTCAGGCCGGGGCCCGCATACCGCAGAAGGTGCTGAAGGGCGGCTCCCACCTGTGCGCGCCCAACTATTGCCGGCGCTATCGGCCCGCCGCCCGTCACGCCGAGCCGGTCGATACCTCCACCAGCCATGTGGGCTTTCGCTGCGTGCGCCGCCCGCCGGCCCCGGATCGCTGAGCGCCACGCCATCCCTGAGGCGCGTCCCGCAGCGCGGCGGCCCAGGCAATATTCGGCGGATCGCGCGCGGTTCCCGCGATGCCGCGGATGCCCGCGGCGCCAACCTGCGTCCTGCCCGCCCGATCCGGAATGCTCGGATCGGGGTGCCAGCCCTCACTCCGCCGCGGCGCGGCGGCCCGGGTCGTAGTTGAGGATGGGGGCGAGCCAGCGCTCGGCCTTGGCCGGGGTCCAGCCCTTGCGGGCGGCATAGTCCTCCACCTGGTCCCGCTCGATCCGGCCGACGCCGAAATAGACCGCCTCGGGATGGCCGAGATAGAGCCCGGACACCGCCGCCCCCGGCCACATGGCGAAGCTCTCCGTCAGGGTGATGCCGGCCTTGGCGGTGGCATCGAGGATGCGGAACAGGGTCGCCTTCTCGGTATGGTCGGGCTGGGCCGGATAGCCCGGCGCCGGGCGGATGCCGCGATAGCGCTCGGCGATGAGCTCGTCGTTGGCGAGCGTCTCTTCGGGCGCATAGCCCCAATAGGTGGTCCGCACCCGCTGGTGCAGCCGCTCGGCGAAGGCCTCGGCGAACCGGTCGCACAGCGCCTTCAGGAGGATGGCGGAGTAGTCGTCGCCCTTGGCCTTGAACGCCGCCACCCGCTCTTCCTCGCCGATGCCGGCGGTGACCGCGAACGCCCCCACATAATCGGGAACGCCGCTCTCCAGCGGCGCCACGTAATCGGACAGCGCCAGGTTGAAGCGGCCCTCGCGCCGGGCGAGTTGCTGGCGCAGGGTGTGCAGGGTGGCGAGCGGGGTCACGCGGGTATCGTCGCGGAACAGGACGATGTCGTCGCCCAGCGCGTTGGCCGCCCAGAAGCCGAACACGGCGCGGGCCCGCACCCACTTCTCGGCCACCATCTTCTCCAGCATCGCCTGGGCATCGGCGAACAGGCTGCGCGCCGCCTCGCCCACCGCCGGGTCGGAGAGGATGGCCGGATAGCGCCCGGTGAGCTCCCAGGACTGGAAGAAGGGCGTCCAGTCGATGAACGGGACCAGGTCGGCGAGGTCGTAATCGTCCAGCACCTGGATCCCGAGCACCGGCGGCTTCACCGGAGGCGCGCTGGTGAAATCGAGCTTCAGGGCATTGGCCCGCGCCTTCTCCAGCGGCAGGCGCTGCTTGGCGGCGTCGGCCCGGGCGTGGGCCTCGGCGAGCTTGGCGTATTCGGCGCGGATGTCGGCCACGTAGCCCGGCTTGGTCTCGGCGTTCAGCAGGTTGGAGACCACCCCCACCGCCCGGCTGGCATCGGTGACGTACACCGCCTGGCCGCGGGCATATTGCGGGGCGATCTTCACCGCGGTGTGGACCCGCGAGGTGGTCGCCCCGCCGATCAGCAGCGGCACGGCAAAGCCCTCGCGCTCCATCTCGGCGGCGACGTTCACCATCTCGTCAAGCGAGGGGGTGATGAGGCCGGAGAGGCCGATCACGTCCACCTTCTCGGTCTTTGCGATCTCCAGGATCTTGGCCGCCGGCACCATCACCCCGAGGTCGATGACCTCGTAATTGTTGCACTGGAGCACGACGCCGACGATGTTCTTGCCGATGTCGTGGACATCGCCCTTCACCGTCGCCATCAGGATCCGGCCGGCGGCCGAGGCGGCGGAGACGCCGGTGCGGGCCTTCTCCTCTTCCATGAAGGGCATCAGCCAGGCCACCGCCTGCTTCATCACCCGCGCCGACTTCACCACCTGCGGCAGGAACATCTTGCCGGCGCCGAACAGGTCGCCGACCACATTCATGCCGGCCATCAGCGGGCCCTCGATGACGTGCAGCGGGCGCTCGGCGGCCTGCCGCGCCTCCTCGGTGTCGGCCTCGACGAAGTCGGTGATGCCGTTGACGAGAGCATGCTCCAGCCGCTTGGCCACCGGCCAGGTGCGCCAGGTGAGATCGGCCTCCTTCTTCTCCCGGCCCTGGCCGCGCACGCCCTCGGCCAGCGCCAGGAGGCGCTCGGTGGCGTCCGGACGGCGGTTCAGCACCACGTCCTCGCAGGCCTCGCGCAGAGCGGGCTCGATCTCGTCATAGAGCGCGAGCTGGCCGGCATTGACGATGCCCATGTCCATGCCGGCCTTGATGGCGTGGAGCAGGAACACCGCGTGCATCGCCTCGCGCAGGGGCTCGTTGCCGCGGAAGGAGAAGGAGAGGTTGGAGACGCCGCCCGAAATATGGGCGTGGGGCAGGTTCTCGCGGATCCAGCGGGTCGCCTCGATGAAGTCGACGCCGTAGCCGGCATGCTCCTCGATCCCGGTCGCCACCGCGAACACATTGGGGTCGAAGATGACGTCCTCGGGCGGGAAGCCCAGCTCCTGGGTCAGGATGCGGTAGGCGCGGGCGCAGATTTCGGTCTTGCGGGCGAAGGTATCGGCCTGGCCGGTCTCGTCGAAGGCCATCACCACCACCGCGGCGCCGTAGCGGCGCACCAGGCGGGCCTTCTCGCGGAAGGCCTCCTCCCCCTCCTTCATGGAGATGGAGTTGACGATCCCCTTGCCCTGGATCCGCTTCAGCCCGACCTCGATCACCTCCCACTTGGATGAGTCCACCATCACCGGCACCCGGGCGATGTCCGGCTCGGCGGCGACGAGGTTGAGGAAGGTGCCCATGGCCGCCTCGCTGTCGAGCAGCCCCTCGTCCATGTTGATGTCGATGACCTGGGCGCCGTTCTCCACCTGGTCGCGGGCGACCGCGAGGGCGGCGGGGAAGTCGCCGTTGGTGATGAGCTTGCGGAAGCGGGCCGAGCCGGTGACGTTGGTGCGCTCGCCCACGTTCACGAACGGGATCTCGGGGGTCAGCTCGAACGGCTCGAGGCCGGAGAGGCGCAGGCGCGCGGGCAGCTCCGGCAGGGGGCGCGGCGGCTTGTCCCGCACCGCCTCGGCGACGGCGCGGATATGGTCCGGCGTGGTGCCGCAGCAGCCGCCGACGATGTTCACCAGCCCCGATTGGGCGAACTCGCCCACCAGCGCCGCCATCGCCTCCGGGCTCTCGTCATAGAGGCCGAACTCGTTGGGCAGGCCGGCATTGGGGTAGGCGCAGACCAGGGTGTCCGACACCCGCGACAATTCGGCGATATGGGCGCGCATCTCCTTGGCCCCGAGGGCGCAGTTGAGGCCGATGGAGAACGGCTCGGCATGGCGCAGCGAGTACCAGAAGGCGGTGGGCGTCTGCCCCGACAGGGTACGGCCCGAGAGATCCGTGATGGTGCCCGAGATCATCACCGGCAGGCGGAAGCCGAGCTCGTCGAACAGGCCCTCGATGGCGAACAGCGCCGCCTTGGCGTTCAGGGTGTCGAACACCGTCTCCACCAGCAGGATGTCCGCCCCGCCGGCGATGAGGCCGCGGGCCTGCTCGCCATAGGCGACGGCCAGCTCGTCGAAGGTGATGGCGCGGAAGCCCGGATCGTTCACGTCCGGCGAGATGGAGGCGGTGCGGTTGGTGGGGCCGAAGGCGCCGGCGACGAACCGGCGGCGGCCGTCCTCGGCCTCGGCGAGGTCCCCCGCCTCGCGGGCGAGGCGGGCGCTCTCGAAGTTCAGCTCGTAGGCCAGCGCCTCCATGCCGTAGTCGGCCTGGGCGATGGTGGTGCTGGAAAAGGTGTTGGTCTCGACGATGTCGGCGCCGGCGCGGAAATATTCCAGATGGATCGCGCGCACCGCATCCGGCTGGGTGAGGCTGAGAAGGTCGTTGTTGCCCTTCACATCCTGCGGCCAGTCCTTGAACCGGTCGCCGCGATAGCCGGCCTCGTCCAGCTTCAGGGCCTGGATCATGGTGCCCATGGCGCCGTCGAGCACCAGGATCCGCTCGCCGGCGGCCGCCGCGAGGGCCTCCCCCACGTCGGCGCGGGGATTGGTGGCAGTAGGGGCAGACTTGGAAACAGGCATCGGACAATCCGGCCCGCAGGCCGCCTCGGTCAAAAATGATGTCCCGGGTGCGCCCAAGGGGGGCATCCGGGAAGTCGGTTCAAGGATGTCGGGCCGCAGGCCTGGACAGACGGACGGGCGCCGCCCGCATCGTCCGCGCCTGCCGGAGCGCGCTCGGCACGAGGTTCTGGTCCGTCATGTCCCGCTCTCCTCAGACCGCCAGCGCCTGGGGCGCCGCGGCCGTCGCCGCCTGCGGCCGCAGCCCCAGCAGGTGGCAGATGGCGTAGACGAGGTCGGCCCGGTTCAAGGTGTAGAAATGGATGTGGGTGACGCCGCGATCAACCAGGTCCATCACCTGCTCGGCGGCCACCGCGGCGGCGATGAGCTTGCGGGTCTCGGGATCGTCGTCCAGTCCCTCGAACCGCTTCAGCAGCCATCCCGGCACGCTGGCGCCGGTGCGGGTGGCGAAGTTCGAGGCCTGCTTGAAATTGGTGACCGGCAGCAGGCCCGGCACCACAGGGATGTCGATGCCGCGGGCGCGCACCTTGTCGAGATAGCGGAAATAGACGTCGTTCTCGAAGAAGAACTGGGTGATGGCCCGGCCCGCGCCGGCGTCCACCTTGGCCTTCAGATAGTCGATGTCGGCATCGAGGCTCGGGCTCTCCGGATGCTTTTCCGGATAGGCCGACACCGACACCTCGAAATCGCCGAGCCGCTTGATGCCGGCCACCAGGTCGCAGGCATGGGCATAGCCGTGCGGATGCGGGAGATAGGGCGTACCCACCCCGCTCACCGGATCGCCGCGCAGGGCGACGATGTGGCGGATGCCGTCGCGGGCATAGCCTTTCACCACCTCGTCGATCTCGTCGCGGCTGGCGGCGACGCAGGTCAGGTGCGCCGCCGGCGCGAGGACGGTCTCGCGGGCGATCCGGGCGACGGTCGCATGGGTGCGCTCGCGGGTGGAGCCGCCGGCGCCGTAGGTGACCGAGACGAATTCCGGAGCCAGCGGCGCCAGCCGATCGATGGAGGCCCACAGGGTCTCCTCCATCTCCGCCGTCTTGGGCGGGAAGAACTCGAAGGAGACAGACACCGGGGACCGCCCGGTCTCGCGGCTCGCACGCACGATCATTACGCCACCTCCCGCCCCAGCTCCGCCGCAGGGACCGTCACCGCAGCCGCGGCGCGCGGCCGCGGGTCGCGCGCGAGCCACAGCGACACGGTGAGCCCCTCTCCTCGTTCCGGCGCCAGCATCTGGTGGCGCAGCGGCTCGAGCCCGGCCTGCTCCAGATAGGCGTCCACCGTCTCGCGCGGGAAGCCGAGCCGCCGATGGGCATGGCTCTCGCGCAGGAATTCCAAGTCGTGCGGGGCGAAGTCCACCACCAGCAGGCGGCCGCCGGGGCGCAGCACCCGGGCGGCCTCCTTCACGGCGCGGCCCGCATCGTCGAGATAATGCAGCACCTGGTGAATGATCACCGCATCGAAGGTCTCGCGCGGCGCCGGCACCGCATAGATGTCGCTCTGCCGCACCAGGCAATGGCGGGCTCCGGCCCGCTCCAGGTTGGCCCGGGCCACTGCCAGCATGGCCGGCGACAGGTCGAGCCCGAGGCCGCGCTCGATGTCGGGGGCGAGCAGCTCCAGCATCCGGCCGGTGCCGGTGCCGAGATCGAGCAGCGCGCCCACCGGCGCCTCCAGCAGCGCGGCGCGCACCGCCGCCTCCACCGCAGCCTCCGGGACGTGCAGGCGGCGGATCTCGTCCCACTGGCGGGCATGGGCGTCGAAATAGGCCCGGGCAGCCGCGGCCCTGGCAGCGCGGACCGCCTCCAGCCGCTCGCGGTCGCCGGCGAGGACGGCGTCCGTCCGGTCCAGCAGGCCGGCCAGGGCGCCGGCGAGCGCCCGCGCCGGACCCTCGGTGGCGCGGCGATAGAAGACCCAGCTCGCCTCGCGGTGGCGCGCCACCAGCCCGGCTTCCGCCAGGAGCTTCAGATGGCGAGAGATGCGCGGCTGCGACTGGCCCAGGATCTCGGTGAGATCGGAAACCGTCAGCTCGGCCTCGCCCAGCACCGCCAGAAGGCGCAGGCGCGTCTCCTCGCCGGCGGCCTTGAGGCCGTCGAGCGCAAGGGAGAAAGGCAGGGATTCGGGCGCGCCGCTGATGGACATAAAGATATGCTTATATCCTTTCGGGATTCGGTCAAGGACCTTTTCCGCCCCGCCGCCCGGCCGGCAAGGGCTATGCGCTTCACAAGATGCGGCGTTGCATCCGCGTCGGTTGTCGGTGGGGCAGGCGCGCGATAGAGCAAATGCGGCAGCCGGCACTGCTGCGACGGAACGTCGTGCGGGGCGGCCGGTCGGGTGGCGTCCGGTGACCGGCGCATCCATCGGCAAAGGCGCACCTGAACCAGGGTTTTGAAGCGCTTCAGCGCTTCGTCCCACACGGTGAGATGCTTCAGCGCGGGAGCCGGATTGCCGGCGCTTGCGACGATCCGGCGGGCGGTTAAGGAAAAATTCTTCACCGTTTCCAATTTCGTCACGTTTCAGGGCTAACACCAAAATCATGACGTTGCGCCACACCCTCATCCTCTCCGCCGCCTTCGGGGCATCTTTCCTTTGCGCGCCGGCGTTTGGCCAGTATTACGGCCAGCAGGCGAACTCCGGCTACACCCTCCCGGGTGCCGCCGCGGAAGAGGAAGAGACCGGCACGCTGCAGGGCGACGTGCCTCCGGGCAGTGTCGGCGGACGGTACGAGTCGGCTCCTCCCGGCTACAGCGATCCCTATTCCCGCCCCGACCCACGCGGCGCGGCCCGCGACCAGGTGGAGCGGCTCGATGCCCCGCCGGCGGGCGCCCAGGCCGGCTACGGACAGCAGCCCGGCTACAGCCAGCCCCAGGGCCACCCCCAGCCGGCCGGCTACGGCCAGCAGGGTTACCCGTCGCAGCAGGGCTATCCGGCGCCTGCGCAGCAGGGATATGGCCAGCCCGCTTATGGCCAGCAGCCGGCCCAGGCCGGATACGGCCAGCCTTCCGGGCAGGCCAGCTACGGCGCGGCCCCCGCGGCCGCGGCGCCTGCCGGCGTCTACGCGCCGAATGCGGCTGTCGTGCCGGGCACCGCGGAAGCCCCCTCCGGCCCGCGCATCGAGAACGTCGACCCCGCCGAGCCGGTGCCGGATCGCTTCCGCCGCCAGACCGTGGACTACGTGACCACCCAGCCCGTCGGCACCGTGATCATCGATACGCCCAACACCTATCTTTATCTGGTGACCGCCCCGGGCAAGGCGATCCGCTACGGCATCGGCGTCGGCCGCGACGGCTTCACCTGGTCCGGCACCCAGAAGGTCTCGCGCAAGGCGGAATGGCCGGATTGGCGGCCGCCCACCGAGATGATCCAGCGCCAGCCCTACTTGCCGCGCTTCATGGCCGGCGGCCCGGGCAACCCGATGGGCGCGCGCGCGCTCTATCTGGGCGGCACCGTCTATCGCATCCACGGCACCAACGAGCCGCAGACCATCGGCAAGTTCGTGTCCTCGGGCTGCTTCCGCCTGCTGAACTCGGATGTGGAAGACCTGTTCGACCGCGTCAACGTCGGCACCAAGGTTGTGATCATGCCCAAGCCCTCGAGCGGCACGGTGCAGGCCAGCGCCGGCGCGCCGGTTCCGGCCCCCGCCTCGCCGCGCTGAGCGCAGCCCCTCTTTTTTCCGATCTCGACGCGAACGGCGCATCCTGCGGGGTGCGCCGTTTGCGTTTGCGCCCAGCGGTAGGCCCTCCCCTTACGCCGGCGGCGCGGGACGGTATGATGGCAGCGCAGCGCTGAAGCTGCGGGAGACCGTTCCATGAGTGTGTCTGCGAATTCCCCCTCCTCCGCCGCCGTGGACGCCCTGGCCTCCCTGCGCGCCAATCGGGGCTGGTTCATCGCCCTGGGCCTCGCCTTCATCGTGCTGGGCTTCATCGCCCTGGCGCACGTGCTCACCGCCTCGGTGGTGACGGCGCTCTATGTGGGCGTCCTCGTCATCATCGGCGGCATCGTGCAGATCTTCCACGCCTTCAAGGTCAAGGGGTGGGGGCGCTTCCTGTTCTGGCTGCTGGCGGGCGTGCTCTATCTGGCGACCGGCGCGCTGATGATCTCCCAGCCGCTGCTGACGCTTGCCCTGCTGACCCTGTTCATCGGCATCGCGATCGGCGTGGACGGCGTGTTCAAGATCATCGCCGGCCTTGGCGCGCGGGGCGAGAGCGGCTGGTTCTTCATCGTGCTGTCGGGGGCCATCAGCCTGCTGCTGGGCGTCCTCATCGTCAGCCGCTGGCCCGAGAACTCGCTCTACATCCTCGGCCTGTTCCTCGGCCTCGACCTGATCTTCAACGGCGTCGGCACCTTGCTGTTCGGCCTCGCGCTGAAGAAGAACCGGGCCTGAGCCCGACGACCCGCGCGGCGCTGCGGATGGCATGAGCCCGCAGGAGCCGCGAACGCAAACGGCGCCCCGTGGGGGCGCCGTCGGTGTCGCGCGGTCCGGCAAGGCCCGGTCCGGGGCCGGCCGAATCACTGCGGGATCATGCCGCCTGGGAGGTCTCGGGCGCGCCGCCCTCGATCACTTTCGCCTGGGCCTGGCCCGGGGTGGCGATGGGAATGAGGCGCGGCTTCTTGGCCTCGGGAATGTTGCGCACCAGATCCACGTGCAGCAGCCCGTTCTCGAGCACCGCGCCCTTCACCTCCACATGGTCGGCGAGCTGGAAGCGTCGCTCGAAGCTGCGCGCGGCGATGCCGCGGTGAAGCACATGGGCGGAGGGCGACTTCTCCTCGGCGGCCTTCTCGCCGCGCAAAGTGAGGGTGCTCTCCTTCACCTCGATGCCGAGATCGGCATCGGTGAAGCCGGCCACTGCCACCGAAATGCGGTAGGCGTTCTCGCCGGTGCGCTCGATATTGTAGGGCGGATAGGTGGGGGCCGCATCGACGCCGCCGACGGTGTCGAGCAGCGAGAGCAGCCGGTCGAAGCCGACGGTGTTGCGGTACAGGGGAGACAAGTCGAACGTACGCATGGCATATCCTCCTTCGAAGCGACATGCAGGACCCGCCGAAGGGCCGGGTCCGGGGATCGCGCCGTCGCGATGACCGGCGCTTTCGGGGATGTGGGAACCGGCGCCCGGCGCGTCAAGGCCCGCCGCCAGCCCCGCGCGCCGCGGCGGTGGGGGGGGGGTGGCGGGGCGTGTACCCGGGTGGGCGGGGGCCCCCTCCCGCCGCAGAGCCCAACCGACCGGATGGCATGACGCTGATCTCCATTCCGAGCAATCCGGTGCCGCCCGGCGCGGTGGCCGGGGAGATCGTGACCGCCGACAAGGTGCGCCTGCGCTTCGCCCGCTGGATGCCCGAGAGCGGGCTCAAGGGCACGGTGGCGATCTTTCCCGGCCGGGCCGACTTCATCGAGAAGTATTTCGAGGTGGTGCGCGAGCTGCGCGCCCGCGGCTTCGCCGTCGCCATCCTGGACTGGCGCGGCCAGGGCGGCTCGCAGCATCTGTTGTCCAACCGGCGCAAGGGCCACGTGCGCCGCTTCTCCGACTATCTCGCCGACCTCGACGCCTTCGCCCGCGAGGTGATGCTGCCGGATTGCCCGGCGCCCCACTTCGCCCTCGCCCACTCCATGGGCGGGGCGGTGATGCTGCATGCGGTGCTCGGCGGGCGGCGCTGGTTCGACCGCATGGTGCTCAGCGCGCCCATGCTGGGGCTCGACGTGGTGCCGATGCCGGAGCTGAGCCGCGGCGCCATCGCGACACTTTCCGGGCTCGGCTTCGCCCGCGCCTTCGTGCCCGGCGGCACGGCGCGGCCGGTGACCGAGATGCCGTTCGCCGACAATCCGCTGACCTCCGACGAGACCCGGTTCGAGCGGGCGGCGCAGGTGGTGCGGGCCGGCCCGGAGCTGGCGCTGGGTGCGCCCACCGTCGGCTGGCTGAATGCCGCCTTCGGCGCCATGGCCGAGCTGGAGCGGCCGGAGGCCATGGCCCGCATCCGCCAGCCGCTGCTGATGGTGGCGGCCGGGCGGGAGCGGCTGGTCTCCAATGCCGCCATCGAGCGGCTCTCCGCCCGGCTGATCGCCGGCGCCCATGTGGTGGTGCCCGCGGCGCGGCACGAGATCCTGATGGAGCGGGACATCTTCCGCGCCCAGTTCTGGGCCGCCTTCGACGCCTTCATCCCCGGCACCCCGGTGATCTGAGCGGCGCTGCCCTGCGACGGGCGCGGCGGCTCCCGGGGCGTGCGCCGACCAGCCGGCCACCGGCGGATGGGCAACGCCCGGGTCGCGGACTTCGAGCGGTGTTCAGCCGCCGTGCAGGCGCTTCAGGGCCGCCTCGTGCACGGCGCGGCTGCCCGCCGCCACCACCCGTCCGCCGCCGGTGGCCGGGCCGCCCTCCCAGCTCGTGATCACCCCGCCCGCGCCCTCGATGATGGGGACCAGGGCGATGACGTCGTGGTCCTGCAGCTCGGTCTCGATGACGAGGTCGACGAGGCCGGCGGCGATCATGCAATAGGCGTAGCAGTCGCCGCCGTAGCGCGAGAGCTTCACCTCCTCCTCCACCGCGCTGAAGGCGGCGCGGTCGGCGGCGTTCATGAGCCGTGGGCTGGTGGTGAAGAGAATGGCGTCCTCCAGCCGGCGGCAGTCGCGCGCGCCGAGGATGCGCTCCCCGGCCGGTCCGCGATAGCGCGCCACCCCGCCGTCGCCGAAGAAGCGCTCGCCGATGAAGGGCTGGTGCATCATGCCATAGACCGGATCACCCTCCTTCAGGAGGCCGATCAAAGTGCCCCAGGCCGGCAGGCCGGCGATGAAGGACTTGGTCCCGTCGATGGGATCGAGCGCCCAGACATAGGGCGAATCGGTGTTCAGGTTGTCGAACTCCTCGCCGATGATCCCGTGGTCCGGAAAGGTCTTGCGGATCAGGTTCCGCATCGCTTGCTCGGCGGCGCGATCGGCCTGGGTCACCGGATCGAAGGCCCGGCCGCGGCTCTTGTCCTCCACCCCGAGGGCGGTGCGGAAGAAGGGCAGGATGGCTTCGCCCGAAACGGTCGCGAGCTGGTGGACGAAGTCATCGAAGGCGACGGCGGTCATTGCGGCTCCATGGCGGGTCCGGAGGATGCGCGGGCATCGGCGGGCAGAGAAAAGCCTGTGAGGCCGGCCTTGCCAAGAGGCATCGGGACGCGGGCGCCGCGGCGGCCGGGCATCGCATTAGGATCGAGGCCACCTCCCACCGCCGGCCGTGCGGCGCACATCGTGGCGCGGACGGCCGCATGCCCTGCGCGATTCTTGCGCAGGGGACCGCTGTGCAGATCAACGCACTGGAGATGTGAGATAAAAAATTTGTACGTTTGCACAAACAATCGGCGCGTCACACCATTGTCGTCGCAGCCGAACTTCCGCATATTGATGCGGCGCGGCATTGCTTGCTGCAGTGCCGCTGCCCTCCTTGGGCGTTTCCTCCCTAGACTTGGGCCTCTCCGATATCCTCGTGAGGGCCCTTTCTTTTTGTGCGCCCGGCTGTTCAGGCGGCCCGGCCTCCAGCGCGCGCCCAGTGGCGCTGCCCGCGGCCTTCGATCTCCCCCGCTTCCGATCCCGAAAACCGCGCCTGCGTCCCGCGCCGGTGGTGGAGAACCACGCTTGCGCCGCCGCCTCGAATCGAGCGCGGGCGCAGAGTGCTCCGGTCACCGCCAGGCTCAGGCATCTGGCATCGCACCAGGGATTTGCCACGATCGAAGGGCGGAAGAGGCCGCCGCAGGCCGGCAACGACCGACCAGAATGCATGCAAACTCAATCAGTTGATAAAAATTACAAGGAGTATCGAACTGGCTCTTGATTTTTCGCGTTGCACTGGCTTATTGTTGCGTTGCGATATGGCGATTGGCGTCGCTGTATCGCTGCCCTCCTTGGGCGTTTCCTCCCTAGACTTGGGCCGTTCGCTTTCGCGGACGGCCTCTTTCTTTTTGGGCCCCTGCTTGTGGCGCAGGCTTGCCTCTAACGCCCCTTCAATCGCCCGTTGCCGTCATCCAACGGCGCATGACGGCGCCGGGTCTGCCACCAAAACGCAGCATCCGCGCACGGTATCGTCCAGGGGCTAAGCCGCAGGAATGTAGCCAATGCAAAATCGCCGCCTTCATCCGCGCTGGAGCGGGATGAGCGGTGACGCTGCGTCGATAACGGCCGGCGGCGGCAAATTGGTATATCTGCCATTCGAAAAACGCAAGGCAGAACTACGCCGCCGCGTGAAAATCAATCGCCCGCACCCATCACTCCGCGGCGGCGCGCGGCAGCGCGAAGCGGCCGCTCAGGGCGACGAACACCTCGCCCATCACCTCGGCCAGATCCTTGCGGAGCGCGGCGAAGCCAGAGCTGCGGGCATAGACCGCCTCGTCCATGTACAGCCCCCGGTTGACCTCCACCTGCACCGCATGCAGGCCGGTGGCGGGGCTGCCGTAGTGCTCGGTGATGTAGCCGCCGGCATAGGGCTTGTTGCGCGCGACCGCATAGCCGCGCGCCCGCAGCCCCTCTTCCAGCGCAATGGTCACGGTATGGCAGCAGCTGGTGCCGAAGCGGTCGCCGATGACCAGGTCCGCGCGGGCCACCTCGTCGCGGATCGAGGACGAGGGCATGGAATGGCAATCCACCAGCACCGCCGCGCCGAACCGCGCCTGGACCCGGTCCAGCAGCCGGCGCAGGGCGCGGTGATAGGGCTTGTAATAGGTCTCGATGCGCTGCAGCCCCTCGTCCACCGACAGCCGGCGCGGATAGATCTCCTGCGCGTCGCCCACCACCCGGGCGATGGTGCCGAGACCGCCCGACACCCGCACCGAGCGGGTGTTGACGAACGGCGGCAGCCGGCCGTCGAACATCCGCGGATCGAGCTCGTAGGGCTCGCGGTTGAGATCGACGAAGGAGCGCGGGAACAGCGCCCGCATCAGCGGCGCGCCGGCATTTACCACGTCGAGGAACAATTCATCGACGAAGCTGTCCTCGGAGCGCCTCAGGCTGGCAAAATCGAGCCGTGCCTGCTCTACGAAGGCGCGGGGATAGACACGACCGGAATGGGGGGAGTTGAACACGAAGGGCACCGTGTTCTCGACCGGAGAGAGGACCTCGAATGCCGGGTCCACATGATCGGCGAGGCGGGCTGTCAAGAGCGCACAACTCCAGGAAGTATTGCCAGAATTTCGGGTGCTGTCCCATGATGGCCGCGGGACGGGGTATTTGTGAAGAGGGGGGCTTGCCTTCACTTCGAATTTACCCCGCCGGCGACAAGAAGTCGAACTCGGCGTAACGTCAGGTCAAACTGACGCGGCGCGAGACATTTCAGGGGTGAACGGCGTGTCCAAGTTCCTGCTGGCCGAAGACGACAACGACATGCGGCGCTTTCTCGTCAAGGCGCTGCAGAATGCCGGCTATTCGGTCGCCTCCTACGACAACGGCAAATCGGCCTACGAGCGCATGCGCGAAGAGCCGTTCGAATTGCTGCTGACCGATATCGTGATGCCGGAGATGGACGGCATCGAGCTCGCCCGCCGGGCGACCGAGCTCGATCCCGACCTCAAGGTGATGTTCATCACGGGGTTCGCCGCGGTTGCGCTCAACCCGGACTCGAACGCGCCCAAGGACGCAAAAGTCCTGTCGAAGCCGTTCCACCTCCGGGAGCTCGTCACCGAGGTCGAGAAGCTCCTCGCCGCCTGATATGAATTGCCGCCATCGGCCGGCTTGCTCCCCTCCGGGGCGGCGGCTATAGGGCGGCCTCGCCGGAACGCCCCGCCGGCACGGAATGGGCGCGTAGCTCAGCGGGAGAGCACCACGTTGACATCGTGGGGGTCACAGGTTCGATCCCTGTCGCGCCCACCATCCTTCCCGGCCCCTCCTGTACCCTCCCGGTGTTGATCCGCACGCCAGATCGCCCATAATTCAGTGA
>CALMSN010000196.1 GCA_937872325.1 uncultured Xanthobacter sp. | reverse complement strand
CCGACCGGCCACACCCTCCGGCTCCTCTCGTTGCCGGCCGCCTGGACGGAGTTCATCGATCAGAACACGACGGGGACCTCCTGCCTCGGCCCGCTGGCCGGCCTGGAGCGCCAGCGCGCCCTCTACGCCGAGAGCGTGGCCACCCTGACCGACCCGCAGCGTACGACGCTCGTCCTCGTCGCCCGGCCGGAGCCGAGCGCTCTCGCCGAGGCGGCCCGCACGGCGGTGGAGCTTGCAGCCGCCGGCATGCAGCGTCAGGTGCTGGCGCTCAACGGCGTCTTCGCGCTCAGTGATTCCGAGGATCCGACCGCCACCAGCCTCGCGGCCCAGCAGGCGCAGGCGCTCTCGCAGATGCCCTCGGCCATTGGCTCGCTCGAGCGCGCCGAGGTTCCGCTTCTGTCCTTCGCTCCGCTCGGCGCCGCAGCTCTGGCGGCGGTGCTCGACCCCGAGCGGTCTCCGGGGCCAGCGATCGAGCAGTCGCTCTCGCGCGTCCCCGAGGCCCCGCTCGGCGACCTGATCGATGCCCTCGAGGCCGGGGGGCCGGGCGTGGTCATGACAATGGATAAGGGCGGTGTCGGCAAGACCACCATCGCCGCCGCGGTCGCCGTCATGCTGCACCCCCACCAGGAGCCGCGACGGCCGTCCATGGCGCTCGTCACCACCGCCGGCCGCGCCCGGGTGGAGGCCGGCTTCGTGCTGGAATGCGGCAACGGCCTCATGGACGGGCTGGACCGCCGGGTGGACCGGCACGTGATGCCGATCGCCAACTACATCGTCGCCACCGAGCCGCTGGGCGCGCGGGCGCGGGAGATCATCGCCAACGACGCCGCGGTGGCCGACAGCCGCTTCGTGGTGAACTACTTCCGGCTCTCGGCCGACGGCCGGCTGCTGTTCGGCGGCGGCGAGAGCTATCGCCGGGCGATGCGCGCCAACGTGCCGGATTTCGTCCGGCCGTTCATGCTCAAGATCTTCCCGCAGCTGGCCGGCACCCGCATCGACTACGGCTGGGGCGGCATCCTGGGCATCACCATGAGCCGGCTGCCCTTCGTGCGGCGGCTCTCGCCCCATGTGCTGGCCTCGGCCGGCTATAGCGGGCAGGGGGTGGCGCTGGCGCCGCTGTTCGGCAAGATCCTGGCCGATGCGGTGGCGGGGCAGCTCGGCCAGTTCGACCTCCTGGCCCGGCTGCCGGTGCCCGCCTTCCCCGGCGGCACGCTGATGCGCTACCCGCTCCTGGTCGCCGGCCTGTCCTATTACGCCCTGCGCGACCGGCTGTGACGGCGCGGATTTGCGGCCGGCCGGGGTTCCGGTTTCTTGCCCTTGGGCCCCGCTCCGACCTATAAGGCGGCTCGGCAACGGGACCGGTCCGGGCGGCGCCCCTGGGCATGATCCGATCAGCTTGTTCGCAGGCTGATCGGATCATGCCCGGTGTTCAATGTCTCGGGGTGTCCGGGTGTTTCGATGAAGCACCGAGGCACCCCATGCCACGTGCCCACCCATGGCGCGCGGGAGCGGTCTTCAGGAAAAATTTGAGGGAAGAGGCGGCCATGGCCGGACATTCGCAATTCAAGAACATCATGCACCGCAAGGGCAAGCAGGATGCGGTGCGCTCCAAGCTGTTCTCGAAGCTGGCGCGCGAGATTACCGTGGCGGCCAAGCTCGGCCTGCCCGACCCCAACATGAACGCGCGCCTTCGTGCCGCCATCCTCGCCGCCCGCGCCGAGAACATGCCGAAGGACAATATCGAGCGCGCCATCAAGAAGGCGGCCGGCGCCGATGGCGAGAACTATGACGAGATCCGCTACGAAGGCTACGGCCCGGGCGGGGTGGCGGTGATCGTCGAGGCGCTGACCGACAATCGCAACCGCACCGCCTCAGAGGTGCGCTCCTATTTCACCAAGTCGGGCGGCAACCTGGCCGAGACCGGGGCGGTGTCGTTCATGTTCGACCGGATGGGGGCGATCGAGTTCGACGCGGGCAAGGCCGGCGCCGATGCCATGATGGAGGCGGCCATCGACGCCGGTGCCGACGACGTCTCCTCCTCCGAGGACGGCCACGAGGTGGTGTGCGCCGCCGACAGCCTCGCCGAGGTGCAGAGGCAGCTCGAGGCGAAGTTCGGGGAGCCGCGCAAGGCCAGCCTGGTCTGGCGGCCGCAAAATACCATCGCGGTGGACGACGAGACCGGCGAAAAATTGCTGCGCCTTGTGGAGGCGCTCGAAGACAACGACGACGTGCAGACCGTCACCGCCAATTTCGAGCTTTCCGACGCCCTGATCGCCAAGATCAGCGCCTGAGGCCGGCGGCGGTCTGCCGCCGAAGGGTCCGGAAACGAAATCCGCCCATCTCCCATCGCCGTGGCAATGCAAGATGGGCGGTGAAACCGTGTCTATTCCATAGCCCGGCGGTGACCGGCCAGGCGCCCCGTCAGTCCGACGGGATCGGCCGGCCGGCGCGCGGCCCGAGCCCTGCTCAGGCCGCCATGCCGGCGGCCATCTGCTGCAGCTCGCTGATGGCCGCATCGATCTCGGTACGCTGGCGCTCGAGCTGGGCAAGCTGGGCGAGGCAGCGGTCGCGGCTGAGGGCGAGGCCGCTGCTGCTCTGGGCGCAGATCGCGCCGGCGGCGCTCTCGCTGCGCTCATGGGCGGCGACCAGGGCCCGGATTTCGGCCAGGGTGAAGCCGAGGTGCTTGCCCTTCAGAATCACCGTGAGGCGCTCGCGATCGGCCTGGGAGTAGAGGCGGGTCATGCCCTCGCGCCGCGGCGACAGGAGCCCCTTGTCCTCGTAGAAGCGCAGCGCCCGGAGGGTGGCGCCGAACTCCCGCGCGAGATCGCCGATGGTATAATAGTCCGAACCCCTCTCGACCGGCGCCAGATCGGCGACGGGGAGGCGGGCCTCGAGTGCGCTCTCGTGCAGGTTGGCTTCCATAGGTCCACTCCGTCCTGTTTCGGGGGACGGGGGCGTGGGCCGGACCGGGGATGCCCCGATCATGCGCCGCTCTCGCGTCCCGCCGTCCCCTCTCAAGTAGCGGGCGGGCGGGGCGGCGGGGAGGCAATTGGGGATACCGTAGGGGAATGTAACGGTTACATCCCTCCAAAATCAAAGCATTAACACCTCATTTACCATACCCGCCGGATGCTTGATCCCAGCGAATCACCGCAGTGTGGCCCTCGATGGAACGCCGAAACAGGCGCCCATGGGCCGCAGGGAGGCGGGCATGGAGCGGATGGAGCGCGTTGGGCGTCAGGTTGCCGGGGAAGTCCCGGCGCGAGCGGCGCAGCATTATTCATCGTCGGCAGCGGAGCCCTTCGCGGCCCGTCCGGGGTACCACCCGGCGGCCCAGGGCCTGCGCCTGGGGGCGGTCGGCGATGCCGGCCCCGCCCCTTCGGATTTCGACCGGCCGCGGGCCGACGTGGCCCGTCCGGCTTGGCCGGTCCACGGCGCCCGGGAGGCGATCGACGTCCCGGCCGGGGTGGTCGAATCCCTGCGCAGCGAGGTGGTGAGCCTGCGCGAGCGCCTCGCCGGCGCCGCCCCGCGGCGTGCGGTGGAGGAGATGGATCGCGCCCTCACCCTGCTGCACCGGCGGGTCGAGACCCTGCACGAGGACGGGCAGGCGACCCTGCGCGAGGACCGGCGCGGCCTGTCCCAGGAATTGTCGGCCCTGCGCCACAGCCTCGATGCCCTGCGTGCCCCGGAGCGCCACGAGGCGCTGGCGGCCGCCATCGAGGTTCTCGCCGGCAAGGTGGACCGGATGGCCGAGGCGGCCGTCGATCCCGTCGAGGTGAACCGGCTTCAGGGCCAGAGCGCCGAGCTGCGGGTTCTGCTGACCCGCGCCTTGTCCGGCAACGGCCTTCAGGCCCTGGCCGGGCGCATCGCCGCCTGTGCCGAGGACGTGGCGCGGGCCGGAGAGGAAAGCGCCCGCCGGGTCTCGGCCGTGGCCGGGGTGCTGGAGCGCAATGCCCAGGCCCTGCTCGCCGGCACCGAGCGGCTGGAGCAGCATCTGGCGGCCCGTACCGAGGGCGCCGCCCGTGACCAGCAGGCGGAGGCCGCTGCCGCCGCAGAGCTCCAGCGCGAGGTCGGGGCGGTGCGCAGCCGGCTCGAATCCCTCGGCACCCAGCTTTCGGCGCAGGCGGCCACCTGGTCGCCGGCCGCCCGGGCCGATCTCGCGGCCCGCCTGGATGAAATTCTGAAGGCCGTCGAGCACCGGGCGGTGGAAGACGCCGCCGGCGCGCCGCTGGCCGAGGTGGTGGAGCGGCACCTGGTGGCCCTCACCGATCGCTTCCGCGAGGCGCACCAGCGTCTCGGCCGGCTCGACGCCATCGAGGACGCCATCCTGCGGATGACCGAGGAGCTCCGCGCCGCCCGCGCCGAGACCGCCGCGGCCACCGCCGAGGCCATGCAGAACGTCGCCCTCAAGCTTTCCGGCGATGCCGGCGCCCCCGCCGTGCTGGGGCTGAAGCGGGGCCTTGCCGCCCTGGAGGCGCGCCAGGAGGACCTGGAGCGGCGGGCGGAGGCCTATTTCGGCGACGCCGAGCAGGACGATTTCGCCGGCGACCCGGCGGCCTCCGCCGCCGATTACCCCTCGCGCGAGGTCGAGCCGGATTTCGCCACCGACTTTCCCCGCTACCCGGCGGCGATGGCCGACGACGCCCGCGAACCGGCGGATCTGCGCGACCTTGCCGACACCCGGACCGCTGCCGCAGACATCTGGCCGGAAGCCCGTCCCGCGGCCCAGGACGAGTGGCCGGACCTGCCGCGGGCCGAGGATTCCGCCTTCGCCGCGCATGAAGCCGACCCCCGCGCGTTCGTCGTGCCCGAGGCCGAGACGGCGGCGGAGACCCCTTCGCTGCGCCTGAACCGCCGTTCCGCCGAGGATGCGCCGCCGGCCGCCGTCGCCGCGGAAGCGCCCCACGGACGCCGGGTCGACTGGTCTCCCGGTCCGCACGATGCGCGTCCGCGGGTGCAGAAGGGCTTCAATCCCCGCAAGCGGTCGCGCCAGCACCGCTCCGCTTTGTTCGCCCTGCTGGCGGGCACCGCCATGGTGCTGGCCACCACCGCCGCCGGCCTTGCCTGGTCGAACGGGGTGACGGTCACCTCGGCGCTGTCCCGCCTCGCGGGCGGCCCGCCCCCCACCACCGGCCTGCCGGATCCGGTGGGCACGACGGCCTTGCAGACCGCCGCCCGGGCCGGCGACATTTCCGCCGCGTTCGAGGTCGGCTCGCGCTATGCCGAAGGGCGCGGCGTCGCCGCCGACATGGGCGCGGCCGTGAAGTGGCTCGGCTACGCCCTGTCGCAGGGGCTGGTGCCGGCGGCCTACCGGCTCGGCAGCCTCTATGAGACCGTGTCCGCCGATTTCGGCGAGGCGATGCGCTTCTATGAATGGGCGGCGGCGCAGGGCCATGTGCGCGCCATGCACAATCTGGGCGTCATCTACTCCCGCGGCCAGGTGCCGGGCTCCGGCGGCAAGGTCGACTGGGGCCATGCGGTGCGCTGGTTCGAGCAGGCCGCCGAGCGCGGCAATCGCGACAGCCAGTACAATCTCGGCGTCATCAACGCCCGCGGCCTGGCCGGCACCACCGATCTGGAAGCGGCGTGGAAGTGGTTCACCCTCGCTTCCGCCCAGGGCGACGAGGAAAGCGCCCGCAAGCGCGACGCCGTCGCCGAGCGCATGGACGTGGCGGCCGTGGCGCGGGCGCGCAAGGCGGCCGACAGCTTCGCGCCGCAGCCGGTGAGCGCCGCCGCCAATGTGGTGGTGCAGCGTCCGGAATGGGACGTGGCGGTGTCCGACGACAAGGTCGCGGCCCGGATCATCGGCCGCGACCAGGTGCTCGCCGCCAACACCGGGGCCGCGGGCAGCCGGTGAGCGGCTTTCCCGACAGGGCGGCGGCGCCGGCTCGCGGCCGCCCTTTACGGCCGCGGGGTCGCTGGCGCACCTTCCGCCCATGACCGCGCGCCCGATTCGCATTCTCGGCCTCGATCCCGGCCTGCGCCGCACCGGCTGGGGCGTCATCGACGTCAGCGGCTCGCGGCTGACCTATGTGGGCTGCGGCACCATCCTGCCACCCGAGGATGCGCCCATGGGCGTGCGCCTCGCTACGCTCCACCGCGCCCTCGCCGCCGTGCTGGAGGAGTTCCGGCCGGACGAGGCGGCGGTCGAGGAAACCTTCGTCAACATGAACCCGGCCTCCACGCTCAAGCTCGGCCAGGCGCGCGGGGTGGTGCTGCTGGCGCCGGCTGCGGCCGGCCTGCCGGTGGCGGAATATGCCGCGACCCTCGTCAAGAAGAGCGTGGTGGGCGCCGGGCGGGCGGAGAAGGGGCAGATCCGGATGATGATCCAGGTGCTGCTGCCGCGCGCCGCCCCGGCCACCGAGGATGCCGCCGACGCCCTTGCGGTGGCCGTGACCCACGCCCATCACCGCGCCGCCCCCTCCGTCCGCGGCATCACCGCCGCCGGGTGAGGGGCAGCGCCTTGGGGGGCCTGCGCTGGCGATCATGACCGGCGCGATGGCCCGGATGACGCGGAAGGCGGACGGGCCGGACGCATAGGGCACCGCTGCCGCGTGCGCCAAGCCTGCGCATCGAGCGGCCAGGCCTTAGCCGCGCTCCGTGGCCTGCACTTGGAGCGTCCAGCAAAACCTCTTGGCTGAGAACGGCCGAGGACTTTCCGGATCTCCCGTCGGGCGCCGAACGCAGTCGTTGCCGTCAGCCTCGGCGAGGATCGGCAGAGCCGCGGGAGCCCAAGAGCCCGGTCAGCCGAGTCCGGAAGCTTTGCTGGACGCTCTTTTACTGCTGAACGCATAGCGTCCGGCCGCGCCTGCGCTGGGCTGGATCGGCGACCCGCCCGGCTTCGGCGGAACACCGAGGCCGACAGCCTGATTTAGGCTATCCTTGAGAAACCGCGGCGGGATTCGGCCGCGCGGGTTCACCGCCTCTTCACCCGGCGGTCAAAGGCAAGCGGGCCGGCGGCACGGCGCCGCCGGAGGGCAGGCATGATCGGCAAGCTGAAGGGCCGCGTGGACGGCGTGGAAGAGGATCACCTGATTCTCGACGTCAATGGCGTCGGCTATCTCGTGCACTGCTCCGCCCGTACCCTTTCGGCCCTGCCGGCGGCGGGCGAGCCGACGGTGCTGTTCATCGAGACCTATGTGCGGGAGGACCAGATCCGCCTGTTCGGCTTCGGCACGCCGGGCGAGCGCGAATGGTTCCGCCTCTTGCAATCGGTGCAGGGCGTGGGGGCGAAGATCGCCCTCGGCGTGCTCTCCACTTTGCCGCCGGCCGCCTTGGCCGAGGCGGTGGCGCGGGGTGACAAGGCGAGCATCGCCCGGGCCCCGGGAGTGGGACCGCGCACCGCGCTGCGCATCGTCACCGAGCTGAAGGACAAGGTGGGCGGCCTCGCCTTTGCCGGACCGGTGCCGGCCGACCTTGGCGGCGCCGGCGTCGCGCGCGGCGGGCCGGCGGCGGATGCGGTCTCCGCTTTGGTCAATCTGGGCTATGGCCAGCCGCAGGCGATGGCGGCGGTGGCGGCCGCCGCCCGCAGCGCAGGCGATGAGGCCAGCGCCGAGACGCTGATCCGCCTCGGCCTGCGCGAAATGGCGAAATGACCGCCGCCCGGCTTCGGGCGTGGGGGGCGGCGCTGGCACTGCTTGCGGCATCGGCGCCCGCGGCCGCGGCGGATGGGGCGAGGGCGGTCCGCGATCTCGACATGTCCGGGCGCGCGCAGCGGGTGCTGTATCTGGCGCCGGCCGCGCCGCGGGGCGTGCTGGTGCTGCTGCCCGGCGGGAGCGGAAACATCGGCATCTCACCGGAGGGGACGCTGCGCCATGGCGAGAATTTTCTCGTCCGCAGCCGCGACGCCTTCCTCGCCGCCGGCTATGCGGTGGTGATCCCCGATGCCGTACGCCCTCTCGCGGCGCTCTCGGGCAAGGCGGGCGGTTCGCGCGAGGAAGGCACGGCCTCGCCCCGGGATGGCGGGGATGCGCGCGGCGGCGAAAGACCACGCCGCAGGGGCCTGCGCGGCCTGCGCGCCGGGGCGGCCTATGGCGAAATCGTCGAGCGCCTCGCGGATTTCGCGCGCGAGCAGGCGCACCGGCCGGTGTTCCTGGTGGGAACCAGCCAGGGCGCCATCGCCGCCGTGAACGGCGCGGCGCATCTGGGCGATGCGATTGCCGGGCTGGTGCTGGTGTCCTCCGTCTCCCGCCGCGGTGGAAGCGCCGAGACCGTGTTCGATGCCGCGCCGCAGGCCGTGACGGCGGCGGTGCTGGTGCTCGCCAACCAGGACGACGCCTGCAAGGTGAGCCCGGCCGCGGATGCCGGGCGGATTGCCGCCGCCCTCACCCATGCCGCGCGGGTCGACGTGGTGACCCTGGCCGGCGGCACCACGGCAGGCCCGGATTGCAGCGCCCGCGCGCCGCACGGCTTCGCCGGCATCGAGGCCGAGGCGGTGGGCGCCATCGTGCGCTGGCTGGATGCGCGGCTTCCCCCGCCTTGAGCGTCGCGCATCCGTCTTTGATGACGCCCGCTCGGGGCTTGAGCGGACCCGTCAAACACCGACCGGCGGTGTCACGGCATGCGGGAGGCGATCTTCAGCGTGTCCCCGTCCACGGCGAAGGTGCCGTAGCCGCGGTGGTGGATGGTGCGCGGGGCCTTCTGCGCCGGGTCGCGCCAGGCCTTCACCACCTCCAGCACGAACAGGTTGAAGCGGTTGACGAGCCGCGTCTCCACCACCTTGCATTCGAGGTTGGCGAAGCATTCCGCGATCAGCGGCGCCACGACCTTCGCCGCCGGCTTCGGGGTGAGGCCGTGGGTGGCGAACTTGTCGGTGTCGCGGCCCGAGCAATTGCCGATGGCGACCACCTTTTCCGCCAGTTCCACCGCCGGCAGAGCGATGACGCACGCCTTGGTCGCGCGCAGGGCGGTGAAGCTGAAATCGCCTGAGGAGACGATGCAGGCGATGAGCGGCGGGGTGAACTCCACCATCATGTGCCACGACATGGCCATGACGTTCGCCCGGCCGTGCTGCGCGGTGGTGAGCAGCACGACCGGCCCCGGCTCGATGAGGGTATAGACCTCGGACAGGGGGAGATCCTTCATGGCGGGTCCCTTCATGTCATCGGCCCCGGTCTTCGGCCGGCGCCGGGTGGGGTGCGCTCAGGCGGTGCGCGGGCGTCGCCAAATCTCCATGAGTCGTCCTCATGGGGCTTTGGTATCAGGCCGGCCTCGTTCTCTTTTCGTACCGGAACAGCCGCGGCGAATGTATGACTTTGCTAGGATCGCACCTACGAATCAGATGGCCGGGGGCCAGGCCCTTTCATGAACACCCGCCTTCTCTCCGGTGAAAAGCGCGACGAGGACGCCGATACCGCGCTGCGCCCCCAGCTCCTGAAGGAGTTCGAGGGCCAGGCGCAGGCGCGGGCCAATCTCGACGTCTTCATCCGGGCGGCGCGGGCGCGGGGCGAGGCGCTGGACCATGTGCTGTTCGTCGGCCCGCCCGGCCTCGGCAAGACCACGCCCGCCCAGATCAGGGCGCGGGGAGTAGGGGTTGGCTTCCCCTCCC
>CALMSN010000195.1 GCA_937872325.1 uncultured Xanthobacter sp. | reverse complement strand
ACAGCGGCGAGGCGTGAGCGCGCCCGTCCCGCCCTCCTGCGCCAACCCCGGCCCCGCGCCGGCGGACGCTGAGGCCGCGGACGGCACCGCGCCGGAAGCCGGCAGGGAGATCCGGCCCGCGGAAGGCGGCGATCGGCGCAGTCCGCCGGCCCCCGCCCGACCGGGTAGCCCGGCCGACGCTGCCACGGCCCCTTCCACGAGCCCCGGCCCGAGCCCCGGGACAGCCGAAACCCTCGGCCGCACCGGCGCTCCCGCGCCGGCAGGCTGCGCGCCGCAGGATGGCGGCGGGGAAGACAGCTCCGTCGACCCGGCCGCCTCCGGTCGACGGCCGCAGATCCCAGGCCAATCCCCGGCCGGCAACACCGATCCGCAGGCCGAAATCTTTGCCTTCCTCGCCGACCCCCGCACCCACGGGCTGAGCGGCGAGGCGGTGACGCGCATCGACACCCACAGCGCCGTGGTCTTCCTGGCCGGCCCCTTCGCCTACAAGGTGAAGCGGGCGGTCCGCTTTCCCTTTCTCGACTTCTCGACGCCGGAGCGGCGCAAGGCCGCCTGCGCCGCCGAGGTGGCGGTGAACCGGCCCAATGCCCCGGGGCTTTATCTCGGGGTCGCCGCCATCCGCCGCACGCCGCAGGGCCTCGCCCTCGGCGATGCCGACGCGGCCGCGGCGGGCGTGGCGGTGGAGCATGCGGTGAAGATGCATCGCTTCGACAGCGCCCTCACCCTCGACCATCAGGTGGCGCTCGGCCCGCTGGCCCCCGCCACCATCGCGGCCCTCGCCGGCAAGGTCGTGGCCGCCCACCGCGCCGCCCCGGTGGCCGAGGGCTGGGACAGCCGCGCCCAGCTCGCCGTCTATGTGGATGAGAACGAAGCCGTTTTCGCCGCCGAGCCGAAGATGTTTCCCGGCGGGCGGGAGCTCACCGCTGCAACGAAGGCGGAGCTGGAGCGGCTGGCGCCGCTGCTCTGCGCCCGCGCCGCCGCCGGTGCGGTGCGGCGCTGCCACGGCGATCTCCACCTGCGCAATATCGTGCTCCTCGACGGCGAGCCGGTGCTGTTCGACGCGGTGGAGTTCAACCCCGACATCGCCACCTGCGACGTGCTCTACGACCTCGCCTTCCTGCTCATGGACCTGTGCCAGCGCGGGCACCGGGCCGAAGCCAACCTGCTGCTGAACCGCTATTTGTGGGCGATGCCGGACGACCAGATCGACGGCCTCGCCGCCCTCCCCCTCTTCCTCAGCCTGCGCGCCGCGATCCGCGCCCGGGTGGAGGCGGCGGGCCTGGAGCATCTCGCCCTGCAGGACCGGCCGGAGGCGGCGGCGCGCATCGGCCACATCTTTCAGTGCGCGCGCGACTTCATCGCCCCCACCGGGCCCGGCCGGGCGAAAGCGCCGGTGCTGATGGCGGTGGGCGGGCTGTCCGGCAGCGGCAAGACCACCTATGCCCTCGGCGAGCTGGCGCTCCTGGAGCCGCAGGCGCCGGGCGCCGTGGTGCTGCGCAGCGACATCGAGCGCAAGCGCCTTGCCGGCGTCGGCGAGACCGAGCGGCTGCCGCCGGATGCCTACGGCCCCGAGATGACGGAGCGCGTCTACGCCCGCCTGCGCGACCTCGCCCGCCGGGTGCTGGCGGCAGGCCGCAGCGTGGTGGTGGATGCGGTGCATGCCCGGCCGCCGGAACGCGAGGCCATCGAGGCGGTGGCGCGCGCGGCGAGCGTCGGCTTCGCCGGCTTCTGGCTGGAGGCGCCGCAGCAGACGCTGATCGAGCGGGTCACCGCCCGCACCGGCGACGCCTCCGATGCCGACGCGACCGTGGTGCGGCATCAGCTGGGCTACGATCTCGGCCCGATCGGATGGACCCGGGTGGCATCAAAGCCCAGACGGTGAGCCGGTGGGAATCGAAGCCCCCGCGAGACCATGTGGTGGGTCCATCGAGCGGATTGGAGAGGTTGGGGTGCCGACGGTTATTGAAGGCCCGAGCCGCGAGCCGGCGCGGCGGGCCGATCGATCCGATCAAAAAGGTTGGGTCACCGCCGGGAGCCGAAGTCCCGCCCCGCGAGTCGGTCTACCGCGGCTGATTTTAGGATATTCCCCGCCTAATGGGCCGCGCCGCATTGGTTGAGGTCGTTGACCGCCATTCCCGGTCGATCCTCCGTCGCTACGCCCATCCGTTGGCGACGGCCGGCCCGGCGTACGCTTCACCGATGGATGCCGCACAGTCTGCCCGCGGGCAGCGCCTGGCGTGCTAACGGACTTTCACTCCAGAACGTCACCGGCAGGCCCAGGCTCAGCAGCGCGGCCGATCCTGCTCCGCCACCTTGGGGTCGACGCCCTTCACGGTGGGCGGATGCTCGGTGGGGGAACCCGGCGCGGGGCCGCTCGGCGACAGGCCGGTGAACGACCCGCCCGTGCCTCCGGTCCAGCCGGTGGAGCCCTCGGCCCCCGGCGCGGTGCCGGAGGACGGCCCCTTCGGCGGCGGGGTCGCGGCAGTGGCGGGGGGGCCCGGGGGGGGGGGCTTTCGGGGGTCCGCTGGCGGGGCCCGCCGCCGGGCCGCCACGCCCCCCGGGGGCCGGCCCACCCGGAACCCCGCGGGCGGCCGCGCCGGGGAGGAGGGAG
>CALMSN010000194.1 GCA_937872325.1 uncultured Xanthobacter sp. | reverse complement strand
GAGAAGGTGCGCCGGCTCGGCCTTCCGCCGACCGCGGGCCAGTTCCGCCGGCTGAAGGCCATGGGTTTCTCCGACGCCCGCCTCGCCGGCCTTGTCCGCCTGCACGAGGCCGAGGTGCGCGAGCGCCGGCAGGCCCTCGACGTGCACCCGGTCTACAAGCGCATCGACACCTGCGCCGCCGAGTTCGCCTCGCCCACCGCCTACATGTACTCCACCTACGAGGCCCCCTTCGCCGGCGTCCCCGCCGACGAGGCGCAGCCCTCCGACCGGGAGAAGGTGGTGATCCTGGGCGGCGGCCCGAACCGGATCGGCCAGGGCATCGAGTTCGACTATTGCTGCTGCCATGCGGCCTTCGCCCTCAAGGATGCGGGCTATGAGGCGATCATGGTCAACTGCAACCCGGAGACCGTCTCCACCGACTACGACACCTCCGACCGGCTCTATTTCGAGCCCCTCACCGCCGAGGACGTGCTGGAGCTGATCGAGCGCGAGAAGGCCAACGGCACGCTGAAGGGCGTGATCGTGCAGTTCGGCGGCCAGACCCCGCTGAAGCTGGCGAAGTCGCTGGAGGATGCCGGCGTGCCGATCCTCGGCACCTCGCCGGACGCCATCGACCTCGCCGAGGACCGCGACCGCTTCAAGACCCTGCTCGACCGGCTGAAGATCCGCCAGCCGGCCAACGGCATCGCCTATTCGGTGGAGCAGGCGCGGCTCGTCGCGGGCGAGCTGGGCTATCCCATGGTGGTGCGCCCCTCCTACGTGCTGGGCGGGCGGGCGATGCAGATCATCCGCGAGGAGCGCGAGCTCGGCGACTACCTGCTGGAGACCCTGCCGGGCCTGGTGCCGCAGGAGGTCAAGGCCCGCTATCCCAACGACAAGACCGGCCAGATCAACACCGTCCTGGGCAAGAACCCGCTGCTGTTCGACCGCTACCTGTCGGACGCCATCGAGGTGGACGTCGACGCGCTCTGCGACGGCAAGGACGTGTTCATCGCCGGCATCATGGAGCACATCGAGGAGGCGGGGATCCATTCCGGCGACAGCGCCTGCTCGCTGCCGCCGTACTCCCTCAGCGCGGCCATCCTCGAGACGCTCGAGAAGCAGACCGCCGCCATGGCGCTGGCGCTCGGCGTCGTCGGGCTGATGAACGTGCAGTACGCCATCAAGAACGACACGGTCTACGTGCTGGAAGTGAACCCGCGCGCCTCGCGCACGGTGCCGTTCGTGGCCAAGGTCATCGGCATCCCCATCGCCAAGCTGGCGGCGCGGGTGATGGCGGGCGAGAAGCTCGCCGCGTTCGAGCTGAAGCGGCCGGTGCTGGAACACATCGCCATCAAGGAGGCGGTGTTCCCGTTCGCCCGCTTCCCCGGCGTCGATACCGTGCTCGGCCCGGAGATGCGCTCCACCGGCGAGGTGATGGGCCTCGACACCGATTTCGGCGTCGCCTTCGCCAAGAGCCAGCTCGGCGGCGGAACCAAGGTGCCCAAGTCCGGCACCGTGTTCGTGTCGCTGCGCGACGACGACAAGATTCGCATCCTGCCCAGCATGCTGGCACTGCAGGAGCTGGGCTTCCGCGTCATCGCCACCTCCGGCACCCAGCGATTCCTGGAGGAGCACGGCATCGCCGCCGCCAAGATCAACAAGGTTCTGGAAGGGCGGCCGCACATCGTGGACGCCATCAAGAACGGCGAGGTGCAGCTGGTGTTCAACACCACCGAGGGTTCGCAGGCGCTTGCGGACAGCCGCTCGCTCCGCCGCGCCGCCCTCTTGCAGAAAGTGCCGTATTACACCACGCTGTGCGGAGCCGTGGCGGCGGCGCAGGGGATCAAGGCCTATGCAGGCGGCGATCTCGAGGTGCGGCCGTTGCAGAGCTATTTCGGTGCAGAGGGGGATGAGGCGCGGGGCAAGGCTTCCGTCGCCTGAGATTTCGTCTGTCCTGTTGAACGGTGGGCTCATCGCCCCGGTCTTGCGACCGGAGCGATGAGCCCACTTCGCGTGTCGCGGTAGCCGGTGCAAGGCCGGCCGTGCGATGCGCGCAAGATGCACCTCTCAGCCACCGCCGCTTCCCGGCGGATGGTCGAGCGGACCCGGCCGGCCCTCCGGAGCGTTTCCTGTTGGAAAATGCTCCGGAATCAAAGTGTTGGGTCGCATCAGCGTTTCCTGGAAACGCTGGGCGCTCCAAGGCTTTCACCGGCGCAGCGGGGAGGGGTGCCTGCCGTGAGGCGGCCGCGGCGCGGCCGTGCTTTCGGGTGCCATGAGGCATCGCGGGGCCCGCCGGCCTGCGAGGGCCCCTTGGACATTTTCAGGTTTCGGGAGGTCTCGAAGGGACCCATGGACAAGTTTCCCATGACCGCGGGCGGCTATGTCGCCCTCGAAAAAGAACTGAAGCATCGTCAGCAGGTGGAGCGGCCGCGCATCATCACTGCGATTTCCGAGGCGCGCGCCCACGGCGACCTTTCGGAGAATGCGGAATACCATGCCGCCAAGGAGCAGCAGTCGCTGAACGAGGGCCGCATCGCCGATCTGGAGGACAAGCTCTCGCGCGCCGAGGTGATCGACGTCTCCAAGCTTTCCGGCGACGTGGTGAAGTTCGGCGCCACCGTGACCCTGGTGGACGAGGACACCGAGGAAGAAAAGGTCTGGCAGATCGTCGGCGACAGCGAGGCCGACGCGAAGGCCGGTCGCATTTCCATCTCCTCGCCGATGGCGCGCGCGCTCATCGGCAAGAAGAAGGGCTCGTCGGTGGAGGTGGTGACCCCCAAGGGGGCGCGCTCCTTCGAGATCGTCGGCGTCCGCTGGGCCTGACGAACGACGCGCCGCCCCTTCCCGTCGCAGCACGGGGAGGGGCCGGCACCTTTTCGCGAGGCCAGTAGTTCAAGGCCCGCCAGCGAAGGCACCATGCCCGGCCCTCGCGGCGGATGCTGGCGGAGCGGGCATTAGCTCGCGGGGACCTTGTCGGCGTCGGTGCCGGCCACCTCTCAGCCCCGCGGCAGGTCGGCTTCCAGCGGCACCACGGCGGCGTTCTTGGCCTGCTTCAGGGTCAGCGCGGTCTTCACGTTCCGCACGTTCGGCGCGGCGGTGATGTCGAGCACGAAAGCCTGGAACGTCCGCAGGTCCGGGGCGACGCAGAGCATCAGAAAATCCACCTCGCCCGAAAGCATCCAGGCGCTGCGCACCAGCGGCCAGTGGGCGATGCGCTCCTGGAAGGCGGCAAGGTCCACCTCCGCCTGGCTGATGAGGTGCACCATGGCGAAGGCCATCAGGTCGTAGCCCAGGTGCTTCTCGTCCAGCAGCGCCCGGTAGCCCTCGATGATCCCGGCTTCCTCCAGCGCCCGCACCCGCCTGAGGCAGGGCGGCGCGGAAATGCCCACCCGGCGCGACAGCTCCACATTGGTGATGCGCCCGTTCCGTTGGAGTTCGTCGAGAATCTTCCAGTCGACGGCATCGAGGCGGACGGTCAAGGGCGGCTCCTGGGGTGCCGGATGCCGGGGGCGAGGCATCGGCGGTTGCGGCAGGCGGTGGTGGCGCACCACCCGAGGGGGCGGCGCAACCGGAACGCCAGCCCCGGCACGGCGGCACCTTAGTGTTCCTGCGGGCCGGCGCAACGAAATAATCTTGCGCGCGGCGACCCGGTTCCAGGCTTGCGGCAACTTGTCCGTGCCGCAGCCGTCCTCGCCTTGTGGCGTGGCATGGTAGCTCCTACATTCATGCATGGCTTATGTTGCAGCGCGAGCGAACATGTGCTGCAATGCAGCATGTTCGCCCCGCAAACGGGTTTGCGAGGACGGGAATGTCGGCAAGGCGGGTCAAGCTGGTCATCGTGGGGTCGGGCCCCGCCGGATATACCGCGGCCATTTATGCGGCCCGCGCAATGCTGGCGCCGGTGCTGTTCGAGGGCATCCAGCCCGGCGGACAGCTCACCATCACCACGGACGTTGAGAATTATCCCGGCTTCGCCGAGCCCATCCAGGGCCCCTGGCTGATGGAGCAGATGCGCGCCCAGGCGGCGAGCATGGGCGCCGAGATCATCTCCGACCACGTCGCCAGGCTCGATCTGTCCGCCCGGCCGTTCCGGATCGAGACCGAAGGCGGGGAGACCCTGTTCGCCGAGACGGTGATTCTCGCCACCGGCGCCCAGGCGCGCTGGCTGGGGCTCGACAGCGAGGCGGACTATCGCGGCTACGGCGTTTCCGCCTGCGCCACCTGCGACGGCTTCTTCTATCGCGGCCGGCAGGTGGTGGTGGTGGGCGGCGGCAACACCGCGGTCGAGGAAGCCCTCTTCCTCACCAATTTCGCTTCCAAGGTCACCGTCGTGCACCGGCGCGAGGGCTTCCGCGCCGAGCGGATCCTGCAGGAGCGGCTGTTCGCCAACCCGAAGGTGGAGGTGGTGTGGAACGCGGCGGTGGACCGCATCCTCGGCGCCGCTGAGCCCTCGCGCGTCACCGGCGTGGTGCTGCGCGATACCCGCACCGGGGCGACCCGGGAGCTGGCTACCGACGGCGTCTTCATCGCCATCGGCCATGCCCCGTCCACCGAGCTGATCAAGGACCAGCTGCGGCTGAAGGACAGCGGCTATGTGTGGACCGCGCCGGACTCGACCGCCACCTCGGTGGCCGGCGTGTTCGCCGCCGGCGACGTGGCCGACGACATCTATCGCCAGGCGGTGACGGCCGCCGGCCGCGGCTGCATGGCGGCGCTCGAGGTGGAGCGTTTCCTCGCCCACCATCCGGCGGCGGATCTGGCGGCGGTATGAGACTGCGTTCCCACCACCGTGCATATGCGTGTCCGGCGCCGGCCCTCGGCGCCGTGAACCCTCGATCTGGATGGCCCTAGAATGGATTGGGACAAGCTGAAGGTGTTCCATGTGGCCGCGGAGGCGGGGTCGTTCACCCATGCCGGCGAGACCCTGGGCCTGTCCCAGTCGGCGGTGAGCCGGCAGGTCTCGGCGCTGGAGGCGGAGCTGAAGGTGCCGCTGTTCCACCGCCATGCCCGCGGCCTCATCCTCACCGAGCAGGGCGAGCTGCTCTACCGCACCGCCCACGAGGTTTTCCTCAAGCTGGAATCGGCCCGCGCCCAGCTCACCGACAGCCGCGAGAAGCCCAACGGCGACCTGCGCGTCACCACCACCATGGGCCTGGGCACCCACTGGCTTACCGCGCGGGTGGGCGAGTTCGTGGACCTGTTTCCGGACATCCGGGTCCAGCTCATCCTCACCGACGAGGAGCTGGACCTCGCCATGCGGGAGGCGGACGTCGCCATCCGCATGCGCCAGCCGGTGCAGCCGGACCTGGTGCAGCGGCGGCTGTTCACGGTGAACTTCCACGCCTATGCCTCTGCCGATTACCTCAAGCGCCATGGCCATCCGCGCACCGTTGAGGAACTGGACAAGCATCGGATCCTGCTCCTGGGCGCCCCCATTCCCAGCTACTTCCAGGGGCTGAACTGGCTGGAGTTCGCCGGCCGCGAGGGCGGTCCGCCGCGGATCCCGGCCTTCGAGGTGAACAACGTGCTGGGGCTGAAGCGGGCAGTGGAGCGCGGCGTGGGGATCGGCACCCTGCCGGACTATCTCTCCGATGATTCCACATCCCTGGTGCAGCTTTTCCCGGATCGGGAGACGCCGAAGCTGGAAGCTTACTTCACCTATGCCCAGGAAATGCGATCTGTGGCCAGGATCCAGGTGTTCCGGGACTTCCTGATTTCGAAGGCGCAACGCTGGAACTACTGAGCTGGCCAGATGACGACGTGCACATGCCCTGAGCCAAGCGTTCAGGGCATGCCTGATATGCGATCATAATGCCTTGCGATCTGCCTATTTGGAGAGCAGATTTGGCGGGCCCTGATGGCATCTTATGCGGTGCCTCAGGCGTTCCCCTCTGGAAGGTTCGCCGATTACGGCGATACTTTGCCGGGCCTCTAAACAGGCCCGGCTTTTTCTTTTTCAGCCCTCGAAAACTTATGCAGGATCGCGGCGTTCACGCTATAGCTGTCATGTCTGACGGCATTTCTCTGATAAGGACGTGAATGACATGGCGATCTTGAAGCGTGGCTTGGCCGGCGAACCGGTGAAGATCCTGCAGACGAAGCTCGGCGTGGCCGCGGACGGCCAGTTCGGCCCGGCCACCGAGGATGCGCTGAAGGCGTATCAGAAGGAGCACGGCCTGGCGGTGGACGGAATTGCCGGCCCCGACACGTTCCTGGCCCTCGGCCTGCCGGAGCTGGTGCTGCTCACCGTGGGTGTCCGCGGCGAGGCGGTGAAGAAGCTGCAGACTGCCCTCGGCGTCACTGCCGACGGCCAGTTCGGTCCCGGCACCGCCGCGGCCGTGAAGGCTTTCCAGGAGAAGAGCGGCCTGACCGCCGACGGCTTTGCCGGCCCGGCTACCCTGGCCAAGGTCGAAGGCTTCGCCGGCGCGTTCTCTCCCGAGGCCATCGCCAAGGCCAATTCCGGCCCGGCGACCGTCGCCCCGGGCGCCAAGCCTGTGTCCGCCGATGCCGCTCCCGCCAAGAGCATCTGGCAGACCATCACCGGCTTCTTCTCCTGAGGCGTTTTAATGCGCGCTGGGTGCCAGTTCGCATGAAAAAGTCGCCTTAGTTCATGAATCCGGAGCGTTTCTCTCGGGGTAACGAGAGCGCAATGCTCCGGAGAATGATCCCGGCACATGGCGTCGCGCCGCGATGTCGTGTGCCGGCTTGTTCAAAGACCTGATGATGCGCCATCCGGAGCCATTTTTTTCACCTGCCAAGGGCGGATGAAACTCTTCCGGGTCGATGATTTTTAGCAGATCATCTGCGCGAAGCTGCATTGGGTCTGCGTGAATACGCTCCAATAGATAATCTGGATCCAGCCGGTTCGGCCTGCCGGCGGCTTCGGGCGCCATGTGGTGGAAAACTCCGCCTGACGCGCCGCATCCCGCTGGCATGCCGGTCGAAGCCCAGATGTGTGCTGGCGCTCCCCCGCTGTCGCTTTTCCGGAATGTTTGAAGCCCCCCTCCATGGCGCTGCAGCGATTCGATGGGGCGGATCCGGAAGAGGACGCGAAAGCCACCCGTCACCAACACCGCCTCGGCTGGTTCCGATTTTTCCCGGAAGACGCCGGGCGCCACGGGGGGCGCCTCATCTGCGGTCGGCTTCCTCCCCGTCCGGAACCTGAGCGGCGTGCGGGCGTTTTCGGGGCATGCCGAACACAGCCCCGTCCCCAATCCCTTCCGCTCACCTGCACGCGCCCTGCCTCGGTCACATGCCGTGGGCGTCGCGGATCGTGCGGGCAAGCGGGCCGCGCAAGGCACCCGATGTGCCGGCCGATCCGCTGCCTAGCGATCCCAGGCGTACACCCGAGCCGCCGCTGCAGCCGCCCGAGCCGGTGGAAGACCCCACCCGGCCTCCCGATCCGGGCCCGGACATGCCGCCGCTGCCCGAGGGAGATCCCGCGCGCGAGCCGCGCCGCGAGCCCGATCCGCTGCAGGACCCGATCCAGGATCCGCGCCCGCCGCCGGACGCCCCGCTGCATATGTGATCGAGGGCGGCCGTCGGTGATGGGCGGTAGCGCCTGCGCGCGCCTCAACGGCGCGAGGGCAGGCATTGCCGCCGTCACTCCGGCTGGCTTGCGAAAACAATGGATTGCCCGATCGGCTCGCGAACGGCGGCCCCGGGGCGTGTCACAGGCCGGTCAGCTTGGACCATTGAAGCTGGTCGAGCCGGCACCGTGCTTGATCGTCATCCAAGCGCCGCTTGCCGCGCGATCAGCCCCAAGGTGCGGGGCATCAAAGGATCGCTGAGGCAGGCCGAGGCTGCGGGAGATGCGGCGGCGGATCCCCCCGGCATCCCATCCTCGTCCCTAAGATCGAAACGCTCATGCCAGCCGCACGAACTCGCGGCATCGCTGGCGGATTGCGCAGGGGCCGGCTCCAGGCACCCCGAGCGATGGCCGGTTTCGCTCGCAAAGTGCGGTCGAAACCGGCGCGACGCCTGGAAATGATTTATTCAGCCTGAGGGGGAAGACGCAGGCGGACGGCTTCAGTCGTCGCCGTCTTCCTCGTCCTCTTCTTCTTCCTCTTCCTCGGTCTCGAAATCTGCGATGTCGAGGGCACCGAGGGCGATGGCGGGAAGGGTGTGGGTGCGGAACTTGCCCACCTCTTCCGCGTACCAGATCACCGTGACCTCCTCACCGGCTGCCGCGGTCACGGTCAGGGCCGGGCTCCCGGACTTCAGTTGCACCACATCGCCGGCGGCAAAGGACATGGATCTCTCCTCTCGGGTGCGGAAGGCGCTCCCTTCCAAACACCTATCCCGGCTTCGTGACGCTCAGATCACGGCCACTTCACCACGGGAGGCATGGAGGAGAGGATGGAGTCCACATTGCCCCCGGTCTTGAGGCCGAAAATGGTGCCGCGGTCGTAGAGGAGGTTGAATTCCACGTAGCGCCCGCGGCGCACCAGCTGCTCCTCCCGCTCGGCCTCGGTCCAGGGCAGGACGAAATTCGCCCGCACCAGCCGCGGATAGATGTCGAGGAAGCCGAGCCCCACCGTCCGGGTGAAGGCGAAATCCTCTTCCCAGGAGCCAGCGCCCGCC
>CALMSN010000193.1 GCA_937872325.1 uncultured Xanthobacter sp. | reverse complement strand
CCGGCGATCAGGCGCGCCAGAACGATGTTGATGGCCCACAGCAGCGCCGTGAGGCTGAGCAGCAGGTAGGGCGCATCGAACAGCATCCGCAGCGCCCGCGCCGGCAGCGATCCGGCGGCCGGGTCCGGCGCCGCCCCGGTCTGGCGGCGCGTGGGTGTGGCCCGCTCGCGATCGGTCTCGTCGCGTGGGGCAGGGGGGGGCGGAGGTGACGACGACATGGTGCCGGGCAGGCCCTTCCGGAGCATCCCCGCGCCCGGCGGATGCCGGCTGGCGCGAGGGGGAGGCAGACGTTCGGCGGTCCCTTCTTGGACCTTGCGATGCGCCGGGCGGGCATCGTCGGTGGCAAGACGCCCTGTGTGGCAAGAGGCGGGGGCGGAAGGAAAGACAAACTTCGTGTCGGGATCATCAATGCGTGTGATGAATCCGACTCCGCCGCCCAACCTTCCCCTGGGGCATCGGATCCGGATCGCGGGCCGGCTCGAGCCGCGGTCTTGGCAGAACGCCTGCTCCCGGCAGCCTGCGAGGCGGTGAGGTGGCGGCCGGACCGCGCCGCCTCCCGTACCGGCCGCCGCCGGAACCGGCCGATGCCGGCTTCCGCGTTCCGGATCCGAACCCCGGACCTCCCTCTATCCGGCGGGAGCGGCACTACGGATCCCTCGGCCCGAAACCGGGTTTCAACCCGGCTCCCGCCCGGGATCCGGCTTGAGTTCCCCGGCAGGCGGGGCTATGGACGCGGACCCGTTTCGGGGTAGCGTTGGCCACTGCAGGGCCTGATGCTTCCGGCAACCGTTTCCGGGACCGGCGCCTGGAAGGCCGCCGCCGCAGAAGGGTCGCCGCAAGACCGGCTCGAGCCGGCACGGGTGGGGAACGAGCCAGGAGAAACGAACGATGGGTGCCCTTCTGGCATTCAGCCGGGCCATCGACCGGATGTCGGCCGGCATCGCGGTCATCGCCAACTGGATGGTGCTGATCGCGGTGCTCATCAGCGCCGGCAACGCCACGGTGCGCTACCTCTTCAACTCCTCGTCGAACGCCTGGCTGGAAATCCAGTGGTACCTGTTCGGCGGAATGGTGTTCCTCGGCACCGCCCATACGCTGCGCCTCAACGAGCACGTGCGGGTGGACGTGCTCTACAGCGCGGTCTCCAACCGGGGCCGGCTGTGGATCGACACCATCGGCTTCCTGGTGTTCCTGCTGCCGATTTGCGCCTTCCTCTGCTACCTGTCGTTCGGCTTCTTCTGGACCTCCTTCGTGTCCAAGGAGGTGTCGATGAATGCCGGCGGGCTCATCCTTTGGCCGGCCAAGGGGCTGCTGCCGCTCGGCTTCGCACTGCTGTTCCTGCAGGGGCTCTCGGAGCTGATCAAGCGGGTGGCGGCGCTGACCGGCGTCATCGAGCTCGACGTGCACTACGAGAAACCGGTCCAGTAGCCTCCCGCGCCCTCCATAAGACGCCAAGAAGAACCTTCAGGGGAGAGACGATGTTTTCCCACGGCATCATGCCGCCGCTCATGTTCCTGGGGATGATCCTGTTCCTGGTGGCGGGCTTCCCGGTGGCGTTCTCGCTGGCCTCGGTGGGCATCGTCTTCGGCATCATCGGCATCGAGACCGGCTATTTCGATCCCAGCTTCCTGCAGGCGCTGCCGTTCCGCTTCTACGGCATCATGTCCAACGACCTGCTGCTGGCGATCCCCTTCTTCACCTTCATGGGCGCCATCCTGGAGCGCTGCGGTCTGGCGGAGGACCTGCTGGAGGGCTCCGGCCAGCTGTTCGGCAAGATCCCGGGGGGGCTTGCCTATGCGGTGATCATCGTCGGCGCCATCCTCGGCGCCATCACCGGCACGGTGGCGGCCTCGGTGATCGCCATGGGCATGATCTCGCTGCCGGTGATGATGCGCTACGGCTACGACATCCGCCTCGCCACCGGCGTCATCGCGGCCTCCGGCACCATCACCCAGCTCATCCCGCCCTCGCTGGTGCTGATCGTGCTGGCCGACCAGCTCGGCCGCTCGGTGGGCGACATGTATCTGGGCGCGGTGATCCCCTCCGTGCTGCAGGTGGGGATCTTCATCCTCTATATCGTCGCGCTCTCCATCGTCCGGCCGAAGAGCATGCCGCCCTTGCCGCCCGAGGCGCGGGGCGATGGCGGCTGGAAGCTGGTGGCGCGGGTGCTGTGGGGCATGATCCCCTCCATCGTGCTGATCTTCCTGGTGCTCGGCACCATCTTCATGGGCCTTGCGACCCCCACCGAATCGGGGGCCATGGGCGCGGTGGGCGCCATCATCCTCGCGGCCATGCATGGCCGGCTGAGCTGGAAGCTGACCTACGAGGCGATGGCCACCACCATGCAGATCACCGCCATGGTGGTCTTCATCCTCATCGGCTCGACGATCTTCTCGCTGGTGTTCCAGGGCATGGACGGGGCGCGCTGGATCGAGCACCTGCTCTCGCACCTGCCGGGCGGGGCGACGGGATTCCTGATCTTCGTCAATATCTTCGTGTTCTTCCTGGCGTTCTTCCTCGACTTCTTCGAGATCGCCTTCATCATCATCCCGCTCCTGGCGCCGGTGGCGGCGAAGCTCGACATCGACCTCGTCTGGTTCGGCGTGCTTTTGTGCGTGAACATGCAGACCTCGTTCATGCACCCGCCGTTCGGCTTCGCGCTGTTCTACCTGCGGGGCATCGCGCCGAAGTCGGTGAAGACCTCCGACATCTACTGGGGCGCCATTCCGTGGGTGGCGATGCAGCTGATCCTGGTGGTGATCGTGATCTTCTGGCCGCAGTCGGTGACCTACCTGCTCGACAAGCCGCCGGTTGACGACGGCAAGGCCATCGAGCTGGTCGCCCCGCCGGACGATGCCCCGCCGCCAGAGCTGAAGTTCTGAGGCCTTCAGGCCGACCCGGCACCGGTCGCGGACCGGGCCGGTGGATAGGCCGCGCCGGGGTCAGCCGCCGGACGGGCCGAGATAGGTGACGGCGAGCGCGGTCATGTCGTCATATTGCGCGGCGCTGCCGGCGAAGGCGGCGATGGTGTCGAGCAGCCCGGTGACGAACGGCTCGGACGGCTGATGCCGCACCATCGCCACCGCCGCCTGCAGCCGGGCCTCGCCGAAGAACTGATCCGCGGGATCGACGGCGTCGGTCAGGCCGTCGGAGAAGATGAACAGGCGCTCCCCCGGGGCCAGCCGGGTGCGCTCGGCGCGGTAGGGCGCATCCTCCAGCACCGCCAGCGCCATGCCGGTGGGGGCCTTGTGCTCCGCCGTGCCGTCGGCGCGCAGGATCATCCCTTCGCCGTGGCCGCAATTGCAGTAGTCGAGCACCCCGGTCTCGAGGTCGAGGACCCCGAGGAAGAGGGTGACGAAGAGCTGCTCGCGGTTGGTGGCGCACAGAAGCTGGTTCACCGTCGCCGCGACATGCGCCAGGTCCTGCGGCGTCGGGCCGAGGCCGCCGCGCATGACGTAGCGCAGCGCGGTCTGGGTGGCGGTCATGAACAAGGCGGCGGGGATGCCCTTGCCCGAGACGTCGCCGAGGCTGACCGCGATCCTGCGATCGTCGAGGCGGAAATAATCGTAGCAGTCGCCGCCCACGTCCTTGGCCGGCCGCATCTGCGCATAAAGATCGACCTGCGGGGCGATGGCGCGCGCCTCGGCCGGGTCGGGCACCATGGCACGCTGGATGGCGGCGGCATTGGCAAGCTCCCGCCGCTCCGCCTCGCGCACCATGATCGCCTCGGCGAGGCGGCGGAACGACTGCGAGAAATTGACCAGCTCCGGCAGCGGATTGCGCAGGTCGTCGAGGAGCTGGAGGTCGAAGTCGCGGCGCTCCAGGGCGTTCAGCGCATCGGCATAGAAGCCGAAGGCGCGGTTGAAGGTCTCGAACCGGCCGCCGAGCTGGCGCATCACCGCCGACAGGAAGTGGGGATGGGCGTGGGCCGAGGCCAGCAGGTCGCCGGCCGGAATGCGCACGGCGCGCACCGCCGTCACCGCCTGGACGTCGGCGGTGCGCGGGACGCCGGTGAAGGGGCCGATCTCGCCCACCACGGCCGGGGCGGCGAAGCGGGCGAGCTCCACCGCATCGTAGCCGGTATCGATGGACACCAGCACCGTGCCGGAGGTGAGCAGCAAGGCGGAATCGCTCTCGCCGCCGGTGCGCATCAGGTAGGCGCCCGCGGCGAAGGTGACCTCTGTGCCGCGGCCGATGAGATCGGCCAGGGCAGCCTGGGGCATCTGGCGCAGCAAATGGTGGTTGGCCAGTTCGGCGGCCAGACGATCCGCGTCGGCGCCGGAGAGGCGCGGGGGGTCGCTGGAGCCGGAGGCAGCATCGGGCATGGATGTCGGCGCGGTTCGGCCGCGCGCCATGCGGGCCGTCGGGAGCACCTGGCGCGGGAGCCTATACCGCCGCAACCGCGCTTGCCAATCGTCATCACGCTTATCGGGCGGGATTAAGTTACCGTCCGGCAGGTCGGCCGGGTCCCGGCGGTGCGGACGGACCGGGTCGCGTCGGCTGCGCGATACGGTGATGGGGCGCTTTGAACCGCATAAGCCGGCTCAACGCCCGCTGCCGCTTGCGGCGGAGGGGTGAGGGGCCGAGGTGCCCCGGAGGGCGGCGACCGCGCCCTCTTCCCGGCGGTCCGAACCTGCGGACAGGGTCTCCTCCCCAGCAAGCGGGAGACGGTTCCATCCGGTCGACTTGCGATGCAGGCCGGTCGGCGGTGCAGGGCGCATGAAAAAGCCCGGCCGCTTGTGGCAAGCGCCGGGCCTTCTTCATGGGGCGGGGTGAGCGTTCGCGCGATCCATGCGGCCTCCCAAAGTCGGGAGAGCCGGCCTGGGGCCGCACGCTTCAGGTGGGAACGAATGTCCCCTGAAGCCCGCTCCACCTCCGAGCCGGCTGCCGCCGGCCTGGACACTCCAAGGTTCGAGTTGGAACGGACGTCCTCGGAAGTCCATACCGCCTCCCAAGCCGGCAGTTGCCGGCCTGGGCACTCTAGGTTCGGGTTGGAATGGACGTCCTCGGAAGTCCATTCCGCCTCCCAGGTCGGCTGTTGCCGGCTTAGGCACTCTAGGTTCCGGTCGGTATGGACGTCCTCAGAAGTCCATTCCGCCTCCCAAGCCGGCAGTTGCCGGCTTGGGCACTCTAAGTTCGGGTTGGTATGGACGTCCTCAGAAGTCCATTCCGCCCATGCCACCCATGCCGCCGCCGGGCATGGCGGGGAGGCCGGCGTCCTTCTTCGGCAGCTCGGCCACCAGCGCCTCGGTGGTCACCAGCAGGCCGGACACGGAAGCCGCATCCTGCAGCGCGGTGCGCACCACCTTGGCCGGGTCCACGATGCCGGAGGCGATCATGTCCACATATTCCTCGGTCTGGGCGTTGAAGCCGAAGGCCGGGTCGGTGCTCTCGGAGACCTTGCCCACCACGATGGAGCCTTCCACGCCGGAATTCTCGGCGATCTGGCGGATCGGGGCCTCAAGGGCGCGCAGCACGATCTTGATGCCGGCGGCGATGTCGGGATTCTCGGAGCTGAGGGTCTCGACCGCCTTCTTGGCGCGCAGCAGGGCGACGCCGCCGCCCGGCACGATGCCCTCTTCCACCGCGGCGCGGGTGGCGTTGAGGGCGTCGTCGACGCGATCCTTCTTCTCCTTCACCTCCACCTCGGTGGAGCCGCCGACGCGGATCACCGCGACGCCGCCGGCGAGCTTGGCCAGGCGCTCCTGGAGCTTCTCGCGGTCGTAGTCGCTGGTCGTGACCTCGATCTCGCGGCGGATCTGCTCGATGCGGGCCTGGATGGCCTTGGTCGAGCCGGCGCCCTCGATGATGGTCGTGTTGTCGGCGTCGATCTCGAGCTTCTTGGCCATGCCAAGCTGCTTGAGCTCGACCTTGTCCAGCTCGATGCCCAGATCCTTCATGATCGGCTCAGCGCCCGTGAGGATCGCGATGTCCTCGAGCATGGCCTTGCGGCGGTCGCCGTAGCCGGGCGCCTTGACGGCCGCGACGTTCAGCGTGCCGCGGAGCTTGTTGATGACGAGCGTGGAGAGCGCTTCGCCGGTGATGTCCTCGGCGATGATGAGCAGGGGCTTCTTGGCCGCCATGACTTTTTCGAGCAGGGGGATGAGCTTGGTGGTGCTCTCGATCTTGTCCTCGTGGATCAGGACCAGGCACTTGTCGAGTTCGACTTTCATCGCGTCGGTGTCGGTCACGAAGTTGGGGCTGATGAAGCCGCGAGATCGGAAGAGAACACGTCTGAACTCCAGTC
>CALMSN010000192.1 GCA_937872325.1 uncultured Xanthobacter sp. | reverse complement strand
CGGGGGGCGGTGTCGATATCGTCGCGCCACAGCAGCGCGGCAATTCGCCGCCCGGTCCACACGCATTCGGGCAGGCCGGCGGTGCCGGGCAGCTTGGCCGCCTCGTTGAACTCCTCCACCGAGCGGCGTTGCGCCTTCTGCTCGGGGGTCTGCTCGACGGGCGGCTTCTGTTCGGCGGGCTGGGCCTGGGCGAAAGCCGGGCCGGCGGCGGTCAGGCAGGCGGCGACCAGGACGCCGGCGAGGCGCAAAAAGCTGTAACGTTGCATGAGGGCCATGTTCTTCAAGAAGGGGTCGGCGCTTGGCGCGGCGACACCCTAGGAGAAGGCATCGATTTTGTCAGCATGACGGCGCCGCCCGCGTGCGCCCCCACCGGCGTGCCGGCATCGGGAGCGGTGTGGCGCGGCCCGGCTTCACAGCGCCGCCGCAAAGCTCTATTGGGCCTTGGCTCGACTGCTTCACCCGTTAACCATGTCCGGAGTTCCGATGCCTCCTGCCCTGCGGCTGCCGCTGGTGCTCGCGCTCGTCGTCGCTGCCGCCATCGCGGGGCTCTGGACGCTCATCGGCCGCCCGGTGGCCATGCCGGCCTCGCCGCTGGCGGCCGGCGAGAAGCTGCCCTGCGTCTCCTATGCCCCGTTTCGCGACGGCCAGTCGCCCTTCGTCAAGGGCCTGACCATCCCCGAGGCGCAGATCGACGAGGACTTCGCCCGCCTCGCCAAGATCACCGCCTGCGTGCGCACCTATTCCATCGAGATGGGGCTGGACAAGGCGCCGGCGCTGGCCCGCAAGCACGGCCTCACCATGCTGCTCGGCGTCTGGCTGGGGCCGGAGGCCGACCGCAACCGCATGGAGCTCGACATCGGCACCCGCCTCGCCCAGGAGAACCGGGACGTGGTGAAGGCCGTCGTGGTGGGCAACGAGGTCCTGCTGCGCGGCGAGATGGCCGCCACCGAGCTCGGCGCCGTGCTGCGCGACGTCAAGCGCCAGGTGGGCGACGTGCCGGTCACCTATGCCGACGTCTGGGAGTTCTGGGAGCGCAACAAGGGCCTGGTGCCGGAGGTGGACTTCGTCACCATCCACATCCTGCCGTATTGGGAGGACCTGCCGGTCTCCGCCGCCGATGCCGGCCCGCATGTGGACGAGATCCGCCAGCGCATGGCCGAGGCCTTTCCCGGCAAGGAGATCCTGATCGGCGAGAGCGGCTGGCCCAGCGCCGGCCGCATGCGCGAGGAGGCGCTGCCCTCGCCGGCCAACCAGGCCCGGGTGCTGCACGACGTGGTGGCGCTCGCCAAGCGGCAGGGCTACCGGATCAATGTCATCGAGGCCTTCGACCAGCCCTGGAAGCGGCGCAGCGAGGGCACGGTGGGCGGCCATTGGGGCCTGCTCGACGCCTCCGACCGGGCGCCGAAATTCGCCTGGGGGCAGCCGGTGGCGGATTTTCCCCACTGGCGGATGAATATCGTGGTCGGCCTTGCGGCCACCGCTTTGGCCTTCGGCGTCGCCTTCGCCGCCGGGCGCCGGCGCGCCGAGCCGATGGGCCGCGGCGACTGGCTGGCGGTTGCCTTCATCGCCCTCGTCGGCGGGTCCACCCTCGGCCAGGCGCTGGCGGTGCTGCCGGTGGAGAGCCTCGGCCTCGTCGGCTGGCTGCGCAACGGCTTCTTCGTGCTGCTCTCGATCGCCGGGCTTGCCGTGATGCCGCTGGTGATCGCCAGCGGGCAGGGGCTGGCGCCGCTGTCGGTGGCGCTGGATGGGCGGCGCCGGGCGGTCTCGACGCTTCCGGCGGTGGCTGCCTCGGGGCTGCTGGCGCTCGCCGTGGTGGCGGTGGGCATGGCGGCCCTCGAGCTGGTGTTCGACCCCCGCTACAAGGATTTCCCGGTCTACGCCCTCACCGGGGTGGTCGCCGCCATCCTCGCCCCTACCTTCGTGCGGCGGGCCGAGCGGGAAGGGGCGGGGCTCGCCGAGCTGGTGGCCCTTTGGGGGCTGGTGGTGGCCGGCATCTACGTGCCGCTCAACGAGACCCTCGCCAACTGGCAGGCCGCCTGGTTCGGCCTCCTCTGCCTCCTTGCCGCCTTCACGCTGTGGCGGGTCCTGGCCGTGCAAAGGAAAGGATGAGGAGGGTGATGGCGAGGGCGCCGGCGATCTCGTTGTGGAAGACGAGGGCGAAACCGGCGAACACCAGCCCCACCGCGAACGCCGCAAGCGAGGGCGCGGCGAGCTGCACCAGCGCCGCCGCCAGCGCCACCGCGCCGAACACGTTCCAGGCGGTGAGCGCCAGCACCGCGGCCCGGCCGTAGCAGCCGGCGCTTTCCAGCCCGGCCTCGCAGGCAAGGCCCACGAGGGCCGGCTCCACCACCATGTAGCGCATGTAGAGCGCCCAGCCCATGGCGCCCATGCCGAGCGGAATCAGCCAGTTCAGCGCCCGCGGGCCAGGGCGGAAGAGCGGGCGCGCGGCATAGGGAATCTCGGTCATCGCACGGGCCTTCTGCTGCGGGGCAGGCCGGATGCGCGCTGCGCCGCCCCCTGCCGGCTGATTAGCCCCGCGGCGCCGGCCCGTCCAGAGCGCGATTCGAGGCGGGGTGCCCGGCGTCGGCCGGGCTGCTTCGCCTGCCGACGCCGTGGCAACCCGGCACCGGCCCAGCCCCCTCTCCCGCTTGGTGGGGGACGACTGGAGGTTCGGGAAACGCGTCGAGGATGAGCGACACGTGCTCCCTCTCCCGCTCGCGGGGGGCTGGGGAGGGGGCATGCCGGGGTAAGGCACGCTCACGCCGCCACCGGCGCCTGCGAGACCCTAGCATCCCGCCCCCGCACCCCTTCGCCAACTGGAGAGGGGCCCGGATATCCACCGGCCGGCGGAGCTTCGCCGCGCCCTGATCGCGCCGGCTTCCGCTGGCTGGACGGGCAGGATAAGACAGCCGGACCGGGCGCATCCCGTGACCCGTTCAGGCTTGGAGAGCGCGTGACCGCGCGCGGACCGCGATGACGCACAGAAGTCTCCTGGTGGTGGTCCTGGCGGCCGGCGAGGGCACCCGCATGCGTTCGGGCACGCCCAAGGTGCTGCATCGCATCGCCGGCCGGACCATGCTGCATCACGTCCTGGAGACGGTGCGCGCTGCCGGCGCCGATCGTGTCGCCGTGGTGGTCGGCCCGGGGCGCGAGGACGTGGCCGGGGAGGCCCGCCGCGTGCTGCCGGGGGCCGAGGTCTTCGTGCAGGAGGAGCGGCTCGGCACCGCCCACGCCGTGCTCGCCGCGAGGGCGGCGCTGGCCCGGGGGGCCGACGATCTGCTGGTGCTCTACGCCGCCACCCCCCTGGTGACGCCCGCGACCCTCGCCGCCCTGAGGGCGCCGCTGGCCGCCGGGGCAGGTGTGGCGGTGCTCGGCTTCCGCCCGCCCGATCCTACCGGCTATGGCCGCCTGGTGACCCGTGGGGACGAACTCGTCGCCATCCGCGAGGAGAAGGACGCCGACGCGGCCGAGCGGGCGATAGGCTTCTGCAATGCCGGGCTGATGGGGCTGGACGGTCACCAGGCGCTGGCGCTGCTGGACGGCATCGACAACGCCAATTCCAAGCGCGAATACTATCTCACCGATGCCGTCGAGGCGGCGCGGGCGGCCGGCCTGTCCGCCGCCGCGGTGGAGACTGGGGCGGAGGAGGTGGCCGGCGTCAACAGCCGGAGCCAGCTCGCCGAGGCCGAGGCGGTGATGCAGCGCCGCCTGCGGCTCGCCGTGATGGCGGGCGGGGCAACCCTGATCGCCCCCGAAACCGTCTTCCTCAGCGCCGACACGGTGCTCGGCCGCGACGTGACGGTGGAGCCCCATGTGGTGTTCGGGCCGGGGGTGAGCGTCGGTGACGACGTCACCATCCACGCCTTCAGCCACCTGGAGGGGGCGCGGCTCGATCCGGGGGTGACTATCGGCCCCTATGCGCGGCTTCGGCCCGGCACCCATCTGGAGAGCGGGGTCCGGATCGGCAACTTCGTGGAGACCAAGGCGGCCCACGTCGCCGCGGGGGCGAAGATCAACCACCTCTCCTACATCGGCGACGCCGCGGTGGGGGCGAATTCCAATCTCGGCGCCGGCACCATCACCTGCAATTATGACGGCTTCGGCAAGCATCGCACCACCATCGGCGCCAACGCCTTCATCGGGGTGAATTCGGCTTTGGTCGCGCCGGTGACCATCGGCGCCGGTGCGTTCGTCGGTACTGGGGCGGTGATCACCGAGGACGTGCCGGCCGATGCCCTCGCCCTCGCCCGCGCCCGGCAGGTGGTGAAGCCCGGCTGGGCCAGCGCTTTCCGGGCCAGCAAGGCCGCCGAGAAGGATAAGGCGCAGGCGTCCCCGCAGGCTCAGGAGCCGGCCGAGGCGAAGGCCTGAGAGCCGGTTCGGAAATCCGCGCCTCGCTCATCCATCGTGGACGCCCCGCCGGACCCCTGGTGCTTGGCCGGGACGAGTTTGGTGAGTTCAGGAGATCGGCCCGGCGGTGGCGGGCGCAGGCTCCGGAGCCGGCAGAGGCGAAGGCCTGAGAGCCGGTTTGGAAATCCGCGCCTCGCTCATCCATCGTGGACGCCCCGCCGGAACCCTTGCACCCGGCCGGGTAAAGGTTGGCGAGTTCAGGAGATCGGCCCGGCGGTGGTGCGCGCAACCGGGATGTTCCCAGGCTCCCGGACAGGCGCGCCGCTGAACAGCCTTCCAGCCCTGCAAGCCGGTTTCTTCAGCAAACCGGCTTCGGACCTTTGCGAGCCGGCACTGGCCGGCCCTCCCCATTCGGCCCGCCGCGCCCGCAACTGCCGAACCCCCGTGGGGCCACCTTGGCAAGGCGGTCGGGAGCAGACAGGGCGACGGGCCGTAGCCGCTGGAATACTTCCATCCTTTTTCGAAAAGCGGAAATGCGCCGCCGCCGTTATTTTCGAACGGCTGGCGATCGCATATTCCGTTCAGAATTGCCCCGGTGGGCGAGACGGGCCCGACGACGCCCACCAGGAGCTGCCATGAGCCGTGCCGATTCCGCCGCCCTTCCCCCACTGCCGGTCACCTGCGCCGACGTGGAGGCCGCGCGCCCGCTGATCGCCGGGGCCGTGCTGCGCACCCCGACCCTGCGGGCGCCCCGGCTCTCGGCCCTCACCGGCGCCGACGTCTGGGTGAAGTACGAGAATTTCCAGGTAACCGCCGCCTTCAAGGAACGCGGCGCGCTGGTGAAGCTCTCCCGCATGACGCCGCAGGAGGCAGCCCGCGGGGCGGTGGCCATGTCGGCCGGCAACCATGCCCAGGCGGTGGCCCACCACGGCACGCGGCTCGGCATCTCCACCACCATCGTCATGCCGCTGACCACGCCGCTGGTGAAGGTGATGGCCACCGAGGCGTTCGGCGCCAGGGTGGTCCTCCATGGGGAGAGCGTGGGCGACGCCGCCGCCGAGGCCCGGCGCATCGCCGATGCGGAGGGCCGGATCTTCGTCCACCCCTACGACGATCCGGACGTGATCGCCGGCCAGGGCACCATCGGCCTCGAGATGATCGAGGACGGCCCGCACTTCGATTCGGTTGTCGTGCCCATCGGCGGCGGCGGGCTGATTTCCGGCATCGCGCTGGCCTTCGCCGGGCATGCGCCCGATACCCAGGTGGTGGGGGTGGAGGCGGCGCTCTACCCGGCCATGTGGTCGATCCTCACCGGCATCGAAAAGCCCTGCGGCGGGCCGACCCTGGCCGAGGGCATCGCGGTGCACGAGGTGGGGATGCTGACCCGCGCCATCGTCCGCCGGCTGGTGCCGCACATCGTGCTGGCCGACGAGCCGGCGCTGGAGCGGGCGGTCAACGCCTTCGTCACCCACCAGAAGACCCTGGCCGAAGGGGCGGGCGCGGCCGGCCTCGCCGCCCTCCTCACCGAGCCGGAGCGCTTCCGCGGCCAGACGGTGGGGCTGGCGCTCTGCGGCGGCAACATCGATCCGCGGATGCTCGCGAGCATCCTGCTGCGCGAGCTGGAGCGCGACCAGCGCATCGTCTCCTTCCGCCTCACCATCCTGGACCGGCCGGGCATGCTGGGGCTGATCTCGACCCTGATCGGCA
>CALMSN010000191.1 GCA_937872325.1 uncultured Xanthobacter sp. | reverse complement strand
AGGAGGGGGTGGGGGCGGGGGGGGGGATGATCGAGGTTTACTACCAGGCCCGCCGGCAGGCGCTGGAGATGGGCGAGGCCGGCGCCGTCTATAATCCGCTGCCGCCGGACCGGCTCTATCTCTCCGGCGCGGAATGGCGCGGCGCCCTGGCGGCCGCGCGGCTGGTGCGGCTCACCCCCTTCGCCGCGCCGCAGGGGGCAGCCTCCATGGATGCCGGCGGCACCCAGGGCCGCTCCTTCGCCGCCGAGCGGGCGGACCCCGAGGGCAATGTCTTCGACGCCGCCGTCGCCCATGTGCGGGCGCTCCAGCAATCGAAGAAGGTGGTCCTCGCCGGGTGGTCGGAGGGCTCGCGCGAGCGGCTCGGCACGGTGCTGGCCGATCACGGGCTGAAGGGCGCGGCCGTCATCTCCCGCTTCGACAGCCTCGCCGCCCTGCCGCGCAACCAGGCGGCGCTGGCGGTCTATGGCGTCGAGGCCGGGTTCGAGACCCCGGACTTCGCCATCGTCGGCGAGCAGGACATCCTCGGCGACCGGCTGGTGCGGCCCAAGCGCAAGGCGCGCCGGCCGCAGGACGTCATCGCCGAACTGACCGCCCTCACCGCCGGCGACCTGGTGGTGCATGTGGACCACGGCATCGGCCGCTTCATCGGGCTGAAGACCATCGAGGCCATGGGCGAGCCCCACGACTGCCTCGAGATCCACTATGCTGGCGGCGACAAACTCTTCCTGCCGGTGGAGAATCTCGAGCTTCTGAGCCGCTACGGCTCGGAGGAGACCGAGGCCCAGCTCGACAAATTGGGCGGCGGCGGCTGGCAGGCGCGCAAGGCGCGGATGAAGAAGCGCATCCGCGAGATGGCCGCCGAACTCATCAAGATCGCGGCCAAGCGCCAGCTTTCCGAGGCGCCGCGGCTGCAGCCGGCCGCGGGGCTCTATGACGAGTTCCGCGCCCGCTTCCCCTATGAGGAGACCGACGACCAGGAGGCCGCCATCGACGCGGTGCTGGACGACCTCGCCTCCGGCCACCCCATGGACCGGCTGGTGTGCGGCGACGTCGGCTTCGGCAAGACCGAGGTGGCGCTGCGCGCCGCGTTCGCGGTGGCGCTCTCCGGCAAGAAGGTGGCGGTGGTGGTGCCGACCACGCTGCTCGCCCGCCAGCATTTCAAGACCTTCACCGATCGCTTCAAGGGGCTGCCGGTGCATATCGGCCAGGCCTCGCGGCTCGTCACCGGCAAGGCGCTGAGCGCGCTTAAGGCGGGGCTGCAGGACGGCACGGTGGATATCGTGGTCGGCACCCATGCGCTGCTGGGCAAGTCGATCCACTTCAGGGATCTCGGCCTCGTCATCGTCGACGAAGAGCAGCACTTCGGCGTCAGCCACAAGGAGCGGCTGAAGCAGCTGCGGGCCGAAGTGCATGTGCTGACCCTCACCGCGACGCCCATCCCGCGCACGCTCCAGCTGGCGATGACCGGGGTGCGGGAACTCTCCCTCATCGCCACCCCGCCGGTGGACCGGCTGGCGGTGCGCACCTTCATCACCCCGTTCGACCCGCTGATCGTGCGCGAGGCGCTGCTGCGCGAGCGCTATCGCGGCGGCCAGAGCTTCTACGTGGTGCCGCGGATCGAGGACCTCACCGAGGTGCGCGAGTTCCTCGCCGCATCGGTGCCCGAGGTGAAGGTGGCGGTGGCCCACGGCCAGATGGCCGGCGGGGCGCTGGAGGACATCATGACCGCCTTCTATGACGGGCAATATGATGTGCTGCTCTCCACCACCATCGTGGAATCGGGCCTCGACGTGCCCAACGCCAACACCCTGATCGTGCACCGGGCGGACATGTTCGGCCTCGCCCAGCTTTACCAGCTACGCGGCCGGGTCGGCCGGGCCAAGGCGCGGGCCTATGCGCTGTTCACCGTGCCGGCGGCGAAGGCCATCACCACCCAGGCCGAGCGGCGGCTCAAGGTGCTGCAATCGCTGGAGACGCTGGGCGCCGGCTTCCAGCTCGCCAGCCACGACCTCGACATTCGCGGCGCCGGCAATCTTTTGGGCGACGAGCAGTCCGGCCACATCAAGGAGGTCGGCTACGAGCTCTACCAGGAGATGCTGGAGGAGGCGATCGCCCACCTCAAGGCCGGCATCACCGATTATGTCGACGACAAGTGGTCGCCCAACATCACCATCGGCACGCCGGTGCTGATCCCTGAGGATTATGTGGCGGACCTGCATGTCCGGCTGGCGCTGTATCGCCGGCTGGCGGACATCACCGAGGACGGCGAGATCGACGGCTTCGGCGCCGAGCTGGTGGATAGGTTCGGCTCGGCCCCGGAGGAGGTGGGGCACCTCCTGGAGCTGGCCAAGATCAAGGCGCTGGCCCGCCGCGCCAACGTGGAGAAGGTGGATGCCGGCCCCAAGGGCCTGACGCTTGCCTTCCGCGGCAACGAGTTCGCCGACCCTGCCGGGCTGATGAAGTTCCTGAACCAGGATCCGCAGGCCAAGGTGCGCCCGGCCGACCACAAGGTGGTGTTCCTGCGCGACTGGCCCACCGCCACCGCGCGCCTCAAGGGCACGCTGCAGCTTCTCGGCAAGCTCGCCGCGCTCGCGGCCAAGAAGGCGCTGTAGAGCGCCTTCCGACCGGGAAGCGCTCTACAGCTTTGATTATAGGGTGTTTCTTATCCGGTCGGATGTGCCATCCGACCGGGAAACGCTCTAGCGGCTGCGGTTGCCGCGCAGGTCGGCTTCCATCTGCAGCTTCGAGGGAATGTTGAAGCGCACCTTGTAGACCTGATAGTTCTCCATCACCCGTTGCACGTAATTGCGGGTCTCGGAGAAGGGGATAAGCTCCACCCAGTCGACGACATCCACGTCCGGGTCGCGCGGATCGCCGTAACGGTCGATCCATTTCTTCACGCTGCCCCGGCCGGCATTGTAGGCGGCGAAGGTGAGCACGTAGTTGCCGTCGTAATTGTCGGCCAGCTCGCCCAGCTCGGCGGCGCCGAACTGCACGTTGTAGGACTGGTCGCTCATCAGCCGCTGCTCGGAATAGGGCGCGCCGGTGATCTTCGCCACCTGCCGCCCGGCGGCGGGGGTCACCTGCATCAGGCCCATGGCCTTGGCGTTGGAAAGGGTGCGCGGGTTGAACTGGCTTTCCTGCCGCGCCACCGCATAGACCGCCGCCTTGTCCACGGGGTGGCCGATGGGGGTGTAGGCCGGCAGGCCGAAAGCCGGGAACGCCTCCTCGTCGAGCGGATGGCCCTCGGCGAGGCCTTCCTTGCCCACCACCAGCGCGCCGCGGGCATCGCCGTTGGCCTCGGCCAGGGCGGCCAGCATGGCGAGGTGGGCGGAATCCTCCAGGCGCCAGGCGAGGTCGTAGTAGATTGTCAGGGGAATATCCCGCTCGCCGATGGCGTAGAGCAGGCGGATCGCCTTCACCGCCTCCAGCCGCGAGAAGGTGGAGCGGGTGTCGAAGCCACCCGAGGGCGCGCCGCGCAGCGCCACCGGCGCCATGCCGAGCCGGGTGCGCGAGAGCTGGCCGTAATAGGTCGCCGGGAACCGCGCCGCCGCCTCGAAGCGGTTGCGGGCCTTGCCGGAATCGCCCGCCGCCTCGGCCGCCCGGGCCTGCCAGTAATAGGCCCTCGACAGGGTGATGGGGTGCTTCTGGTTGTCGTCGATCTTGTCGAAATGGCTGGCGGCGGTGCGCGGCTCCTTCAGGAAGCGCAGGGCGATCCAGCCGGCGGTGAACTGCTGCTCGGCGCGGTAGTTGTCGGCCTTCGGGGTCGGCGCCGCGGTGGCGACGCGATAGGCGGTGCGGGCATCGCCGCCGTCGAGCAACTCGCGGGCGACCAGGCGGGTCTCGATCCACCACTCGTCGGGGTCCACCGCCGCGGCCGGCGACTTCGCGCCCTGGAGCAGCGCCTGCGCCGCCTCGGCCGGCTTGTCGGCGCGGCGGGCGATCTGCGACTTGGCGAAGAGGTAGGCCGAATCCCCCGAAAGGGTGAACGGCACCTGGGCGAGCAGCCGATCGCCGTTGCCCTCCTTGCGGGCGACCGCGAGCCGGGCCTTGGTGAGGCTGACGATATCGGAGCCGGCTCGCGAGGCGGCGCGCAGGGCGCGATCGGTGTCGGGCTTGTAGCTGAAGCGGTCGGCGCGCGCCTTGTGATCGGCCCGCGTGACCACCGAGCCGAACTCCTCAAGAATCTTGTTCTCGAACAATTCGTTGAGCTCGTCGTCGCGATAGGCCTCGCGCACCCACTCGGCGGCCTCGGCGCGGTTGCCGGAGGCCATCAGCACGCGGGCGAACGCCACCTTGCCCTCGCCGGAGATCGGCGCCTGCTCGGAGAAGAAGGTACGGGCCGCCTGGGGATCGCGATTCTCCTGGAACAGCACCCGCTCCGCCCGGCGGCGCAGGGTGGTCTGGGTCGGCCAGCCGGGATTCTCGCGGATGAACTGGGCCACGGCGTTGAAGCCGAGGTCGTTGGGCGACTGCCGCACCACCAGCCAGGTGACGAGCTTCTGCGCCACCGGATCGTCGAGCTGGGCGGCGGCGGCCATGGCCTCGCCGGCGCGGCTGTTGCGGGCGGCGGAAACCGCCGTCTTCAGCACCGAGAGGTCGCTCCCACCGATGCTGCCGGTGGACGAGAGAGCCGGCGGCGCCGCGGCCGGCGCGGCGGCCCGGGCCGAGGGCTTCGGCCCGGCTCCGGTGACGGGCTTCGCGCCAGCAGACTTGGCGCCGGTCGACTTGGCATCCGGCTTGGTGCCGGTCGCCTTGCTGTCCTTGGCTTTGGCGTCCTTCGCCTTGGCATCCTGGGTTTTCGAATCCTTGGACTTAGTGTCCTTGGACTTGGCATCCTTGGATTTCGCGTCCTTGGATTTGGCATCGCTGGTGGAGGGCTTCGATGCCGGCTCCGGGGCGGCGGCAGCGGCGCCGCTCCAGGCGACGCAGATGGCCAGGGCGCTCACAGAGAGCAGGCTCGAAAATGGCGACATGCTTCCTTCCCGCTTATCCAGCGTGATCCTCCGCGCCATTCTTCCGCCAGCGTGTTGAGGAAATCCTAACCACCCTCTCGCGGGATGACGGCAAAAGCGCGGCTGGCCTCACGGCTGCGTGAGTCACGAGTGCGTCAGGAGGGGGAAGGCGACGGCGCGCAAATTCTTGCCGGCGGAACCTGCCCCTTCGCGGCAAAATGCTCTATGGGATGCGATCCGTGCTGGCGCATCCCAGAGGCGCCGGCCGGCGTCGGCTTCACGGCCCATCCCGCATCTGTTCAAGGAAACAAGGCGCCCGTCATGTCGCCCATCCCCACCGCGTCCCGCTTCCGTGGCTCCTTCACCGCCCTCGTCACGCCGTTCCGCGACGGCAAGGTGGACGAGGCGGCCTTCCGCGGGCTGGTGGACTGGCAGATCGCCGAGGGCACCCACGGCCTCGTGCCCGTCGGCACCACCGGCGAGAGCCCGACCCTCTCCCACGCCGAGCACCACCAGGTGGTGGCCTGGGCAGTGGGGCGGCCCGCGGGCGGGGCGCCGGGGAGGGCCGGCGCGGGCCCCAACAACACCGCCGAGGCCATCGGCCTCGCCCAGCATGCCCAGAAGGTGGGCGCGGATGCCGTGCTGGTGGTGACGCCCTACTACAACAAGCCCGGCCAGGAAGGCCTCTACCGGCACTTCAAGGCCATCGCCGAGGCCGTCGACCTGCCCATCTTCATCTACAACATCCCGAGCCGCTCGGTGATCGACATGTCGGTGGAGACCATGGCTCGGCTGTTCGAGCTCAAGAACATCGCCGGAGTGAAGGACGCCACCGCGAACGTGGCCCGGGTGTCTCTGCAGCGGCAGGCGATGGGGCCGGACTTCATCCAGCTTTCCGGCGAGGACGCGACCGCGCTGGGCTTCATGGCCCATGGCGGGCACGGCTGCATCTCGGTGGCCTCGAACGTCGCCCCGCCGCTGTGCGCGGGTTTCCAGACCGCCTGCCTCGCCGGCGACTTCGCCGCCGCCCTGGCCCTCCAGGACAAGCTGATGCCGCTGCACACGGGGCTGTTCGTGGAGACCAACCCTACCCCCACCAAGTACGCCCTCTCCCTGCTCGGCAAGATCAGCGAAGAGGCGCGCCTGCCCATGGTGCCGGTGTCCGAGCCGACCCGGGCGGTGGTGCGCAGCGCCATGGTGCATGCCGGCCTCATCAATTGAGGCCGGATCTGGTAGGATGGCGCCATGACCAAGCTCCTCGACGAGGCCATCGCTGAAATCCGCAAACTTCCTGAGGTAGACCAGGATCGCGCAGCGGAGCTGCTGCTCGCCTTGGCCCACGAGCCGGATGACTACCAGCTCACCCCGGAGCAGGTGGAGCGGGTGAAGGATACGCTTCGGCGCATCGATGATGGCACGATGGGTTTCGTGAGCGAGGAAGAGATGGCGGCTGTCTGGACGCGCTACGGGCTTTGAAGCTGCGTTACGCCGATCCGGCGCGGGAAGACCTGGAGAATATCTTCTCCTATATCGAGGCCGACAATCCCGCCGCAGCAAGGCGGGTGATACTGGATCTGATGAAAGCCGCTGCCGTCCTGAAAGCTGCCCCGTTCGCCGGACGGCCCGGCCGCGTACCGGGAACGCGGGAATGGGCCGTGCGGCGGCGGCCTTACGTGCTCGTCTATCGCGTCGAGCCGGAAAGCGACCTGTTGACCATTCTCGCCGTCTATCATGTGGCGCGGCGACGGCCGTGAGCCATCCGGCTTGTTTTACCCCGGTACCGAGACCAAATTTCCACCCATGAGCGACAAGAAGACAGACGCCCCGCGCAAGGTCGCCGCCGACAACCGGCGGGCGCGGTTCGACTATGACATCAACGAGACCTTCGAGGCGGGCATCTGCCTCACCGGCACCGAGGTGAAGAGCCTGCGCACCGGCAAGGCCACCATCGGCGAGAGCTATGCCGCGCAGAAGTCCGGGGAGATGTGGCTCTACAACGCCTATATCCCCGAATACCTGGAAGCGAACCGCTTCAACCACGAGACCCGACGGCCCCGCAAGCTGCTGCTGCACAAGCGACAGATCAACAAGCTCGGCGCCGCCGTGGAGCGCGAGGGCATGACCGTGGTGCCGCTGAAGATCTACTTCAACGATCGCGGCCGGGCCAAGGTGGAGCTCGCCCTGGCCAAGGGCCGCAAGGCCCATGACAAGCGCGAGGCCTCCAAGGAACGCGACTGGGCCCGCGACAAGGCCCGCCTGATGCGCGAGCGCGGCTGAGACCGCGCCGCCCGGCCTTTTTCGGCCTGCCCGCAGGGCGCGCCGCCTTCTCCGGAGGCGCGGGTGACGCTACCTTCTTTGTCAGCCCGCCTTTCAGGAGCGAGGCGGAAAGACCGCCTTTCCGCCGGAGAGGAGGCGGGCTCCTCCCGGCGCGCCGGATCGCGGCTGGAGTGTTTCGGATCCGGGGGAGTCGAGGTAAATAGCAAGGAGTTGCTATTGGCCCGCCGACGCGAACAAGGCTCACGGGCGCTGGCACAGGCCCGCGCGGCGTCTGGGCCGGACCGCTCCGGCATCGGGCCGAAGCCGAGGTGGTACAAGGGAGGGATCCGTGAGCCTGCCGGTGGCCTTCGACCATTGCGTCGTGCATGTCAGCGACTTCGCCCGCTCCAACGCCTTCTATGCCACCGTCCTCGGTGCCGAGGTGGTGGCGAACGGGGCCGGGTTCGCCTACCGCTTCGGCGACCGCCAGCTCAACCTGCACGGGCCGGGGCTCGATCCGCACCCGCTGGCCCGTCTTCCGGTGATGCCGGGCAACAGCGACCTGTGCTTTCGCTGGGACGGCCCCATCGCCGACGCGCTCGCCCACCTTGCCCGCCACGGCATCACCCCGGAGCTCGGCCCGGTGAGCCGCTTCGGCGCGAAGGGCAGGGGCACAAGCGTCTATTTCCGCGATCCGGACGGATCGCTGCTGGAATTCATCTCCTATGAGGAGGTCCCCGCATGAGCGGACACCCCAACGATCCCGGCGCCTATTCCAGCCTGCCGGAGGGCCTGCCGGCTCCGGTGGATGACGGCGCCGCCGCTCATCTGCCCGGCCTGCGTCTGCCGTCCCTTGCGCTGCCGGCCACCGACGGGCGCGACGTCGACCTTTCGGCTCTGCCGGGCGTGAGCGTGGTCTATGCCTATCCGCGCACCGGCATTCCCGGCCAGGCCCTGCCCGAGGGCTGGGACGCCATCCCAGGCGCGCGCGGCTGCACCCCGCAATCCTGCGGCTTCCGCGATCATTTCGCCGAGTTGAAGGCTGCCGGTGCCGACCACGTCTTCGGGCTCTCGACCCAGGACACCGCCTTTCAGCAGGAAGTGGCGGCGCGCCTGCACCTGCCGTTCCCGCTGCTCAGCGATGCCGCCGGGGACCTTCGCACGGCCCTCGGCCTGCCGGTGTTCACCGTCGACGGGATGACCTTGCTGAAGCGGCTCACCCTCGTGATCCGCGACGGCGCCATCGCGCATGTCTTCTATCCGGTGTTCCCGCCGGATCGCAGCGCGGCCGAGGTGCTGGGATTCCTTCAGGCGTCCAGATAAGTGCGGACCGCGCGGAAGACGTCGTGGAACATCTGCGGCGTCAGCACCCTGGTATTGGTGTTGTAGCGCGAGCAGTGGTAGCTGGCGAAGACGCGCACCCGCCCCATATCCGCCTGCGCGCCGTGCCCGAACTTCAGCCGCGAGGCCTTCTCGCCCAAGGCGGCGAGGGTGGAATCGTGGGCGATCTTGCCCAGGGTCACCACTGCCGCGAGGCGCGGCATGGCGGTGATCGCGGCGGCCAGGAAGCGCCGGCAGGTGCGGATCTCTTCCGGGGTCGGCTTGTTCTGCGGCGGTACGCAGCGCACCGCGTTGACGATGCGGGCATCGTCCAGCGTCAGCCCGTCATCGGGGCTGGCGGCGTAGCGGCCTCTCGCGAAGCCGAAGCTGGTGAGGGTGGAATAGAGCAGGTCGCCGGCATAGTCGCCGGTGAACGGCCGGCCGGTGCGATTCGCCCCCCGCACCCCCGGGGCGAGCCCGACGATGAGCAGGCGCGCATCCATTGGTCCGAACCCGGGCACCGGGGCGTTGAACCAGTCCGGCTCGGCCCGGCGCCATTCGGTGCGAAACTCGGCGAGGCGGGGACAGAGCGGACAATCGGCACCCGGCTCCGCGGCGGGGCAGGGGGTCACCCTTCGTCGCTGCTGGCCGCGGCGCCGCGGGGCGCGAGGAAGCGCGGCGGCTCCTGCATGCGGCCGGTCCGTTCCGCCGGATCGCGGCCGATGAGGGCGCGCAGCTCGGCGAGGTCGATGAAGACGTCCGCCTGCCGGCGCAGGTCGTCGGAGATCAGCGGCGGCTGGGTGGAGATGGTGGAGACCACCGAGACCCGCACCCCGCGCCGCTGCAGCGCCTCCACCAGCGAGCGGAAGTCGCCGTCGCCGGAGAACAGGACGATGTGGTCCACATGCTCGGCCAGTTCCATGGCATCGACGGCGATCTCGATGTCCATATTGCCGCGCACCCGGCGGCGGCCCTGGGAATCTGTAAACTCGCGGGCGAGCTTGGTGACGACCGCATAGCCGTTATAGTCGAGCCAGTCGAGAAGCGGGCGGATGGAGGAGTATTCCTGGTCCTCGATCAGCGTCGTATAGTAGAACGCCCGCAGCAGGTACCCGCGGCTCTGAAACTCCTTGAGAAGCCGCTTGTAATCGATGTCGAAACCCAACGCCTTGGTGGCGGAATATAAATTTGCGCCATCAATGAGTAGAGCGATCTTTTCCAGGCCCTGCATAAAAACGGTCCACTGCAACGGAGAAAGCCGGGCTGCGTAAAGGTGCCGACCGGGAGGAGTCCGCGCCTTTCTCCGACGAAGGGTTGCCCAACGCAAGCGAAAACACAACGCCTGCTTGCCCATACCTTCGAATTGATGTATCGCTCCACCCCTTTCCAAGATCCATGAGCCGCGCATCGGAGCGTCTTCGGGCGAAGTCGATCCCGGTTGGTGCTCGAAGCGAGGCTTGGGAACAGGATTCGAAGGCTGGACCGGCGGCATGTGCCGGGGCAGCGCTTCAGCGCACGAGGGAGTGCCGAGCCCATGGCCCGCGTCACCGTCGAAGACTGCATCGACAAGGTGGACAACCGCTTCGAGCTGGTGCTGCTCGCGGCCCACCGCGCGCGGATGATCTCTTCCGGCTCCCAGATCACCGTCGATCGCGACAACGACAAGAACCCGGTGGTCGCCCTGCGCGAGATCGCCGACGAGCGCGTGAGCCCGGAAGATCTCAAGGAAGACCTCATCCACTCGCTCCAGAAGTACACCGAGGTGGACGAGCCCGAGCCCGAGGCCGTGCCGATGATCGCCTCGTCCGACGGGTCCGGCGGCGACGATGCCGACGTGATGCTCGACCGGATGACCGAGGAAGAGCTGCTCGCCGGCCTGCAGGGCCTCGTGCCCCCCGAGCACACCGACGACGACGAGGGCTGAGGCCCTCTGGGGCACGCGCCCCGTCCTCACTGCTGTTTCCAGCGAGCCCGGCGTCCATCGCCGGGCTCGCTGCGTTTTTGGGGGTGGCGCGTGCGCTCCGCCTACCCCCTCCCAACCCTCCCCCGCACGCGGGAGAGGGCTTTTCAGGGCGTGCGGGGCTCTCGCTCAGGGAGCAGGAGACCCGAGGCGCTGGTAGAGGGCGTTGACCTTCTCCAAAACCACCGAATCCAGCGTGCGCTCGGCGCCGTCGATGCATTCCGCGAGCTGGGCCATCGAGGTGGCGCCGATGATGTTCGAGGTCACGAACGGGCGCGTCGTCACGAAGGCCTGGGCCAGCTCCACCGGGGTCAGGCCGGCCTCGGCAGCAAGCGCGAGGTAGGCGTCGACCGCCTCTTCCACGCCGGGCTTCTGGTAGCGCTGGGCGCGGTTGAACAGGGTGGTGCGGGCGCCTTCCGGCAGCGCGCCCTTCTGGTACTTGCCGGTGAGATAGCCCTGCGCCAGCGGCGAATAGGCCAGGAGGCCCACATCCGCGCGCGCGGCGAACTCGGAAAGGCCGTTCTCGTAGGTGCGATTGAGCAGGTGGTAGGCGTTCTGCACCGAAACCACCCGCGGCAGGCCGGTAGCCTCGGCCACCCGCAGGAATTCGTGCACCCCCCAGGCGGTCTCGTTGGAGAGGCCGATGGTCCGCACCTTGCCCGCCTTCACCAGCGCATCGAGCGCTTCCAGCGTCTCGGCGATGGGCACCTCGTCGGCGGCCGCCTCGCCCGCGGGCTGGCCGAACAGCGGCACGGTCCGGTCCGGCCAGTGGAGCTGGTAGAGGTCGACGTAATCGGTCTTCAGCCGCTGTAGCGAGGCATCGATGGCGTGGTTGATGTTGGCGGCGTCGAGCCGGGTGGTGGCGCCATTGGGGCGCAGCCAGTCGGCCTGCGAGCGGCCGTTGACCTTGGTGGCGAGGACGACCTTGTCGCGGTTGCCGCGGGCCTTCAGCCAGGTGCCGATGATGCGCTCCGTGGAGCCCTGGGTCTCGGCCTTGGGCGGGATGGAATACATCTCCGCGGTGTCGATGAAATTGATGCCGCGGTCGAGGGCGTAGTCGAGCTGGGCATGGCCCTCGGCCTCGGTGTTCTGCTGCCCGAAGGTCATGGTGCCGAGGCAGACGTCGGACACGGTGATGCCGCTGCGCCCGAGGGGACGATACTGCATGGGGGCTCCCGTCATGGAGAAGGCGGCGCCGGACGGCGTGCCGGAATGGGTCCGGGTCATATAGGCACGCCAGGGGCGGTCCGCGAGGGGGATACCTCCGGGATGGCGGATTCCCGGGCTGTCATCCGGCGGTCGAGCCCGCGGGAGCGGACACCGGCGCTGGATGCCGCCGGTCGCAGACCTGCGCGGGTCGCCGGAAGTCTGGCCGCCGGGCCGGTGGTGGCGGGCATTCCACCCCACGAAGTCACTGAAAACGGCATCGCCTGCCCGGCCGGCCGGCAGGCTGTTGGCACCGCGCAGGGCGATTGCCGGCGCCCCCGGCCCGAAGGATCAGAAGCCGACGGCGGTGCCGGCGAGGTCGTAGGGGCCGGCGCCGTCGATCTTCACGGTGACGATCTCGCCCACCCGCAGCGCCCGGCGGGCGCTGACGCCGACGCTGCCGTCGATCTCCGGGGCATCGCCCTTGGTGCGGCCGACGCCGCCGCCCGCGGTGACCTTGTCGATGATCACCTGCTGCCGGGTGCCGACCTTGCGCTTCAGGCGGCGGGCGGAAATCTTCTGCTGGGCGCGCATGAAGCGGTCGTAGCGCTCGGCCTTCACCGCCTCCGGCACCGGATCGGCCAGGCCGTTGGCCTCGGCGCCGCCCACCGGCTCGAACTTGAAGCAGCCGGCGCGATCGATCTCGGCCTCCTCCAGGAAGGCCAGAAGCTCGGCGAACTCGGCCTCGGTCTCTCCGGGGAAGCCGACGATGAAGGTGGAGCGCAGGGTCAGGTCCGGCACCGCCTCACGCCAGGCCTTGATGCGGGCCAGGGTCTTGTCCTGCGCCGCCGGCCGGCGCATCCGCTTCAGCACGGTGGGGCTGGCGTGCTGGAAGGGAATGTCGAGATAGGGCAGCACCTTGCCGTCCGCCATCAGGCGCATGATCCCGTCCACGTGGGGGTAGGGATAGACATAGTGCAGGCGCACCCAGGCCCCCAGCTCGCCCAGCGCGCCGGCGAGGTCGATGAAGCGGGCGGCGACCTCGCGGCCGGCGGCCCCGCCGGGCCAGGGGCTCGGGGCATATTTCAGGTCGACGCCGTAGGCCGAGGTGTCCTGCGAGATGACCAGGAGCTCCTTCACCCCCGCCTTCACCAGCCTCTCGGCCTCGCGCATCACCTCGCCGGCCGGGCGGGAGACGAGGTCGCCGCGCAGCCGGGGGATGATGCAGAAGGTGCAGCGGTTGGAGCAGCCCTCCGAGATCTTCAGATAGGCGTAGTGGCGCGGGGTGAGCTTCACCCCCTGGTCGGGGACGAGGTCGAGGAACGGGTCGTGCGCCGGGGGCACCGCCTCGTGCACCGCGGCGACGACGCTCTCATATTGCTGCGGGCCGGTGATGGCGAGCACGCCGGGATGGACGGCGCGGATCTGATCCGGCTCGGCGCCCATGCAGCCAGTCACCACCACCTTGCCGTTCTCGGCCAGCGCCGCGCCGATGGCCGAGAGGCTCTCCGCCTTGGCGCTGTCGAGGAAGCCGCAGGTGTTGACGATCACGACGTCCGCCCCGGCATGGGTCTTCGTCAGCTCGTAGCCCTCGGCGCGAAGACGGGTGACGATGCGCTCCGAATCCACCAGCGCCTTCGGGCAGCCGAGGGAGACGAACGACACGCGCGGCGGCGGCTTGAGCTCTGAAAGGGACATGGACGGACGGGATTCCGGTTCAAATTGCATGCAAAGGGGAGCGGCGCAGCCGATAGGCGAGGGGCGCCGCCCGGTCAACCGGCGATGCCGGCCGGGAAAGGTGGCGGGCCGGACGGGTTCGATCCGTCGTCCGGCCGCTGCACCTGGGGGATCAGAAGGTCACGAGGCCGATGACCTGCTTGAGCAGGCTGAGCTCCTCGCCGCTGGTGGGCGTCGTCTGCGAGACGAAGTCGAACACCTTGCCGTCCTTCATGCCGTACTGGGCGATGCGGGTGACCCGCTTGTCCTTGCCGAAATAGACCGCCAGCACCTTCTGGTCGGTCACCTCCGGCTTGAGGAAGGCGACCTTCTCCTGGGTCTGGGAGATGTAATAGAATACCTCGCCGTTCACCGTGGCGACGGTGGAGGGCGTGCCCAGCACCAGCAGCACCTGCTCCTGGCTGGAGCCCACCGGCACCTGCTCCAGCGCGCCTTCGCTCAGCACGTAGCCGCGCTGGTAGGTGCGCTTGATGCCGGAGAGGCTGGTGCCCGTGCCGCCGACGAGGTTGCCGCACGCGCCGAGCGCCACCGCGCTGGCCGCGAGCAAAGCCACCGCCCGCCCCCGCCGCAGCACGCCGACGATGCCCCCGCCCCGACGCTGCGCGACGATTTGCGAATGTCCATAGAGCCGTGACGCCACACGCTTCCCCATCTTCTGCGCGTGCGGGCCACCCCCCGCTCTCGCGATTAACCCGAAGGCCGGCCCGCCTGCTGCCGGGTCCGCAATCCATTCCTGCCGCAGCGACGCTTGAAACGTCGCCTGCGGCGCGGTACGCCGCACCACCGGGGCGCTGCGCCCCGGCCCATCCTGGGCCCGAGGCGATGTATAACCCGTTCCGATCCTCGAAACGCCGAGCCGCGAGCCGCGCGGCCATCGAGCGCCTGTATGCGGCGATCGTGGCACAGTCACGGCAGGAGGCGTTCTACACCGAGCTGGGCGTCGCCGATACGCTCGAAGGGCGCTTCGAGATGGTGGTGCTGCACACCTTTCTTCTGTGCCACCGGCTGAAGGACGGCGACGGGGAAGAGAAGGCCATGTCGCAGGAGGTGTTCGACGCCTTCGTCGCCGACATGGATGCCACCCTGCGCGAGCTGGGGGTGGGCGACCTCTCGGTGCCGAAGAAGATGAAGAAGATCGGCGCCGCCTTCTACGGCCGCGCCGCAGCCTACGACGCCGCCCTCGCGTCGCCCGACCACGGCGCGCTCGCGACCGCGCTCGCCCGCAACATCCTGGAAGCCGAGCCCGATGCCCGGGCGGCGCCGGCCTTCGCGGCCTATGTCCGCCGCGCGGCGGCAGCGCTGGCGGCCACTCCCTTCGCGGCGATCGCCGGCGGCGACGTCGCCTTTCCCCTGCCGGTGATCGCGCCGGCCGGGGCCGGCTGAGGCCGGGCCTGGAAGGTCGCCCAGCAAGGTCCGGGGCAGGGGGCTTTGGGGCCGGACGGCGCGGCCACCACATGGCGGCGGGATGCCGGAGCCGGGAGGCCTCGGATCCGCCCCGCAACGAGTTCAGCTTGCCGATCCCAGCCTTTGCCGCGGGATCGGCGCCGGGTCCGGAGGAGGACGCCGATGTCGCAGGGTCCGTTTTCACAGGTGATTCAGGTCGTCGACGTGCCGCCGGCCGGGCTCCACCTCGTTCTGTCTCCCGATGCCGCGATCCGCGAGGCGCTGGCCCGCGAGGCGGGAATCATCGCCGTCCCGGCCCTGACGGCGCGGCTGCATGTGGCCCCCGAGGGCGCCGCCGGTCTGCGCGTCACCGGTACCGTGGAGGGGGTCGTGCGGCAGACCTGCGGCGTCACCCTCGAGCCCTTCGACGCGCCGCTGTCCGAGCCGGTGGACGTGCATTTCGTCCCCGCCGGGACGCTGAAGCCGCCGGTGGAGGGGGAAGAGGACACCGGCATCGACCCGCCCGACGAGATCGTCGACGGCGGCATCGACCTCGGCGCGCTGGCCAGCGAGTTCCTCAACCTCGGCATCGATCCCTATCCCCGCAAGCCCGGCGCGGTGTTCGAGCAGCCGGATGCGGGGGAGGGGAACCTGTCGCCCTTCGCCGCCCTGTCGCGCCTCAATCGCGACGAGTGAGCGGGTTCGCCGCCCCGAGTTCTGCAAGGGGTGTTGCGATGTTGCGGCGAGCGGTTATTGTCCGCGCGCCGAAGGGCGGTATTTCCATTCGGGGACGGTGGATGCGGCGGGACACGCGCGGAAGAGGGGATCTGGCTTTGCCGGGCGCACGGCCCGTGCCGTCGCTGCGCGCCGCCCGCCGCGCGGGGATGCGCCGCCGGTCCGTCCGGTCGCATGTCTCCCGCCCGCATCTGTCCCCTTGAAGCCGGCGTCGCCACCGCTGACCCGGCGGAGGCATCACCCCTCGTCCCGAACCCGCCAGAACGAATCCCAGCTTTGACGCCCGTCACCCACACCGCACAGGATATCCGCCCTCGATGACCGTTCCCGTCCGCATCGCCATCGACGCCATGGGCGGCGACCACGGCCCGCAGACGGTGCTGCCGGGCGCCGACATCGCGCTCGGCCGGCGGCCGGATACCACCTTCGTCCTTTATGGCGACGAGCAGCGCATCCGCGCCGAGCTGGAGAAGCTGCCGCGCCTCGCCGCCGCCTCGCGCATCGTGCACACCGACGTGGTGGTGGGCATGGACGACAAGCCGAGCATGGCGCTGCGGCGCGGGCGGTACAAATCCTCCATGTGGCGGGCCATCGACGCGGTGAAGCTGAAGGAGGCGGACGTCGCCGTCTCCGCCGGCAACACCGGCGCGCTGATGGCGATGGCCAACTTCAACCTGCGGACCATGCCCGGCATCAGCCGCCCGGCCATCGCCGCCATCTGGCCGACCCTGCGCGGCGAGAGCGTGGTGCTGGACGTGGGCGCCTCCATCGGCGCCACGGCGCAGAGCCTGGTCGAGATGGCCATCATGGGCTCGGCCATGGCCCGCGCGCTGTTCGACATCGAGACCCCGACCGTCGGCCTGCTCAATGTGGGCGTCGAGGAGATAAAGGGCGTCGAGGAGGTGAAGGAGGCCGCCCGCATCCTGCGCGAGGAAGCGGTGCCGGTGAACTATCACGGCTTCGTCGAGGGCAACGACATCGGCGCCGGCACGGTGGACGTGGTGGTGACCGAGGGCTTCTCGGGCAACATCGCGCTCAAGACCGCCGAGGGCACGGCCAAGCAGCTCGCCAGCTACCTGCGCGCCGCCATGAGCCGCAGCCTGCGGGCGCGGCTGGGCTACCTGCTGGCGCGGGACGCCTTCCGCGTGCTCAAGGCGAAGATGGATCCCCGCCGCTCCAACGGCGGCGTGTTCCTGGGTCTCAACGGCATCGTGATCAAGAGCCATGGCGGCACCGACGCGGAAGGCTTCGCGGCCGCCGTGGACCTCGGCTATGACATGGTGCGCCACCAGCTGCTGGCGCGCATCGCCAGCAACCTCGCCAGCCGCCAGCCGCCCGAAGGGGCGGCGCTGCTGCAGCCCGCCGGGGCGGAAGGACAATCGTGAGCGGAACAAGGTCCGTCGTCCGGGGCATCGGGTCCTACCTGCCTGAACGCATCCTCACCAATGCCGAGCTGGCCCGGCAGATCGAGACTTCCGACGACTGGATCGTCCAGCGCACGGGCATTTGCCAGCGCCACATTGCCGCGGAAGGCGAGTTCACCTCCCACCTGGCGCTTAAGGCGGCCGAGCGGGCGCTGGCCGATTCCGGCTTCACCGCCGGCGACATCGACCTCATCGTGCTGGCCACGGCGACCCCCGACCTCACCTTCCCGGCCACCGCCTCCACGGTGCAGGCCGAGCTGGGAATCACCCGCGGCGCGGCGTTCGACCTCCAGGCGGTCTGCTCCGGCTTCGTGTTCGCCCTCGCCACCGCCGACGCGCACCTGCGCACCGGCATGTTCAAGCGGGCGCTGGTGATCGGGGCCGAGACCTTCTCGCGCATCCTCGACTGGACCGACCGCGGCACCTGCGTGCTGTTCGGCGACGGGGCAGGGGCGGTGGTGCTGGAGGCGGTGAGCGACGACGATGCCCGCGGCGCGGGCGTGCTCACCACCCATCTGCGTACCGATGGCCGGCATCGCAGCAAGCTTTTCGTCGATGGCGGCCCCTCCTCCACCGGTACCGTGGGCCACCTCAGGATGGAAGGCCGGGAGGTGTTCAAGCACGCGGTCGGCATGATCACCGACGTGATCGAGGACGCCTTCGCCGCCACCGGGGCCAGCGCCTCCAGCATCGACTGGTTCGTGCCGCACCAAGCCAACCGGCGGATCATCGACGCCAGCGCGGTCAAGCTCGGCATCGCGCCGGAGAAGGTGGTGGCTACGGTCGATCGGCACGGCAACACCTCCGCCGCGTCGATCCCGCTCGCTTTGGACGTCGCCTGCAAGGACGGCCGCATCCGCCGCGGGCACCTCGTGCTACTGGAGGCGATGGGCGGCGGGTTCACCTGGGGCTCCGCACTTATACGGTGGTAAATATACCGTTTGATGCCGTTGACCGACCTTGCCCCCGGCGGCTACGTTGCGTTGCTTGACGGCTTCACCCTGCCGTAGGCCCTGCCGGCGGAGCCGGTCCCGGGCGCCCGGGTGATGGCGTCATTGTCCGGAGGTATCCTCCAAGGTTTTCAGACCTGCGCATCGGCGTGACGACGGTTTCCCGGTTTGGGGTGGGGACTGGCGCTTCTGGTGGTGTGCCGTCTTTCTGCAACATCTGTCGAGGCTGGGGATACATGGCTGGTCGGACCGTGACACGTGCAGACCTGTGCGAGGCTGTCTATCAGCAGGTCGGGCTCTCACGCACGGAATCCGCCGCGCTGGTGGAGCTCGTCCTGACCGAGATCGCCGAATGCCTCGCCCGCGGCGAGACGGTGAAGCTCTCCTCTTTCGGCTCCTTCATCGTGCGCGAGAAGGGCGAGCGGGTCGGCCGCAATCCCAAGACCGGGCAGGAAGTGCCCATCGAGCCGCGGCGGGTGATGGTATTCAAGCCCTCTAGCATCCTCAAGCATCGCATCAACGGCACCGTTGCCGACGGCGAGGCCGACGAGGACTGACCCTCGCCCGCCCGGCGCATCGCCTGAGGGGTCGCCGACAAGAGCCTGTACACGCGCCTTTTCCCCCGTCCTGCCTGTCGGTATGATCGCCCGTCAGGCGAAGGGGTGGCGATTCGGCCGCCGGCCGCCGGGCCGCGTCTGGCGGAGACGCATCCCGGCCGGACCTGCCGCAGAGGCATGCGAGCGTGAGCGAGACGGGCAAGACCCTCGACGCCTTCCGGACCATCAGCGAGGTGGCGGAGGAGCTCGACCTGCCGCAGCATGTGCTGCGCTTCTGGGAAACCCGGTTCCCCCAGATCAAGCCGGTGAAGCGCGCCGGGGGCCGGCGCTTCTATCGCCCGGATGACGTGGATCTCCTGCGCGGTATCCGGCAACTTCTCTACAGTGACGGCTTCACTATAAAAGGCGTCCAGAAGATCCTGAAGGATCAGGGGATTCGCTTCGTCCAGGATGTCGGTGTCGAGCGGGCCGCCGCGGTCATGCGCAGCGACGTGCCGCCGCCGCCCCATCTCGCCCCGGCACCGCAGGACGGCATGACGTTCGGCGGCCTGCTCGGCCTGCTGCCGCGACGGCGGCCCAAAACCCGTGAGGACGACGCCCTGCCCGCCTTGCCGAAGGCGGTGGAATTGCCACTGCCGTTTCCCGACGCCGAGGCGGATCGCGACCTCGCCGATCATCCGGATGGCCCGCCCGCCCCGTTCGCGCGGCGCAATCGCATGCCTGAAGAACGCCTGGAGCCGCGCCTTGCGGCGCCGGATGGCAGGGCGGAGGAGCCCGGCCACTTCCAGGACCATCGTCTGGCACGCCGCGAGACGCTTCATCCCGAGCCGCGTTTTGCATCTCCCGGGGATCCGCGGCCGACGCCGGCACCGGAGCCATCCGTGCATGGCCATGCGGCGCAGGGAGCCTCTCCCCGTGGCGGGCCGCGGCATGACCCGCGCTCATACGACGAGCCCTCATATGACGGGCTCTGGGACGACGAGCCGCCCCTGGACCGGCGGCGGCAAGATCCGTCGCCGCACGATCCTTTGTCCCATGATCCTTCGCCTTACGATGCGCCATCTCACGAACCGCCGCGGTACGCGGTTCCGCCGGCGCTCCAAGGCGGTCGCGATCCCCGTGGCGTCGATCGCGGCTTTCCCCCCGCCGATCCGCAGGGCCTGCCTTACGATCCGCGGGATGAGGACGCTTTTGGTCCGGCGCGGTCCCAGCCGAACCGCCAGGCGCAAAACTGGCCGCCCGAGCGGCCGGCGGCCGACTATCGAGCGGCCCCGTCGCGCGGTGGCCCGGCGGCTGGCTCCGACGCGCCTGCGCGCATGGACCCCTCGTTCGCCCCGCCGGACAATCCGGTCCGTCGGGCGCCCGTGATCCCGCAACGCCCCTCGCGCGGGCCGGCGGCGAACCTGTCGCATCACGCTCCGGCGGGTGATCTCGACGATCCGTTGCTGCCGTTCATGGATTCGGCCGCCATTGGGGATGGTCGACCCGATCTCGGCTCAGTCTCCGAGTCGATCGAGGAGCGGATTCGCCGCCTGAAGGCACAGGCGCCCCTCCACGCTCCGTCCCCCCCGTTCTCCAGCCCGCCCTCCGGCCGCCCCATGGCGCCGCCACAGCGCCGCGCCCATGACGGCTTGGCGGAGGGATCGGATCCGGATTTCGAAGCGAGTGACGATCGTAGGCTCGGCCAGGACGCGGGCTGGAATGCGGGCCGATACCCTGCGGCGGGCCAGCCTCCGCACGGCGATGAGTCTTGGTCAGCCCGCGCGGACCGCTCCCGCGATCAGGCGGACGCGGCTTATTTCGATCCCGCGCCGGCCGCCCGCCGGGCGCCTCCGGGCGCGGGTTACCCCGCCGGCGGACCGGAAGCCGGAGGCCGTTTCGTGTCGCAGCCGGATTTTGCCGGCGGCTGGCAGGATGAAGATGATGCGGCGGTATTCGCGCCGTTGGCCCGAGGACGGTATGCGGACACGGGAATGCCGGACTCGGCGTCGGCGCGTCAGCCGTCCGACCATGGCGGCCGTTTCGCGGTGCCGCAACGTCCGCCCGAATCCCATGCCGCCCGGCTGAATGCCTTCGCGCCGGCTCCGCCGGCCGCTGCTGGTTTCTACGGCATTCCGCGGGTCACGGCGGGGGTGAATGCAAGGCCTACGGAGCCCGCGCTGCAAGCGGGGGCGACGCGGGACGCGGGGTCGCCGTCCGATTTCCCGGCCATCGTGCGCCGACAAGGCCCGGAAGTGATTGCGCGCCAGCCGGTGCCCGCGGGTGCCGAGCTGCCGCAGGAGCGACCTCAAGACCATCAGGAGACGCCGGCCATGTCGCGGATGCCTCCGGAGCCGCTCCGTCACGGGCCGCCGGATCAATATCTGCCGCCGCATCTGCGGGCGGAACCACGGCTTTCCGGCCAGCCGCCGGTGGCTGCCCCGGTGTTGTCGCGAGACGACGTCCATCGTCTCCAGGCGGCGCTCTATGAGCTTGGGGAGTGCCGCCGACTCGTGGACGAGGCGCTCGGATGCGGCCTCGAAGCTGCATCTGAGGTGGGTCCCGGCTGATCCCGCGGGCCACTCAGTGGGCCATGCGCACCGGGATCAGCCGGAGCGCGCGGTCAGTCGATGACCGCCAGCTGCACCTTGGTCACGCCATTGCCGATGAAGCCCAGCTCGGAGGCGGCGCCGCGCGAGACGTCGATGATGCGTCCGCGGATGAACGGGCCCCGGTCATTGATCCGCACCACGACGGTGCGACCGTTGCGCAGGTTGGTCACCCGAACCTTGGTGCCGAAGGGCAGGGTACGGTGGGCGGCGGTCATGCCGCCAGGATTGAAGCGCTCGCCGCTCGCGGTGCTGCGGCCCTGCCAATAATAGGAGGCGACGCCGGTGGAGGTGTCTGCGCGCGCTGGGCCGGTGGCAAGGATTGCACCGGCGAGGCTCAGAGCGGCACAGGACAGGACCACGGGAAATTTCATGCGTTCGATCTTCCGGCTGTTGCAAGGAATGGCGGGAATGGCCAGCCAATCGGGCGAAAATGTCCAACAGCAGGGTCACAAATAAGGCATTCAAGCCGAGCGCGCCTGAATTACGCCACATTTAACCGTCCCGCCCGAGGTTGCGAGTCGTGATGTGAATCAGGTCGCGCACGGCCGTTTCAAGCGGCGCGGCGGTGCCCTCTAAGTCATTGGGAATATGGGATCACGGCCCCGTGAGTCGGGCTCGCTGCGCGAGTGGCCGCCGGCGTGTAATCCTTATGCGTGTACCGCCCGAAGAGGTACCCATCTGCATGCCCGCGGTTGTTTGACTGAAATGCAACAGCGGTCGGAAAAATCGTCGCGCCGGCTCCCCGATGTGACGTGATCTGTGGGTATGGGGCAGGGCGGTGCGGGTTTTCGCTTGTCCTGCCCAGGGCGATGCTCTAAGCCTCGGCCCGTGTCGGAGCGTAGCGCAGCCCGGTTAGCGCACTTGACTGGGGGTCAAGGGGTCGTGGGTTCGAATCCCGCCGCTCCGACCATTTCCTCTCCCGGC
>CALMSN010000190.1 GCA_937872325.1 uncultured Xanthobacter sp. | reverse complement strand
TCATCGCAGGCCTCGAGCGGTGGAGCTCCCGCCATGCCCGCTAAGGACACGAACGTCGGCGCGGTCGGCGACTCGCGGGCCGCCCGCTGGAGCCTGCGGACCATCGCCCTGGCCTACCTCGTCGTCGTGCTGCTCGCGCCGCTCGTCTTCATCCTCTACAAGACGTTCGAGCACGGCTTCGACACGTTCTGGACGGCCGTGACGAGCGAGCAGGCCCTGCACGCGCTCTGGCTGACCGTGCTGATCACCGCGATCACCGTGCCGCTCAACGCCGTGTTCGGGGTGGCCGCCGCGCTGATCCTGGTGCGGCGGCGCGTCCCCGGGAAGCCGCTCATCAGCGCCCTCATCGACCTGCCCCTGGCGCTGTCCCCGGTGGTGGTCGGCCTCTGCATCGTGTTCGTCTGGGGCCAGAACGGCTGGTTCGGCTCCTACGCCGAGGACGCGGGGGTGCAGGTGTTGTACGCCGTGCCCGGCATGGTCCTCGCCACGATCTTCGTGTGCATCCCGTTCGTGGTGCGCGAGGTGGTGCCGGTGCTCCGCGAGGTGGGAACCGACCAGGAGGAGGCCGCGTCCACCCTCGGGGCGAACGGCATGCAGACGTTCTGGAGGATCACCCTCCCCGCGATCCGGTGGGGCCTGATCTATGGCGTGATCCTCACGACCGCCCGCGCGATCGGCGAGTGGTTGAGCCGACCCCGAACTGCTCCCAGGCTGCCGGAGATTGATGCTCACTGACTTGGCTCGCATTCGCGTCCGCAACAGTCATGGTCACGATCTCTACGAAGACAGCGATGCCGTCCTCAAGCCTTCACGGCGCCGAGGTGTGACCTGGACGATCCATCGCGGATGAACGCGCTACGGTGCGGGAGTTGGGGCCGACCACGGATGGCCTGGGTGCGAGCGGCGGACTCAGTCGGTGGAATGCGGGCTCGAACTCTTGTCCCCTGGCGTCACCGTGAGCGCGCGAAGGATTGAATTCAGATCCCCCTTGGCCCGCCGAACATCGCCGCCGAGAAGCTCGCTTTGGGCGGCTTCAAGCCCGACCCGAGCCTGCGCCGGGTCCAAAGATCCTGTAAGCTTGGTTCCCGGTCGATATTCTATCGGCTCCCACTTCGCCGCCCAGATCTCTGTCAGGACCGAGGTGGGGTCGAAGGCGACCCGGCGGGTGCGCGAGAGGTCGTCCGCCAGTTTCCGCGCCTCGGTGAGATAGGCGAGCGCGGCTGAGCGATCCCCTCGGTCTAGCGCGGCGAGCGCCGCGATGATGACGCTGCCGGTGCAGCCGAAGATCGCCCAGATGCCGGCGGGCGTGGGCGTGTGGTGCGGGGACGACGCGAGCCGGCCCGCCATCGCCGCCACGCTGCTGGCCTGGTGGATGTGGGCTCATCTGCTGACCCGGCATCCGGCCTCGACCGTGGCCCCCTTCGCGCTGCTGGTGCCGGTGATTTTCTACAATCAGCGTTACCTGCTCGACCTTTCCATTCTGGTGCTGACCTATGTGATGCTCGGCTGGGGCCTCAACATCGTGGTCGGCCTCGCCGGCCTGCTCGATCTCGGCTACGTCGCGTTCTATGCGGTCGGCGCTTATTCCTACGCGCTGCTGGCGCAAAGCCCGCTGCCGCTGCCGCACTTCATCGACGCCTATCCCTATGTCGCGTTCAGCATGGAGCAACTCGGGCCGTGGGCGTTCTGGGTGCTGCTGCCCGTGTCCGGCCTGCTTGCCGCGTTGTGGGGCGTCATTCTCGGCTTCCCGGTGCTGCGGCTGCGCGGCGATTATCTCGCCATCGTGACGCTTGCGTTCGGCGAGATCATCCGCCTTGTCATCCTCAACTGGCAAAGCCTCACCGGCGGGCCGAACGGCATCAGCGGCATCCCGCGTCCCACCGTATTCGGCATTCCGCTGACGCCGGGCGAACACGGCTTCGCCGCCATGATCGGCGTGCCGTTCTCGCCGACCCATCGCCTCGTGTTCCTGTTCTATGTCATCCTGGCGCTGGCGCTTCTCACCAACTGGGTCACCATCCGCCTGCGGCGGCTGCCGATCGGCCGCGCGTGGGAGGCGATGCGCGAGGATGAAGTCGCCTGCCGCGCGCTCGGCATCAACACCACGACCACCAAGCTCACCGCTTTCGCCATCGGCGCGATGTTCGGCGGCTTCGCCGGCGCGTTCTTCGCCACCCGTCAGGGTTTCATCAGCCCGGAATCCTTCACCTTCCAGGAATCGGCGCTGGTGCTCGCCATCGTGGTGCTGGGCGGCATGGGCTCGCAGCTCGGCGTGGCGCTGGCGGCGCTGGCCATGATCGGCGGCTTCGAGCTGTTCCGCGGCTTCGAGCAGTTCCGCATGCTGGTGTTCGGCATGGCGATGGTGCTGTTGATGATCTGGCGGCCGCGCGGCCTGATCGGCCACCGCGCGCCCTCGGTGTAT
>CALMSN010000189.1 GCA_937872325.1 uncultured Xanthobacter sp. | reverse complement strand
ACCTCGGCCCCGCGCTCTCGGGGGGCGAGCAGCAGATGCTCGCCATCGGCCGGGCGCTGATGACCAATCCGGACCTCCTGGTGCTCGACGAGGCCACCGAAGGCCTCGCCCCCATCCTGCGCGGCGAGATCTGGGCCGCCATCGCGCGGCTGAAGGCCACCGGCCTTGCGATCCTGATCGTCGACAAGAATCTGGAGGCCCTGCTGCGCATCGCCGACCGGCACGTGGTGCTCTCCGGCGGGCGGGTGGCGTGGGCCGGAAGCAATGCCGCGCTTCAGGCCGACCGCAGCCTGGCGACACGTCACCTGGAGGTGTGAAGGCGCCGGCGCCGGAACGCAAAAAGCCCCCCGGGCGGGGGGCTTGAGCCGGGCGGCGCTGCTTGCCGCCGCCCGGGTGCTTCTTCCGCGAGGGACAGGCTCAGGCGGCGGGGCGGACACCGGCCATCGCGTCGATGGGCTCCTCGCCGACGATGGGACGATCGAGCAGGGTCTCGTGGTCGGCCTTGCCGGCCAGCGCCAGCTTGAGCCGGTCGGTGTCGAGCTCACCCTCCCAGCGGGCCACCACGATGGTCGCCACCGCGTTCCCGACGAGGTTGGTCAGCGCGCGGCACTCCGACATGAAGCGGTCGATGCCGAGGATCAGCGCCATGCCCGCCACCGGCACCGCCGGCACCACCGAGAGGGTGGCCGCCAGGGTGATGAAGCCGGCGCCGGTGATGCCCGCCGCGCCCTTGGACGAGAGCATCGCCACCAGCAGCAGCAGCACCTGGTCCCAGATGGAGAGCTCGATGCCCGTGGCCTGGGCGATGAACAGCGCCGCCATGGTCATGTAGATGTTGGTGCCGTCGAGGTTGAACGAGTAGCCGGTGGGGATCACGAGGCCCACCACCGACTTGGCGCAGCCGGCCCGCTGCATCTTCTCCATCAGCGACGGCAGGGCGGCTTCCGAAGACGACGTGCCGAGCACCAGCAGCAGCTCTTCCTTGATGTACTTGACCAGCGCCCAGATGGAGAAGCCGTTGTAGCGGGCCACCAGCCCCAGCACCACGAACACGAACAGCAGCGCCGTGACGTAGAAGGTGATGACCAGCAGCGCCAGGCTCGCCACCGAGCTGATGCCGTACTTGCCGATGGTGAAGGCCATGGCGCCGAAGGCGCCGATGGGGGCGGTCTTCATCAGCATGGCGACCAGGCGGAACATGGCCTGCATGGTGGAATTCAGGATCTTCATCACCGGCTCGCCGTGGGCGCCGATGGACGAGAGAGCGATGCCGAACAGCACCGCGAAGAACAGCACCTGCAGCACGTCGCCCGAGGCGAGCGCGGCCACCGGGGTCACCGGGATGATGTTCATCAGGAAGCCGATGAGGGTCTGCTCATGGGCCTTGCCGGCATAGCCCGCCACCGCCTTCGGATCGAGGCTGGCCGGGTCGATGTGCAGGCCCGCGCCCGGCTGCACCACATTGCCGACGATCAGGCCGATGATGAGCGCCAGGGTGGAGAAGATCAGGAAGTAGATCATCGCCTTGCCGACCACCCGGCCGACCTTGCCGAGGTCGCTCATGCCGGCGATGCCGGTGACCACGGTGAGGAAGATCACCGGCGCGATGATCATCTTCACCAGCTTGATGAAGGCATCGCCGAGCGGCTTCATCTCGGCGGCGAAGTCCGGATAGAAGTGGCCGAGCAGCATGCCCGCCGCGATCGCGACGAGAACCTGGAAGTAAAGGTGCTGCCAGAGCTTGAGCGGCTTGGCCGGCGCGGCCGGGGCGTGGATGGGTAGGGCCATGGGGTTTCCTCGACGAAAGGCCGGTTCCGGCCGGTTTGGGACCACGAAGGCCATCGACGCTGAAGTCCGCGGGCGGCGGTGGGGCGGGATGGCTTTTACGTTGCCCCGGCACCGCGGCGCCTGGAGCCCCATGCCTTGCGCAAGACGCATGCCAGATCCGACGCAAAAGCTGGTCCCGGCAACTGATTGATTAACAATAGCTTTACTTCTTCCCTCGGATTGCGCCTCGACTCGCTGTGCGAAAAATCGCACAGTCGCCTTCCAGGCCGTGCGGAAGTCCGCTCAGCGCGCACGGTCGGCAAGCCAAGAAGAGACGTCGTTTCGGGATGGACGCGCCCTTGAGTGATGGCCGGCAGGCGCCGCCGGAGACGCCGGCCGTGGACCCGGCCCGGCCCGGCGTCCTCGCGCGCCGTCGCCTCCTGCGGCGGGGGGGGGGCCACGCCTATCCTGGGTTCCCCTCCGGCCGGCCCGGCACGCTGCCCGGGGTCGCAGGCTGGGTGGGCGCCGCCGGGGGGGTGCCGCGGGCGATGATGATGCCCGGGTCGGGGTCGCGGCCGACGCGCAACCAACTCAGCAGCAAGTAGCAGAACATCAGCAGAAACGTGCCGAGCCCGAGCAGGATGGCTCGGTTGTCATGCAGGAACCAGCGCACGTATTGCCCGGTGGAAGGCTTGGCA
>CALMSN010000188.1 GCA_937872325.1 uncultured Xanthobacter sp. | reverse complement strand
TGAATTTCCCAAATGGGCCCCAGGCGGGACGGGCCGGCGAAGCGGCCGTGCCGCCAGCCGTGGGCTGAGTCGCGCTCAAACGCCGCGCGGGCTTGCGGCAGCACGATCACGGCCCCCCCGGCTCAGCCCCGGCGGCGGAACACCACAGACAAGTTGTTGGCCGGCATCTCCACCACCCGATCGAGATCGAGCCCGGATGCGGCGGCGAGCGCCGCCACCTCCTCCAGCCGGCGGATGCCCCAGCGCGGATCCTGCCGCCGCAGGTCGGCGTCGAAGGCGAGATTGCCCGGCGAGGTCTCCACCCCCTCGCGCAAGAAGGGGCCGTAGAGGACCAGCGGCCCGCCGGCCGGCAGGCGCGCGGCGGCGCCCCGCACCAGCCCCTCGGCCGTCGCCCAGGGGCTGATATGGATCATGTTGGCGCACAGCACCGCATCCACCGGCCCCACCGGCCAGTCGTCGGACGCGGCATCGAGGGCCACCGGCGGCCGGACATTCTCCACCCCCTCCGCCGCGATCCAGGCGGCGATGGAGGCCCGCCCGCCGGGCGTCGGCTCGGTGGGCTGGAACAGCAGGCCCGGCAGCGCTCTTGCGAAATGCACCACATGCTCGCCGGTGCCGCTCGCCACCTCCAGCACCAGCCCCTGCGCCGGCAGCACCTCCCGCAGCACGGCGAGGATGGGGTCGCGGTTGCGCGCGGCCGCCGGCGCGAACATCCGGCCCCCTGTCGCGGTCGGCGGGATAACGAACGGGGCGGTGGACGGTGTGGACGTCATGGGGAGGCGCCTTCGGGGATCGATCCGGGCGCGATGATGGGCCGTGCCGGTCCCCCGCTCAAGCCGGCGGACCTGCCCGCCGGGGAGGGTCCGCCCCCCGCAGTGCCGACGGGGCGCGCGGCAAACGCGCCTGCCCCCGCCGGCCGGGGATTGCCTTGCCTGCCGTTCGTCGCTAATCCCCGCGCAAGCGAGGACTACCAATGGCCCAGAACACGCCGGACCCGGACGCCCCGGGCGGCCTCTCCTACCGCGATGCGGGCGTCGATATCGATGCCGGCAATCGTCTCGTCGACCTCATCAAGCCGCTGGTGAAGGCGACGGCGCGGCCCGGCGCGGGCGCGGACATCGGCGGCTTCGGTGGCGTCTTCGACCTGAAGGCCGCCGGCTTCGTGGACCCGCTGCTGGTGGCCACCACGGACGGCGTCGGCACCAAGCTGAAGATCGCCATAGATACCGGCGTGCACGACACCATCGGCATCGACCTCGTGGCCATGTGCGTCAACGACCTCGTGGTGCAGGGCGCCGAGCCGCTGCTGTTCCTCGATTATTTCGCCACCGGCCGGCTGGCGCCGGAGGTGGGGGCGCACATCGTGGCCGGCATCGCCCGCGCCTGCCGCGAGGCCGGCTGCGCGCTGATCGGCGGCGAGACCGCCGAGATGCCCGGCATGTACAAGGACGGCGACTACGACCTCGCCGGCTTCTCCATGGGCGCGGTGGAACGCGGCCAGCTTCTGCCCCGCGCCAATGTCGGCCCCGGCGACGTGATCCTCGGCCTCGCCTCGGCGGGGGTGCATTCCAACGGCTATTCGCTGGTACGGCGCATCGTCGAGCGCTCCGGCCTCGGCTGGGACGCCCCGGCCCCGTTCGCCCCCGGCCGGGGCCTGGGCGCCGCCCTGCTCACCCCGACCCGGCTCTATGTGCGCTCGGTGCTGGCGGTGATCCGCGAGACCGGGGCGGTGAAGGCGCTGGCCCACATCACCGGCGGCGGCCTCACAGAGAACCTGCCGCGGGTGCTGCCCGCCGGCACCGTGGCCGCCATCGACCTCGACGGCCTCGACGTGCCGCCGGTCTTCCGCTGGCTGGCCAGCGTCGGCGCGGTGGCGCCGGAAGAAATGCTGCGCGCCTTCAACTGCGGCATCGGCATGGCCGTGGTGGTGGCTGCGGCCGACGCCGACACCGTGGCCGCCGCCTTCGCCGCCGCCGGCGAGAGCGTCACCCGCCTCGGCGTCATCGCCGCCGGCGAGGGCGCGGCGCGGGTGAGCTATTCGGGCACCGCCGATTTCGGCTTCGCCGCATGAGCGGGACGCCGGCACGCAAGCGCACCGCCATCCTCATTTCCGGCCGCGGCTCCAACATGGCGGCACTGGTCCAGGCGGCGGCGGCGCCCGGCTTCCCGGCCGAGGCCGCGCTCGTCCTGTCCAACCGGGCCGATGCCGCGGGGCTCGATTTCGCCCGCGAGCGCGGCATCGCCACCGCCGTGCTGAGCCACAAGGACTATGCCGACCGCCCCGCCTTCGACGCCGCGCTCGATGCGCGGCTGCGGGACGAGGGCATCGAGATCGTCTGCCTCGCCGGCTTCATGCGCCTGCTCACCCCCTGGCTGGTTGACGCATGGCGCGACCGGATGATCAACGTCCATCCCTCGCTGCTGCCGGCCTTCAAGGGGCTCCACACCCATGAGCGGGCGCTGGAGACGGGGGTGCGCCTGCATGGCTGCACGGTGCATTTCGTCCGCGCCGAGATGGACGAGGGCCCGATCATCCTCCAGGCCGCGGTGGCGGTGGAGGCCGGCGACACCCCGGACACCCTCGCCGCCCGGGTGCTGACCCAGGAGCATGTGATCTACCCCAAGGGCCTGGAATTGCTGGCCGCCGGCCGGCTGAGCGTCGAGGGCGAGCGGGTCACCATCGCCGGCGCGACCGGCGCCCTGCCGCCGCTGGTGGCGCCGGGGGTGTGAAGGGAATGGGTGCGGCCATCGGCATGACCGCCAGGAGGGCCGCGACGGGCGTCGCGCTTGCGCTCGGCCTGGCGGGCTGCGAGGCCGCGCCGAAGCCGTTCGACCATCAGGATGCCGCCACCGGATACCGCCTTAGAGGCAGCGGCGACGTCCTCGTGCTGAGCGGACCGCCCTCCTACGAGGCGGCCAACCCCATCGCCATGGCCCACTGCCGGAAACACGTCGCGGGCTTCAACGCCCTCGACATCGATCGCATCGACGTGCCCGGCAAGGAATACCACTTCCGTTGCGTCGCCACCAACTGGTAGCAGCGCCCGCGTTTTCCACGCGTTTTTCAGAGGACGGTTCACCGACCGGACTGATGCAAGCTGGTCGGATAGCGCGCCACGCGCCGGCCGGGGCATCGCCCGAAGCGCCGCGGCCCTCCCTCACCCCGGCAGCCGCTCGATCCGCACCCGGTTGTCGTGGAACGCGGCGCCGCCCACCGGGGCAACCGGATCCGCGCCGGTGAGGGTGTTGATGCCGCGGCCGCCGTCATGGACGCGGTTGGGCTGGATCTGCTCCGACACCACCACCCCGCGCCGCAGTCCGTCGAACAGCCGCACCACCAGCTCCACCCGGCCCCGCGCGCTGGTCACGCTTACCTTGTCGCCGGCCGCGATGCCCAGCTGCGCCGCATCCTCCGGATGGACCAGCAAGGAGGGGCCGCCCTCCTTGTCCGCGGAGGTGGCGGTCTCGGTGAAGGTCGAGTTGAGGAAGTTGCGCGCCGGCGCCGTCACCAGGCGGAACGGATAGGCGGCGTTCGCCTCCTCGATCACCGCCCAATGGTCCGGCAGCGCCGGCATGTCGGCGACGGGACCGAACTTGCCCGGTGCGGAATAAGGCAGCCCCGCCCAGTCCGCCGCGAAGTGGAAGCGCTTGTCGGCATGGCCGAAGCCGTCGAGGAAGTGGGCCCGGCGGAAGTCGGGGGCGAGGTCGCGGAAGCGCTCCGCCTCCAGCGCGTCGAGCCGACCGCGGCCGGTGGCCTCCAGGGTCCAGTCGATGATCTCGCGCGGGCTCATGGCGAAGCCGCGGTGCGCGGCGCCGAGCCGCCCGGCCAGGGCGCAGACCACGTCGTGGTTCGAGCGGCATTCGCCCGGCGGCTCCACCAGCTTCGGCCCGAACAGGATGTGGGGGTGCCCGCCGGCCTGGTAGAGGTCGTCATGCTCGGTGAACATGGTGGCCGGCAGGACGATGTCGGCCATGCGGGCGGTGTCGGTCATGAAGTGCTCATGCACCGCCACGAACAGGTCGGCGCGGGCGAAGCCGGCCCGCACCGTCTCCTGGTCCGGCGCCACGGCCATCGGGTTCGTGTTCTGGATCAGCATGGCGGTGACCGGCGGTCCGCCCGACAGCGCCTCGCGATCGCCGGTGAGGATCGCCCCGATCCGCGACTGGTCGAGCTCGCGCACCGCAGGATCGCGCACATCGTGGCCTTCGATGAGGTCCTTGCGCCACCTGTAGAGGCCGGACACGGAGTGGACCGCGCCGCCCCCTTCATGCTGCCACGACCCCGCCACGACAGGCAGGGAGGCCACCGCATGCATGTTCACCGCCCCATTGCGGGTGCGCGAGACGCCGTAGCCGATGCGGAAGAAGGCCCGCGGCGTGGTGCCCACCAGCCGCGCATAGGCCTCGATCTCCGCCGCCGGCAGGCCGGTGATGGCCGCCGCCCAGTCCGGCGAGCGGGTCGCGAGATGCACCTCCAGCGCCGCGGTGTCACGGGCGTAGGCATCGAGATAGGCGCGGTCGGCAAGGCCGTCGCGAAACAGCACATGCATCACCGCACAGGCGAGCGCGGCGTCAGTGCCGGGGCGGATCAGCAGCGGGATGTCCGCCTGCTCCATGGTGGGGGTGCGATAGACGTCCACCACCGCGATCTTGGCGCCGCGCTCCTTCCGTGCGCGGATCGCATGGGTCATCACGTTGACCTGGGTGGAGACGGCGTTGGTGCCCCACAGGGTGACGAGGTCGGACTTCGCCATCTCCCGCGGGTCGGCCCCCAGGAGGATGCCGGCCCCGGCGAGGTAGCCGCTCCAGGCGGGATTGACGCAGATGGTGGAGAAGAAGCGGGAATATTTTTTGGCGTGGGTCAGCCGGTTGATGCCGTCGCGCATCACCAGGCCCATGGTGCCGGCATAGTAATAGGGCCACACAGCCTCCGCCCCGTGGGCGGCCTCGGCGACGCGGAAGGCCTCGGCGATGGTGTCGAGGGCCTCGTCCCAGGAGATGCGGGCGAACGCGCCCGAGCCCTTCGGCCCGGTGCGGCGCAGCGGATGCGTCAGCCGCTCGGAGTGGTTCGCCCGCTCGGCATAGCGGGCCACCTTCGCGCAGATGACGCCGGCCGTGTAGCTGTTGTCGCGGGCGCCGCGGACACGGCCGATCCGTCCGTCCGGCCCGATCTCCACCTCCAGCGCGCAGGTCGAGGGGCAATCATGAGGGCAGGCCGAATGGCCGATCTTCAGGTCGACGCGCTGCTGCATCCGCCCTCTCCCGCAAGGCCGCGCCCGCCGGCCAGGAATCGGCCGGCGCGGTTCTTTGCAGCCATTCTAGCGGGAAAAGACCTTCCGCCAAGCGCGGTCGCGCCGGCCTAGTGCGATGATCGAGAAATTCGCCAGATCTCGCGGCAAGGTATCGAGCGAATTTCTCGATCTGAATCACACTAGCAAGATTATGATTCTAGTGTCCCTTTTGATTCCGAAGCTCGCTCGGGACGCCAGCATCG
>CALMSN010000187.1 GCA_937872325.1 uncultured Xanthobacter sp. | reverse complement strand
AGATGGCGATCGAGGATTTCGGCGGCACCGTCGCGGGCCGCAAGATCGCTCTCATCTCCGCCGATCAGCAGCGCAAGGCCGATGTGGCCTCTGCCCTCGCGACGCGGTGGTATGACAACGAGGGCGTGGACCTGATCCTCGACGTGGGCATCTCCTCCGCCGCCCTGGCGGTGCAGGAGATCGCCAAGCAGCGCGGCAAGGTCGTGATCTTCACCACCGCGGCCAGCTCGGACCTCACCGGCAAGGCCTGCTCGCCCACCGGCTTCCACTGGGTCTACGACACCAAGGCGCTCGCCAACGGCACCGCCGCCGCGGTGACCAAGGGTGGCGGCAAGAGCTGGTTCTTCGTCACCTCCGACTATGCCTTCGGCCACGCCCTGGAGCGCGATACCTCGGCGGTGGTGAAGGCCAACGGCGGACAGGTGGTCGGCGCGGTGCGCCATCCGGTGTCGACGTCGGACTTCTCGTCCTTCCTGCTGCAGGCCCAGGGCTCCAAGGCGCAGGTGATCGGCCTCGCCAACTCCGCCAACGACCTGGCCAACTCCATCCGTCAGGCGAGCGAGTTCGGGGTCGCCAAGGGCGGGCAGACGCTCGCCGCGCTGCTGGTCTTCATCACCGACGTGCACAGCCTCGGCCTGCCGGTGGCGCAGGGCATCCGGCTGACCGAGAGCTTCTACTGGGATCTCGACGACAAGACCCGCGCCTGGTCCGAGCGCTTCGCCAAGCGCCACAACGGCCGCATGCCCACCATGATCCAGGCCGGCATCTACAGCGCCACCACCCATTACCTGAAGTCCATCGCGGCCGCTGGCAGCAAGGATGGCGTGACCGTCGCCGCGAAGATGCGGGAGATCCCGGTCAACGACTTCATGACCAACAACGCCAAGATCTGGCCGTCGGGCTGGGTGAACCGCGACTTCTACCTGTTCGAGGTCAAGAGCCCCGAAGCCTCCAAGTCGCCGTGGGACTACTACAAGTTCGTCGCCAAGATCCCCGCGGACGTGGCGAAGCCGGCCGGCTCCGATGACGCCTGCCCGCTGATGACCAAGAGCAACTGACCCTCTCAACCCGCCCGGGATCCGGGGCGGACGCGCGCGTCCGCCCCGCGCCGACCAAATCCCGCCTTGAGCAGCCGCGCTGCGCAGGACGGACCCACCCAGGCGCCGGCCGGGCTGGCCGAGCCCGCCGCCTCCCATGACGCCTGCCCGCTCATGCAGAAGCGAGGCTGAGGCCAAGCCATCGATGCGACGGCGCCGCCGCGGGCGGCGTCGCGACAACAACCGGAGCACACCCGTGGCCTCGCCCCTGATGACCCTGCATAACCCGACCACCGCGCGGCACCACTACGCGCGCGGCCTGTGGCGCGACGAGACGCTCTACATGGTCATGGCGCGCCACGCCGCCGAACGGCCGGATGCCTTTGCGGTGCGCGACCGCCGGTATCGCCTCACCTGGAGCGAGCTCAAGGCCTGGGTGGACGTGGTGTCCGGCAGCCTGCACGATACCGGCCTTGCCGTCGGCGACCGGGTGGCGGTGTGGCTGCCGAGCCGGGTCGAGACGCTGGTGACCTTCCTCGCCTGCTCCCGCAACGGCTACGCCTGCATCCTCTCGCTCCACCAGAACCACACCGTGAACGAGGTGCTGACCCTTCTGGAACGCTGCGGCGCGAAGGGGTTCGTCGGCCAGCCCCGCTATGGGGCGGATGCCGCGGGCAACGAGATCTTCGAGCGCCTCGCCGCGACCGGCAGGGTCCGGGCGATGCTTGCGCTGGCGCCCCACGATGCGGCGCCGCAAGACCAGTCCCACGACGCCGAGGGCGCATCGCTGCCCGGCGGCAGCGCCGGCTTTCCGCAGCCCGACGCCGGCACTTCGGCGCCCCCGGTGGAGACCGATCCCGACAAGGTGGTCTACATCGCCTTCACCTCTGGGACCACGGGCCAGCCGAAGGCGCTGATGCATTCGGACAACACGCTGCTGGCCAACGGCCGCGCCATGGTGGCCGACTGGGGCCACGGCCCGCACGCCATCTTCTACTGCCTCGGCCCGCTCAGCCACCATCTGGCGATGATCGGCATCGAGCAGTCGCTGGTGGCCGGCTGCGAGTACGTCACCAGCGACCTTCCCAAGGGCGTGAGCCCGCTCGACCGGCTGGTCGAGACCGGCGCCACCTATGTGCTGGGCGTTCCCACCCACGCCATCGATATCCAGCAGGAGGCCGCCGCGCGCGGCTTCGAGCGGCTCGGAGCTGCCGAGGTGTTCTACATGTCGGGCGCCCCCATCGCGCCCGAGGTGGCGCGCCGCTTCCTCGACTACGGCGTCATCCCGCAGAACACCTACGGCATGACCGAGGGCGGCACCCAGACCTCGACGCTGCGCACCGACAGCTTCGAGACAATGGTCGGCACCGTGGGCCAGTGCTGCGGCCGCGGCAATCCCTGCTACGAGCTGCAGGTGTTCAAGGCCGAGGACCGCGACAGCCTCGCGGCGCCCGGCGAGGTGGGCGAGCTCGGCGGCCGCGGGGCGGCGCTCATGCTCGGCTACTTCGCCAACCAGGAGGCCACCGAGAAGACCTTCAACCGACACGGCTGGCTGATGTCCGGGGATCTCGCGCGCACCGACGCCGACGGCAACATCATCATCGTAGGGCGGGCGAAGGACATCATCATCCGCGGCGGCCACAACATCTATCCGGTGGAGATCGAAAGCCTGGCGCTGCGCCATCCCGACGTGGCGCAGGCGGCGGCCTTCCCGATGCCGGACGCGCGCCTGGGCGAGAAGGTCTGCCTCGCCATCATCCCGGTCGCCGGCCGCGCCGTCGCGGGGGCGCAGATGCTCGATCACCTCGCGGCCGTCGGGCTCTCGAAGTACGACATGCCCGAATACTTCATGCAGGTGGAGACCCTGCCGCTGACCGCCGGCGGAAAGATCCTGAAGCGGACGCTCGTCGAGCAGGCCAAGGCCGGCGAGATCGTCGCCGAGCCCGTGCGATACCGCGCGCCGAACACCGCAGCCTGATGAACAAGGATCACCCATGCATATGACATCCGCGCGCCTGGCCCGCGTGCTCGCCGGCAAGGTCGCCATCGTCACCGGCGCGGCCTCCGGCATCGGCCGGGCGCAGGCCCGCCTGTTCGCCGCCGCCGGCGCGCAGGTGGTCGCGGTGGACCGCGACGCCGCGGGCGTGGACGCCCTCGCGGCGGACATCGTCGCGAACGGCGACGTGGCCATGGGCCTGGGCGCGGCCCGCGCCAGCGCCGCGGCCATCGCCGCCATCGTCGATGGGGGGACCGGCCGCTTCGGGCGCATCGACATCCTCGGCACCACCGCCGGCCTGCACGACGGCTATGTCCGCTCGCTGGAGACCACCGAGGAGATGTGGGACCGCATCTTCGCGGTGAACGTGAAGGCGGTGTTCCGCCTCACCAATGCCGTGCTGCCCGGCATGCTGGCCCAAGGCGGCGGCGTGATCGTCAACGTGGCGTCGGTGTCGGCCACCGTCGCCGGCGGCGGCGGGCCGGCCTATACGGCGAGCAAGCACGCCGTGCTGGGCTTCACCCGCCAGATCGCGTTCGAATACGGCCGCAAGGGCATCCGCGCCAACGCGCTGTGCCCGGGCATGGTGGAGACCGGGATGACCCGCGACGTGCTCGCCGATCCGGCCTCCAAGATGGTCAAGGCGGTGACCGCGGTTCCCGCCGGACGCTACGGCCAGCCCGAGGACATCGCGGCGGCCGCCCTCTTCCTGGCCTCCGACGCCGCCGGCTTCATGCATGGCGCCGCGATGCTGGTGGATGGCGGCCTGACCGTGAAATGATCGCCCCCAGATCCGCCCCATGAGCATCGACTATCTCGCCCTCAAGGGCCGCGCCTTTCCGGACGCCGAGCATCGCTATGGCCCGAAGGACTGCATCCTCTACGCCCTCGGCGTCGGCGCCGGGATGGACCCGGACGATGCGGACGCCCTCGGCTACGTCTACGAGGCGGGCCTGAAGGCGCTGCCCACCATGGCCGTGGTGCTCGGCTATCCGGGCTTCTGGCTGCGCGCCCCCGATACCGGGCTCGACTGGCCCTCGGTGCTGCATCTCTCGCAGGAGCTGGTGCTGCATCGACCGCTGGACGTGTCCGGCACCCTGGTGGGCCGCACCTGGATCGAGGAGATCCATGACCGGGGCATCGTCGACGGCGTGCGGCGCGGCGCGCTGATGGTGACTCGCCGCGACCTCCTTGATGCGCAGACCGGCGCCCTGGTGGCATCCCTGAGCCAGGACGAGCTGTGCCGGGGCGAAGGCGGCTTCGGCGGCCCCCCGCCCCCCGCGCGGCGCGTAACGGCAGTGCCGGACCGCCCGCCGGACGCCACCGTGCTCCTGCCCTCCTCTCCCCAGGCGGCGCTCGTCTACCGGCTCAGCGGCGACGACAATCCCCTGCACGTGGACCCGGCCGTCGCCGCCGGGGCCGGCTTCGGGCGGCCCATCCTGCACGGCCTGTCCAGCTTCGGCATGGCCGGCCGGGCGGTGCTGGGGACGCTGTGCGGCAACGCGCCGGAGCGGCTCAAGGCGCTGCGGGTGCGGTTCACCGCGCCAGTGCTGCCGGGCCAGACCCTGCGCTTCGAGCTATGGCGCGAGGCGCCCGGGCGCGGCGCCTTCCGGGCGTTCGCGGCGGACACCGGCCAGATCGTGCTCGACGGCGGGGAGGCCGAGTTCGCTCCCGATTGACCCCAGGCCGCGCCATCGCCGGCCGCCGAGGATCCCACCGCCATGGAACAGATCGACCCCATCGCCGACGCCGCCCTCATCGCGCGGGCGACCTGGCACCCCACCGAGGCGCATCGGCGGGAGGCCAACTGGACGCGCTTCCTCGCCTTTGCCGGCCTCGCCGACTACCCGGCCCTGGAAGCGCGGGCCGCCGCCGATCCCGACTGGTTCTGGAACCGGCTGATCGCGTTCCTCGACATCCGCTTCGAGACCCCGTTCAGCGCCGTGCGCGACGTGTCCGCCGGCATCGAGCGGCCCCGCTGGTGCGTCGGCGGCCGCATGAACATGACGGTGACGCTGCTCGACCGCCACCTCGCCGACGGGCGCGGCGAGCATCCCGCCCTCGTCTTCGAGGCCGAGGACGGCGCCGTGCGCGACCTCACCTATGCCGCGCTGGCGCAGCAGGTGAATGCCCTGGCCGCCGGCCTCGTGCGCGAAGGCGTGCGGCCGGGTGACGTGGTGGGCCTGTTCCTGCCCATGATCCCCGAGGCGGTGGTCGCCTTTCTCGCCGTGGTGCGGGCCGGCGGCATCGTGCTTCCGCTCTTCTCCGGCTTCGGCACGGCGGCGCTGGCCTCGCGCCTCGCGGACGCCGGGGCGACGGCGGTGATCGCCGCCGAGTCGACCATGCGGCGCGGCCGGGCGAGCCCGATGAAGGCGACCCTCGACGCGGCGCTGGCGGAGGCTCCCGGGGTGCGGCGGGTGGTGGTGGTGCCGGGCGAGGGGCGCGCGCCCATGCAGCCGGGGCGCGATTTGTGGTGGGGCGATGTCGCGACGCCCGGCCCGGCGTTCGCGCCTGTCATCGTCGATGCCGAGCATCCCATGATGCTCATCTACACCTCCGGCACCACCGGCAAGCCCAAGGGCACGGTGCACACCCATTGCGGGTTCACCGCCAAGACCGGCGAGGACTACGTGCTCGCCTTCGACCTCAAGCCGTCCGACCGGTGGATCTGGATGAGCGACATGGGCTGGCTCATCGGGCCGATCCAGATCGTCGCCACCCTGGTCGCCGGCGCCACTCTGCTCCTGGCGGAGGGCGGCCCGGACTATCCGCAGCCCGGCCGGCTCTGGCGGATGGTGCAGGACCATCGCCTCACGCTGCTCGGCCTCAGCCCCACCATCGCCCGGCTCATGAAGTCCCACGGCGCCGGCGAGGTGGAAAAGTACGATCTGTCCGGCCTGCGGGCGGTGGCCTCCACCGGCGAGCCGTGGGACCTCGCCTCCTGGGCGTGGGTGATGGACCATGTCCTAAAGGGCCGCGGTCCGCTGATGAACAATATCGGCGGCACCGAGATGGGCGGCATCCTGGCCACCAACATCCTCTACCCCATCAAGCCCACCAGCTTCTTCGGCCCGATTCCCGGCACCGGCGCCGACATCGCCGCCGAGGACGGATCCAGCGCGCCGGCCGGCGAAGTCGGCGAGCTGGTGATGCGCGACGCCTGCATCGGCACCACCCGCGGCCTGTGGCGGGACGATGCCCTCTACCACGCGAGCTACTGGAGCCGGTTCCCCGGGGTGTGGACCCACGGCGACTGGACCTCCCGCGACGCCGACGGCTTCTGGTACGTCCACGGCCGTTCCGACGACACCATCAAGCTCGCCGGCAAGCGCACCGGGCCGGCGGAGATCGAGGCCCTGCTCCTCGCCACCGGCAAGGTGAAGGATGCCGCCGCGGTGGCCGTTCCCGACCCGGTGAAGGGCTCGGCTGTGGTGTGCGTGGTCGCGCCGGCCCACGGCGCCCCGGCGGAGGCCGAGCTGGCGCCCCTGCTGTCGCAGGCGGTGACCCAGGGCCTGGGCGCGCCCTTCAAGCCGAAGACGGTGCTGTTCGTCTCGGACCTGCCCCGCACCCGCAACCTGAAGGTGATGCGCCGGGTGATCCGGGCCGTGCTGACCGGCGCCTCGCCCGGGGATCTCTCGGCGCTAGTCAATCCGGAGACCGTGGACGAGCTCCGCAAGCTCGCGGGGGAAGTCTAAGCGCCGCGCGGACCGCTCAAGGTCACCACCGCAGGAACATCCCCGGCGCTTCGGGAAGCGCCGGGACACGGATGCGGGATCGCGCGCCGCGCGGCCTGCATGGTGCCGGCCGGTCGCCCCGAGGCACCCGGTCGGGATCGGGGCTGCTGGTATTTCCATGTGTCCGGAAACGGCATCGCCGCCCCGCGGCAATCCCCGCCACGGTCAACCAGAATGGCGGCGCCACAAACAAGTGTCTGCGCCAAAGACACAGCCGCATGTTGTTTTTCAACTACTTAGTTTGGCATGAGGTTTGCGATCCCTTCTTTGACGTCTTCTGCCGGCGCTCCGGCACACCGCACGTCGAAAAACATTGTGGAGGAAGGGCTGTGCGTATTTCTCGACTTCTGGCTGCCTGCATGGGCGTTGCCGCCCTCGCGGCTCATCCGCTCGGTCCTGCCGCCGCGCAGGGGACCGGCGCGAGCGTGAAGATCGGCGCGATCGTCGACATGACCGGCGTCTATTCGCGACATGGCGGCCCCGGCGTGGTCGGTGCGGTGAAGATGGCGGTGGAGGACTTCGGCGGCACCGTGAACGGCAAGCCCATCGAGGTGCTGGCCGCCGACTACCAGAACAAGGTGGACGTGACCTCGGGCATTGCCCGGCGCTGGTTCGACACCGACGGCGTCGACATGGTGGTCGAATCCACCGACAGCGCGTCCGCGCTCGCCTTGTTCCGGCTCGGCGAGGAGAAGAAGCGGGTCATCATCGGCGCCGGCTCCGCCACCACCGCCCTTACCAATGCCGGGTGCATGCCCTACGGCATCCACTACGTCTACGACACCTACGCGCTCGCCACCGGCACCGGCTCGGCGATCGTCAAGGAAGGCGGCAAGACCTGGTTCTTCATCACCGCCGACTACGCCTTCGGCCATGCCCTCGAAGCTGACACCAGCCGGGTCGTCCTGGCCGGCGGCGGCAAGGTCGTCGGCAACGTGCGCGCGCCGCTCGCGACCACCGACTTCTCCTCCTTCCTGCTTCAGGCGCAGAGCTCGCGGGCACAGGTCATCGGCCTCGCCAATGCCGGCGGCGACTTCGTGAACTCGGTGAAGCAGGCGCGGGAGTTCGGCATCGTCCAGGGCGGCCAGAACCTGGCGGCCATGCTGGTCTTCATCAACGACGTGAAGGCCCTCGGCCTCGACGTCGCCCAGGGCCTGCGGTTCACCGACGGCTTCTACTGGGACCGCGATGATGCAAGCCGGGCATTCTCCAAGAAGTACTTCGAGCGCATGAAGGCTGCCCCGTCCATGGTGCAGGCGGGGGCCTACTCGGCCACGATGCATTACCTGAACGGCGTGAAGGCGACGGGCTCGACCGATGCCGCGAAGGTGTCGCAGTGGATGAAGGACAACCACATCAACGATTTCTTCGCCACCAACGGCATCATCCGCGCCGACGGCCGCATGGTGCACGACATGTATCTCGCCGAAGCCAAGACCCCGGCGGAGTCCAAAAGCGAGTGGGACCTGATGAAGATCCTGCGGACCATTCCCGGAAACGAGGCCTTCAAGCCGCTCTCCGAATCGACGTGCCCGCTGGTGAAGAAGAACTGATCTTCCACAACACCGGGCGACGTTTACCGTTTCCTCCCCAACTGAGGGCGAGATCCGATCTCGCCCTCTTTTTCTTATGGCGCGAGTTCCTAGGGCGACGGGATCCGGCGGCACGGCCGGGCACATCCGCCATGGTTCTTGGCCACCCCGGCGGCAAATGCGGACGGCGCGCGAAGGCGCGCCCTTGCGCCGATCCGGCTATCGCGCCGGCGTCATGCGCTCGATCTCCTGCAACCGTTTCAGGGCCGCCTGCTGGCGCAGCGTGCCATAGTTGATCCCGCCCGCATTCAAGGAACTGCCCTCCTGGAAGGGGAACTGATTGAAGTCGGCGAAGAACTCCTTGATCTTCACCTGGATGGGGACGAGCAGCCACATGTTGCGTCCGAAGAACTCCGTCGCGCCGCCGCCCTCCTTCATGGCCCGCTCATAGGGGTCCATCCTCAGGTTGGTGACGAGCGCCCAGCTCGGGGTCTCGCGCGTCGCCGTGGCGATGTTGCCTTCGCTGGCCATGGCGAAGCTCAGCTTCCAGTCGTTCCAGCGGATGGCGTTCAGGTTTCCGCCTTGGTCGAAGTAGTACATCACGTCGCGCGGGGCGCTCGTCGCATCGCCCTTGAGGCGGGCGCTCAGGTCATAGCCGTCCAGATGGACCTTGAAGGTCTTGGTGCCGGAGGTGAATCCGGACTTCATCTGGTCCTTGAGATCGGGAATTCCGGCGGCGGCAGCGAAGGTCGGCATCCAGTCCATCAGGGTCACGATGTCGTTGACCTGCGACCCCGGCTTCACCACGCCCGGCCAGCGCACCAGCATGGGGATGCGCATGCCGCCTTCCCAGGTGGTGCCCTTCTCGCCGTGGAACGGCGTCATGCCGCCATCCGGCCACAGGGCGAGCTCGGCCCCGTTGTCGGTGGTGTAGAGCACGATGGTATTGTCGGCGATGCCAAGGTCGTCGAGTTGCTTGAGCAGTTGGCCCACATGGCCGTCATGCTCGGCCATGCCGTCGGCATAGATGCCCTTGCCGGTCTTGCCGTCGCTTTCTGGCTTCAGATGCGTGAAGACGTGCATGCGGGTGGCGTTGAACCAGACGAAGAACGGCTTGTCGGCCTTGTGCTGGCGATCGATGAAATCCTTCGCCGCGCCGAGGAATTCTTCGTCCACGGTTTCCATCCGCTTCTTGGTGAGCGGGCCGGTGTCCTCGATCTTCCCGTCGGCGCTGGAGCGGATCACGCCGCGCGGGCCGAACTTCTTCCGGAACTCCGGGTCCTTCGGGTAGAAATAGCCTTCCGGCTCCTCCTCGGCATTGAGGTGGTAGAGGTTGCCGAAGAATTCGTCGAAGCCGTGGGCGGTGGGCAGGTGCTGATCCTGGTCGCCCAGATGGTTCTTGCCGAACTGCCCGGTCGCGTAGCCGCGGGTCTTCAGCACGTCGGCGATGGTGGGCATCCAGTCGGCGATGCCGTGGGGATCGCCCGGCATGCCGATGGTCAGCAGCCCGGTGCGGAACGGCTCCTGCCCGAGGATGAACGAGGCGCGGCCCGCGGTGCAGCTCTGCTGGCCGTAGGAATCTGTGAAGATCGCGCCCTCCGCCGCGATGCGGTCGATATTGGGCGTGCGGTAGCCCATCAGGCCCATGGTGTAGGCGCTGATCTGCGATTGGCCGATGTCGTCGCCGAAGATGACGAGGATGTTCGGCGGCTTGCCACCGGCCCGGGTGGCAGGCGCGGCACCGGCGGCGCCTGCGGCGGGACGGGATTGGGCGGCGGCCTGGGCGCCGGCGCCCATTGCCGCGGCGGCAGCGACCAGCGCGGTCGAGCCGGCCAGGAGCTTGCGGCGGCTGAAGCTCCCTTCGGCCGGCGGGTGGGGCAGATCCTTGGACATGCACGTCTCCATTCTTGGACGGATGGTCGGGTCGAGCGGTCTCAGGGGTTGAGCGCGGGAAGACTTTCCGCGCGCCGGGTGGACGGGCGGGCGCCGCGCACGCGCGCGATGTCGTCGAGGAAGATGCTGGAGCGGCTTTCGTTCCAGCCCGACGATCCGCCGGCGAACAGGGCTTCATCGAGAGGACCGAGCACCTCGGCCGCCGCCTCTCCCCGCGCCGGATCGAGCACGGCGCGCCATTGCGCGAACGCGCGGTAGACGGCGGCGGCATCGGTGCCGGCGCATGCGCCGCGCAGCCGGGCGAACGCTGCCGGCTCCGCACGGTCGGCGGCTGCGGCCCGGCGCCGCCGCAGGACCACCGCCGCCACGGCAACCAAGGCCAGAAGCCCGGCCCCGATCGCCGCCCATGCGGCCGCGCGGAGCCCGCCGCCTGCGATCCCCGGGCCGGCCGGCGGCGCCGCGGCGACGGCGATCGCGACGCCCGCCGCCCGCTCGGTGCGCAGCGCGCCTGCCCCCAGATCCCACCAGGGCTGCGCCGCCTCGGGCAGCTCGAACGCGCCGCCGCGTTCGAACACATAGGTGACGCGATCGGTCCGCCGTCCGGTGACGACGCCGCGGTTGCCGTGGTCGGCGATGTCCGGCGGGTCCATGTAGACCCGCACCCCCTCGGGGGCGGGAAAGGCGAGGTCGCGCATGGCGAGGCCGGGCACATCCTCGGCGCTGCGCACGATGGTGCGCACGATGGCGTCGCCCGCCTTGAACGCGCCCTTCGGATCGGGCGACCATTGCTGCGAAAGCGTCATGCGGCGCGTGGCCACCAGCGGCTGCGAGGGGTCGACGCCGGGCGGCACGCTCACCACGAGCGGCACGGCATGGCCGGTCGTGGTGCCGCTCTCCTCGCCCGCGCGGTCGAGGAGGACGATGGACGCGGCCGGGATCTCCACCGTGCCGCCCCGCCGGGCATAGAGCGCGAACTCGAAGCGCTGGCCCACATAAGGCGCGCCGCCGATCTCCTCGCGCATGGTGGTCGCCTGGGTCTCGAAGCGCAGCACCTGCACTCCGGCGATCTCCGGCAGGCTGACCCGGGGCGGCCGCGGCATCTCTGCGCGGAACAGCACATCCACCAGCAGCGCCACATGCTGGCCGATCACCGCGCCCGAGGCCGGATCGAGGCTCTGGCGCACCACGATCTCGGGCGCCGGCAGGGAGGCCGGCGGGGCGGCCTCGACCTGTCCGCCCCAGGCCGG
>CALMSN010000186.1 GCA_937872325.1 uncultured Xanthobacter sp. | reverse complement strand
GGGCTTTCCGACATCAAGGTGTTCAACAGGGCGGCCGGCCTCACCTGGGAGGATACGTCCGGCCGCACCTGGACGGTCCCCGAGCTTCTGGAGTGGTAGGGCGAGCGGGCCACCGCCGGCCGCCTGCCGCCCAAGGGCTTCCCGCGCAACAACAAGTTCGGGTGAGCGGGCTCGGGCTCAGGGCCGGGGTGATGGCGGGCATAGTCCAGTCGCGGCGCCTGCCGGCCCGGACAGGGGTGCGACCCTCGGCCTCTGGCGGAATGGGCCGGAGCGTGGCCTCTTCCAGCCGCGCCACCCGGGGCAGATCCTATCCGCTCCCGGCGCTTTTCCGCAGGCGGGAGAGGGGCCTGTCGTGCCATGAACCCGAAACCCGGCTCCAGGCTCCGCCGCCGCACGGCTTTCCCACCGGGCAGCTTGCGTTTACGGTAACAGGTGCTGATTTCCCATCCTCACAGACCAAGGTCGAGGCCCGTGCGTTACGTTTCCACCCGCGGCGAAGCCCCCGCGCTGTCCTTCTCCGATGCGCTGCTGGCGGGCCTTGCCCGGGACGGCGGGCTCTACGTGCCCGAAACCTGGCCGACCCTCTCCCCCGAGGCGATCGCCGGCTTCTCCGGCAAGCCTTATGCGGCGGTGGCCAAGGCGGTGATCGCGCCCTTCGTCGGCGATGCGCTGCCCGAGCGCGCCCTCGACCTGATGATCGCCGATGCCTATGCCGGCTTCCGCCATCCCGCGGTGGCGCCGCTGACCCAGATCGCCCCCGGCCGCTTCGTGCTGGAGCTGTTCCACGGCCCGACGCTGGCCTTCAAGGACGTGGCGATGCAGCTGCTCGCGCGGCTGATGGACCATGTGCTGTCCGCCCGCAACGCCCGCGCCACCATCGTCGGCGCCACCTCCGGCGATACCGGCAGCGCCGCCATCGAGGCCTTCCGCCATTCGGATGCGGTGGACGTGTTCATCCTCTACCCGCACAAAAGGGTGTCGGAGGTGCAGCGCCGGCAGATGACCACGGTGGGGGCGGCCAACGTCCACGCCATCGCGGTGGAGGGCACCTTCGACGACTGCCAGTCGCTGGTGAAGGCCATGTTCAACCACCACGGCTTCCGCGACCAGCTCAGCCTCGCCGGGGTGAACTCCATCAACTGGGCGCGCATCGTGGCGCAGGTGGTCTACTACTTCACCGCCGCGGTGGCGCTGGGGGCGCCGCATCGCGAGGTGTCGTTCGTGGTGCCCACCGGCAATTTCGGCGACATCCTCGCCGGCTGGGTGGCGAAGAAGATGGGCCTGCCCATCCGCGACCTCACCATCGCCTCCAATGTCAACGACATCCTGGTGCGCACGCTGGAGACCGGTGCCTACAAGGTGACCGGTGTCACCCCCTCGTCCTCGCCCTCCATGGATATCCAGGTGTCGTCCAATTTCGAGCGCCTGCTGTTCGAGGTGCTGGATCGCGACGCCGCGAGCGTGCGCGCGCTGATGGGATCGCTGGCCCAGTCCGGCTCCTTCACCGTGGCGCGGCCGGCGCTGGCCGCCATCCTGGGCGATTTCTCCGCCGCCCGCGCCGACGAGCCGGAGACGCTGGCCGCCATCAAGCGCACCTATGCCGCCACCGGCTATCTCGCCGATCCGCACACCGCCGTCGGCCTCGTGGCGGCGGACAAGGTGGAGCGTGCAGCGAAGGTGCCGCAGGTGGTGCTCGCCACCGCCCATGCCGCCAAATTCCCCGATGCGGTCGCGGCCGCCACCGGCGTGCGCCCCCCGCTGCCGCCGCACATGGGCGACCTGATGACCCGGAAGGAAAGCGTTACCGTGCTGCCCAACGACCTCCTCGCCGTCGAGACCTTCATCCGCACCCGGGCGCGCGTCGCCTCGGGCGCGGCGGCCTGAGGCACGGCATGCCCGGCACGGACGCAGACGGGATGGATCCCGGAATCCAGGTCACCACCCTCGACAACGGCATCACCGTGGTCACCGACGCGATGCCGCACCTGGGCACGGCGTCGCTCGGCATCTGGGTCGGCGCCGGGGCCCGCGACGAGGGCCGCGACGAGCACGGCATTTCCCATCTGCTGGAGCACATGGCCTTCAAGGGCACCGGCCGCCGCTCGGCCCGGCGCATCGCCGAGGAGATCGAGCAGGTGGGGGGCGACATCAACGCCGCCACCTCGGTGGAGCAGACCTCCTACAACGTGCGGGTGCTGGGGGAGGACGTGGGCCTCGGCCTCGACATCCTATCCGACATTCTCACCGATCCCGCCTTCGCCCCCGACGAGCTGGAGCGGGAGAAGAACGTGATCGTGCAGGAGATCGGCGCGGTGATGGACACCCCCGACGACCTGATCTTCGACCACTTCCAGGAGCGGGCCTTCCCCGGCCAGTCGGTGGGCCGCTCCATCCTCGGCACGCCGCAGACCGTGCGCAGCTTCGACCGCGACGCCCTCGCGACCTATCTCGGGCGCACCTATCGCGGCCCGCGCATGGTGGTCGCGGCCGCCGGCGCGGTGGAGCACGAGCGCCTGGTGGAGGACGCCCGCAAACGCCTCGCCACGATCGGCACCGGCCAGAAGCCGGCCCTGCCGGCCGCCACCTATGCCGGCGGCGCCCATCTCACCGCCCGCGATACCGAGCAGGTGCACGTCGTGCTGGGGCTGGAGGGCATCGCCTACACCGATCCGCAGGTGCATGCGGTGCAGGTGCTCGCCAACGTGCTCGGGGGCGGGATGTCGTCCCGCCTGTTCCAGGAGGTGCGCGAGGAGCGCGGCCTCTGCTACTCCATCTACGCCTTCCATTGGTCCTACCAGGACACCGGCCTGTTCGGCGTCTATGCCGGCACCGATACCGGTGACGTGGGCGAGCTGGGCACCGCGGTGGTGGACCAGATCCTCGAGGTGGGCGAGAGCGTCACCGAGACCGAGGTCGCCCGGGCCAAGGCGCAGATGAAGGTGGGCCTGCTGGCGGCGCTGGAGAGCTCCGGCGCGCGGGCCGAGCAGCTTGCCCGGCACATCCTCGCCTTCGGCCGGCTGATCCCGGTGTCGGAGATCGTCGCCAAGGTGGATGCGGTGGACGTCGCCGCGGTGCGCGCCGCCGCCACCCGGCTGGTGGGGCAGGCGCGTCCGACGCTGGCGGTCATCGGCCCCAAGGCGGGGCTCGATCCGGCGCTGGCCGCGGTGGAGCGGCTGGGGACGCTTTCGCAGGGCTGAACGCGCGGCACCGGGCGGGCGCAAGGAAGATGTGGTGGATCAGGGGCCTGCACGGTTTTCGCGATTCCCTCGACCGTGAATACGCACCAGAGCGTTTCCCGGTCGGATGGCGCATCCGATCGGATAAGAAACGCTCTGCAATCAAAGTTTTAGATCGTTTCAGCGGTTCCACGAACCACTGAAACGATCTAGGTTTGCCGGCAGAGCTTTATCTCCGGCTTTGCGGTTCCATCGCCGGTCATGAGGCGGCGGATCGCGGATGTCGTGGCCCGCTTCCAGGCGGCAAGCATTCGAGTGGCCGGTCTCATGTGGCTGAGCAGGGTTTTTCCAGCGGAACCGCTTCCGCCCGTGTTCGGGGAGGGGGTGTACCTGCGCGTGCCGGAGCTGCGCGACTACAATGCGTGGCGTCAGCTGCGCGAAGTCAGCCGCTCCTTCCTGACCCCCTGGGAGCCGATCTGGCCGGCCGACGACCTCGCCCCGGCCACCTATCGCAAGCGCATGCGCCGCTACGCCCGCGACATCGTCGCCGACGAGGCCTATCCGCTGTTCGTCTTCCGCCAGGCCGACGAAGCGCTGCTGGGCGGGCTCACCTTGTCGCATGTGCGGCGCGGGGTGTGCCAGTCGGCGAGCCTCGGCTACTGGATGGGCGCCCCCCATGCCGGCCGCGGCTACATGCGGGCGGCGGTCACGGCGGTGCTGCCGCTGGCCTACGACGTGCTGCACCTGCACCGCATCGAGGCGGCCTGCATGCCCTCCAACGCCACCTCCATCCACCTGCTGGAACGCTGCGGCTTCGTGCGCGAGGGCTATTCGCGGGAATATCTCTGCATCAACGGGGTGTGGGAGGATCACCTCCTCTTCGCCCGCCTGAAGAGCGACGCAGGCCCCGGCGGCGCCGCGCGGCACGGCGCGCAGGACGGCGACACCCGCCCCCGCAAGGCGCGCGAGCAGGTGTGACAGACGCCGCCGGGTGACCGGCGGGAGCTGCTGCGTCTCGGTTGGGGGGATGCGTGGCCGTCGCGAGACGGTGGTGGCCCCTGGACACCATGGCGGCGGCCCGGCACGCGCTTCGAAGGTCGGCTCAGCCGGTCTCATCCAGCGCGGCGACGGCGCGTTCCACTCCGGAGTTGGTGACCGGCGGGAGCGGCTGCGTCTTGTTTAGGGCTGCATGGCGTCGCGAGACCGTGGTCGCCTTTGGACACCCCGGCGGAGGCCCGGCGCGTGCTTCATCCGGAATTGCGTGGCGATGCCTTGCACGAGACAAGCCTCTAGACGGGCCTCATCCAAGGTGGGCGAAGCCGGCGCGGGCCGCGCGGCATTCCGCTCCGAAGCCGGGTGAGCGGGTCGAGAGCGGCTGCGCCTCGGTTGGGGGGCTGCGTGGCTTGGCGAGTCCGTCGTGGCATTGGGAAAGCCCGGCGGCATTGCGTAGCAATGCCTCGCGCGAGGCGAGCCCCTCGAACGGTCGCTCAGCCGAATTTCTAAAGCGTGGCGGGCGAATCCGACGCCGCGTTCCGCCCCGGAGCCGCGGGGAATGTGGCCGCGCGGCTCAGTTCGGCGCTGCGGCGGCGGGCGGGGGCGTCGCGGGGGCGCCATTGACCGGGTTCAGCACCGCATCGGTGCGGCGACGCACGGCATCCATCAGTGACTGGGCGGCGCCGGAGCGCTCCAGCAGGCTCTGCGGGTCCACCATGATCGACGGATTGTCCCACGAGCCGCGGACGGTGAAGGGCAGGTCGAGCGTTGCCGCGCGGCGCTTTTCCCCGCGCTCGCCGACCCGTCCGGTGGGGCCGTCGGCATCCGCCGGAGGGGCCGCGGGGGGATCGCGCAGCGGCGGGCCGAGGAGCATGGCGCGGCCGGGGAGGGCGGAATCCCGCGGGGCCACGGCGGCGGGGGCGGTCCCGCGGGCAGGTTCGTCATGGCGTGCGGGT
>CALMSN010000185.1 GCA_937872325.1 uncultured Xanthobacter sp. | reverse complement strand
CCCCCGTCCCACAAGCCCCCCCCCTCCGCCCCCGGGGATTGGGGGGGTACCCCCGGGCCCCGGGCGGGCCCCCCCGCGGAAATGATCGCGGAAAAGGCCCAGCGCGCGCCCATCAATGGCGGCGGCAAGCCCCCCGCCGTCGCCGAGCTCGTCCGCAAAGAGGTGGACCCGCCCCTCAAGCGGGGGCTCGTCCTGTGAGCGCGCCGGACACCCCCGCCGCCGGCCCGAAGAGCCCGGCCGAGATCGCCGAGGCCGTGTGCGAGCGCGCGGCGGTGGTCGGCGCCTTCGATCCGTGGGTGCTGCTGGCGGCGGTGGCCCCCGGCCTCGACATGGCGGTGGAGGATGCCGTTCTGAGCCTCGTCTCGCCGCGGGTGGAGGAGGTGGCGGAAGGCGCCTCCGTGCTGTGGCGGCTGAAGCCGGAGCCGCGTCGCGAGGCGCTGGACCGGCTCGCGGCCCGCAGCGTCCTCGCCGGGGTGATCGCCGCCACCAGGCCGCGGGGGCAGGACCGTTTCGGCACCTATCTCCAGTCGACGCTGGTGAGCGGCGCCCCGTTGCCGGCGGCCTCGAAGCACGCGGCGTCCGACGACGAATTGCGGCTGCAGGCCCTGGCCCTCGACTTCGCCCAGCCGATCCCGGCCCTGAAACCGAAGGCGGCGACGCGCAGCACCCTCGACCCGCGGATCGAGATCGCCCGCCGCGCCGAGCGCAGCCGGCAGAACTATGTCGCCCCCGACCGGCTGGTGGGCCGCGACGGCGAGGCCGCCGCGCTGGATCGCTATGTGGTGGACGGCGCGGTGATCGCCCCGCTGTCCCGGCTGCCGCAACCGGATGCGCCGCCCCTCGGCCTGCGCCCGCTGCTGCTCACCGGCATCGGCGGCTCGGGAAAGTCGGCGCTGGTGGCCGACCTCATGCGCCGGACCCAGGGCAGCGACTGGTCGGGGCCGATCGTGGTGTGCCTCGATTTCGACCAGCGCAGCATCGCCCTCGGCGGCGAGCGCGAATGGCTGAACGAGGTGACCCGGCAGATCGGCTTCATGCGCCCCGCGCTCGACGGCCCGATGGCGCGGGTGCGCAGCGAGACCCGACGCCATCTCGACACGCTGCTGAAGGACCGCGCGCGCATCGAGCGCCTGTCCGGCACCGAGGGGCTGGTGGTGTTCGCCGCCATGCGCGCGCGGCTGTTGGAGGCGCTGGGCGATGGCCTGCTGGCCGACGACACGCTGGTGGTGATCCTCGATACGTTCGAGGAGATCCTGGTGCGCTCGGACCTGGAGGGACCCGATCAGGAGCAGGAGCCCTTCGGCCTGGTGCTGGCATTCGTCGATTCCCTCGCCCGGCTCGTCGGACCGAACGGCCGGCCCTTGATCGGCGCGGTCCGCGCCGTGGCCGCCGGGCGGGTGGCGCCGTTTCCCGGCGACACCGCCCGGCTCGCCCGCTGGTTCGAGGCCCATGACGAGGTGGGGGAGCTGGATGTGCATTCCGCCGCCGAGTTGCTGCGGGAGTGGGGCGACAAGCGCATCTTCACCGCGGCGCGCGCCTTGCGCCTCGCCAACGCGCTGCCGCGCTACCCGCTGGTGCTCAGGCTGCTGACGGCCTTCGCCAGGAATTGCACCGGCAAGGAGTTGGACGACCTCGTGTCGGGGCCGCAGGCCGGCACCCTGCTCGGCACCGAAGTGGCCACCCGGGCGCTCTACTCGCGCTTTCTGGAGCGCCTGAACGACCACCAGATCACCGATCCGAAGACCGGAGAGGTGCGGATCGTCCGGGCCGCCGACCTCAGGAAGCTCGCCCATCCCGGCCTCGCCTTGCCGGTGGTGACGCCACGCCTCATCCGCGAGGTGCTGGCCGCGCCCACCGGCCTCGGCGCCGTCAGCGCGCAGCGCGCCCGCGACCTCTTCGCCGCCCTTTCGCGCGAGGTGTGGCTGGTGGAGCGGGCCGCATCCGCCGATGCCGTCCGGCATGTGCCGGCGCTGCGGCGGATCATGCTGCCCATGCTTAACGGCGACCTGACGCAGGATGAAAACGCCGCGGGCCCGCGGCGCGACCGGGTGCGCGCGGTGCACCGGGCCGCCGCCGCCTGGTATCGCGCCGCCGGCGCCGGCGAGCCCGATGCGCCGGCCATGGCGGCCTATCACGAGGCCTTCCTCGGCGAGGTGGAGGCGCTGCGCGCCGATCCGGCGCTCGCCCGCCGGGTGTTGGACGTGGCGGGGGGCGACATCTCCGCCATGCCCGTCGCCGCCCGCGCCTTGCTGCGGCGGGAGGACGTTTCCGCCGCCGGGCTTTCCGCGCTGGAGACGGCGGCGCTGCCGGAGACGGAGCGGCGCAGCGCGGTGGCCCTGCAGCAGCAGCGCCGGGTGAAGGCCGGCCTCACCTCTCGCCCCCGGGCGATGGCGGCTGCCGCGCCCGCTCCTGATCGGCTCGAAGGCTATCGCGAGCAGATGGAGGCGGCCCTTGCCGACCCGCAACCGCAACCGCAGGCGCGGCCGCAGGCATTGGTCTTGGCCGACCCCGAGATCGCCCGGGGCGTCGAGGCGTGTTTCGCCGAGGGCGATTTTGTCGGCGTCCTGGAGCACGCCCTGCCGGCGGTGATCGAGCTGGGCGCCGGAGCCGCGGACGACGCGCCGCTGGACCTTGTCGTGACCGACGACATGATCACCCACTGGGTGTGGAAGTGGGCGCTGGCCTGCCTCGCCACCGGCGCCGGCGACGAACGGCTGCTGCACAGGGCGCAGCCACGGCCGTTCATCTCGGGATCCAAGCGCGCGCCCTCTGCGGACAGCGTCGAGGCCTGGATCCTGGCGGCGACGGTGGCGCTCGGCCGCGCCCCGTCCTTCGCCCGCGACGGCCTGGATCCCAACCTTCCGTTTCCCGGCGCGGTCGTGTCCATAAGCCCGCGAAGCACCTGGGACCTGCGGCGGCTGGCGCTCAGCCGCCATCAGGTGGACAGTCGGTTCCTCGTCCTGCCGTCGTCGTGGCGGATGGAGCTCGCGCCGCTGTGCCTGGCGGGGCTCTGGCCGAAGATCGTGCGGCCGAACGGCGATGTGCTGGATGGTCCGGAGGTCCTCCTTACTCTTCCGTCGAGTGTCCGGGGCAGGCTGGATGCCTTCGCCCGCCAGCGCCCGCTCATGAGCTGGATCGTCAAGGCGCTGGAGGCCTGGAGCGCGGTTGGCGAGAGCGGCGTCTTCGCCCCGCCGGCCGCGGCCGTCTCATCCGGGGAGACTGTCCTGCCCCTGCCGGAGCCCCTGCTGCCGGCCGCCGGCCTGCTGCTGCGCGGGCGGATGCCCGAGCTCAGCGATCCGGTGCGGTTCGCCCTCGGCGACGTGGCGCGGGAGAGCCCGGACGGCCTTGCCAGCGCCGTGCTGGAACTGCAGGGGCTGGCCACCTTCTGGCCGGCCGACCTCAGCTATGACGCGATGCAGGTGTTCCGGATGAACTTTCGCGAGGCGGAATATCTGCTCTCCTACCTCGTCACCTTCTGCGACCTCGCCGGCCTCACCGGGCACCTGTTCACGCTTCTGGCGAGCCGCACGGTTCCCAGCCAGCGCTTCACGGATGTCGCCCGCCTGGTGGCCGCCTATGAGCGGCTGCTGCTGTCGCCCTTCGGCGCGGAAGGCGCGCTGCCCGCGCCGCAATGATCCAGGCTTTCGGGCCGGGCCATGTCGCCCCGGCTTTGGTTGGAAGGACAAGGGAGGGCATCATGCAGATCGATCTCGGCCACTTGCCGCGTCTCGGCGACCTGAACCGCCTCGGCGGACCGGCCGACGCCGAAAGCGAAGCCAGCCGGCAGGCGACAGTGGAGAGCCTGGAGGCGACGCAGCGACCGCGGCGGACCCCGCCCACCGCCTTTGCCGGCCGTGCCGGCTACCGCGACGACTTTCTCGGCTTCACCGTGCCCTTGCCGACGCCCCTCGGGGCGCTGAAGCAGAGCGTGGTGCCGGTGGCCGGCAGCGAGGACGGCCGGCTCGACTACGAGCATTTCAGCGTGGTGATGCACGCGCAGCGCCGGCTGGCGATGTTCGTGGCGGTCAATATCGACGGTGCCGCCACGGTCGATGTTCCTCGCGAGCGGGACCGCTGGAGCCTCGACGGGCGCATCCCGGACGCGGTCCAGATCGGCGAGGACCTCTATGTGGACAACATCCTCGATCGCGGCCATCTGGTCCGCCGGCAGGATCCGGTGTGGGGGACGACCGCCGCCCGCGCCAACGACGACACCTTCCACTTCACCAACTGCTCCCCGCAGGCCGCGAACTTCAACCAGAAGACCTGGCTGAGCCTCGAGGACTACGTGCTCGGCAATGCACGGATCCAGAACGCCCGGGTCACGGTGTTCACCGGCCCCGTCTTCCGCGGCAGCGACCGGACCTATCGCGGGGTGCAGATCCCGACCGCCTACTGGAAGGTGCTGAGCTTCGTCAGCGATGCCGGGCGCCCGTCGAGCACCGCCTACATCGTCGACCAGACGGTGGAGCTGCGGGAGCTGGAGGCCACCTTCGGCCGGTTCAAGACCTACCAGCGCTCGGTGGTCTCGATCGAGAACCTGACGGGTCTCTCCTTCAACGGCCTCGACCGCTTCGACGGCTTCTCCAACGAGGAGGCCGCGACCCGCACCTCCATCGTCGCCGAGCTGCATTCGCCGGCCGACATCCGGGTGTGATGCCAAGGGTTCCGGGCCGGGGCCCTTGGTTCTGGTGCGGGCGAACCGTGAGCATCGCTTCGGAGGGTGATCCGGACACGAGGCGCCGCGTCGCGGCTCCAACGGCCCGGATCGGTCTCGGGAAAGAGGCCTGGGGCCGGCTCCCGTTCCGGCGGGGGCGTGTTACCGGCGCGCCGGCCGGCCGCCGAAGCCGTATGGCGCACTTCCCGATCGGATGGCACATCCGATCGGGTAAGAAGCACTCTATAATCAAAGTGTTAGATCGTTTCAGTTTTTCCATGAAGCACTGAAACGATCTCGGCGGTCAGGTCGAAATCGCCTCGCGGCGCGCTCAACCGGTCGGCTGCCCGCCATCCTCCTCGGTCCGCGATGCCCGCGCCGCCTTCACCACCTCGGCGGCGGTCGGCGGGTTGGCCGGGTGCCAGCACAGGCCGAGAGATGCCTCCATCTTCACCGGCCGCGGGGC
>CALMSN010000184.1 GCA_937872325.1 uncultured Xanthobacter sp. | reverse complement strand
GGGGAACATTTGGGCACGGTGTTGCTCAAGCTCGATCTGCGGGTAGTGGGCGAGCCCCGGATGCGGGGAGTGTGGGTGAGTTTGAGTGTGCTCCTGGCGGCGGTCGGAGTGGGTTACCTCTTTGCCGCGCGGCTGCAGCGGTTCATCTCGCGGCCGCTTCTCACGCTGGCGGAGGCGTCGCGCGCGGTGGCCGTGGAAAAAGATTATTCGATCCGGGTTCCCAAATACGCGGATGACGAACTGGGCCAGTTGGTGGATGGCTTCAACGAAATGCTGGCCCAGATCGAGGCGCGGGATCTGGCCTTGAACGAGGCGCACGCGGAACTCGAGCGGCGGGTTGGAGGACGCCCGCACAAATTGTTTGCGAGCCCCCCCAGCCCGCCGGGCGCGGGGGAACCGCCCCCTGACCGACGGGCGGGTGAAAGCAGCCCCATACCTTGGGGGGGTTCCGGCCCCCTTTTTTGCCCCCCAGCCGGCTTTTCGCCCCGGTTTGGCCGCCCCGCCCGAAGCCCCCGCCGCGGCCGCCTGGATCCGCCGGCATCACGCCTATAGCCGACCCCGGCGGCACGGCCAGCCACAACAGCCGGCGGACGGACGATCCGTGACCTCCGGCTCATCCCCCCGCGGGATGCGAAGGCGCCCTGCCCTTGCCGATCGCGCCGAGCCAGCGGGCGAAGACGTAGAACACAGGAGTGAAGACGAGGCCGAACAGCGTGACGCCGATCATCCCCGCGAACACCGCGGTGCCCAGCGCCTGGCGCAGCTCGGCGCCGGCGCCGGTGGCCCACACCAGCGGCACCACGCCGAGGATGAAGGCGAGCGAGGTCATGATGATCGGGCGCAGCCGCAGCCGCGCCGCTTCCACCGCCGCCTCGCCCCGCGAATGCCCCTGGTCCTCGAGTTGCTTGGCGAACTCGACGATGAGGATGGCGTTCTTGGCGGCGAGGCCGATCAACACCAGGAAGCCCACCTGGGTCAGGATGTTGTTGTCCTGCCCCCGCAGCAGCACGCCGATCAGCGCCGCCACCAGGCACATGGGCACGATGAGAATCACCGCCAGCGGCAGCATCAGGCTCTCATACTGCGCCGCCAGCACCAGGAAGACGAACAGCACGCCGAGCCCGAAGGCGAAGATCGCGGTGTTGCCGGCCCGGATCTGCTGGAAGGCGATGCCGGTCCAGTCATAGGCGAAGCCCGGCGGCAGCACCTTCGCCGCCAGTTCCTCGGTGATGTGGATCGCCTGACCCTGGGAGTAGCCCGGCGCCGGCGAGCCATCGAGCTCGGCCGCCGGATACAGGTTGTGGCGGGCGACGCGTTAGGGTCCGGAAACGTCCCGCACCGTGGGGAAGGCGCCGGGCGGCACGGTCTCCCCGCCGGCCGATCGCACCCGGATCGCAAGCACGTCCTTCGGATCGAGGCGGAACTGCGAGTCGGCCTGGACCTGCACCCGGAAGGTCCGGCCGAACAGGTTGAAGTCGTTCACATAGACCGAACCGATGAAGGTCTGGAGGGCAGAGAACACGTCTCCGATGCCGACCTTGAGCAGCTGCGCCTTCTCGCGGTCGATGTCGAGGAAGAGCTGCGGCGTCGAGGTCTCGAACAGGGAATAGACCTGCATCAGCCCCGGCGTCTGGGCGGCGGCGCCCATCATGGCGTAGGTGGCGTTGCGCAAGGCGAGCAGGCCCGCGCCGGAGCGGTCCTCGATCATCATGCGGAAGCCGCCGGCGTTGCCGATGCCCTGCACCGGCGGTGGCTGCACCACGATCATCTGGGATTCCTGGATGCCCATCATCTTGCCGAAGAGCACCTTCTGGATCGCCTCGGCGGTGAGCTGGGGATTGCCGGCCCGCTTCGGGAACGGATCGAGGATCACGAACATCGCCCCGGCATTGGGGGCATTGGTGAACGTGGCGCCGGAGAAGCCGGCGATGTTGACGATCCGCGCCACCCCGGGGGTGCCGAGGACCAGGTCGCCGGCGTGCTTCATCACCGCCTCGGTCCGCTGCATGGCGGCGCCCGGCGGCAGCTGGGCGACCACGATCAGGTAGCCGCGGTCCTGCTGCGGGATGAAGCCCTGCGGCGTGGTGGTGAAGAGATAGCCGCCGAACGCGACCACCCCGACATAGACCAGCAGCACCAGCGCCACGACCCGCACCAGGCGGGCGGTAACCCAGCCATAGCCGTTGCCGAACGCCTCGAAGGTGCGGTTGAAGAGGTTGAAGAAGCCCACCACCGGCCGGGCGTACCAGGCCGGCTTCTCATGCGCGTCGCGGTGCGGGCGCAAAAGCAGCGCGCACATGGCCGGCGACAGGGTGAGCGACACCAGAAGCGAGATCAGGGTCGAGCCGGCGATGGTGAGAGCGAACTGCCGGTAGAACTCGCCCGAGATGCCGGTGATGAACACCGTGGGCACGAACACCGAGGCCAGCACCAGCGAGATCGCCACCAGCGCCCCGCCCACCTCGTCCATGGTGCGGTAGGAGGCGTCGCGCGGGGAGAGGCCGGCGGCGATGTTGCGCTCGACGTTCTCCACCACCACGATGGCGTCGTCCACCACGATGCCGATGGCCAGCACCAGGCCGAACAGCGACAGGTTGTTCAGCGAGAAGCCGAACAGCCCCATGATGAAGAAGGTGCCCACCAGCGAGATCGGGATCGCGAGGATGGGGATGATCGCCGCCCGCCAGTTCTGCAGGAACAGCACCACCACCAGCACCACCAGCACCACCGCCTCGCCGATGGTGTGCACCACCGCCTCAACGGACTGCTGGATGAACTCGGTGGGGTTGTAATAGATGCCGTAGGTGAGGCCGGTGGGGAAATCCCGGCCGATCTTGGCCATCTCGGCCAGCACCGCATTGCCGGTGGACAGCGCGTTCGACCCCGGGCGCTGGAACACGCCCAGCGAGATGGCGATGTCGCGGTCGAGATAGGAGGTGGAGGCGTAGTCCTGCGCCGTGATCTCTACCCGGCCCACATCCTTCAGCCGCACCAGCGCGGTGTCGGTCTGCTTGATCACCACGTTGGCGAACTGCTCGGGATCGGACAGCCGGCCGGTGGTGCGCACGGCGATCTGGAACGGCCGCTGCTCCGGCACCGGCGGCGCGTTGAGCACGCCGGAGGCCACCTGCACGTTCTGCGCCGACAGCGCCGCCACCACGTCGGTGGTGGTCAGGTTGAGCTGGGACAGCCGGTCCGGATCGAGCCAGACCTGCATGGCGTACTCGCGCGAGCCGAAGACGGTGATGGAGCCCACCCCGTCGATGCGCGAGAGCACGTCCTTGATCTGGATATTGGCGAAGTTGGAGATGAACAGCGGATCGCGCGAACCGTCGGGCGAATAGAGGTTCACCACCATCAGCATGTCGGGCGACGACTTGGCCGTCACCACGCCCACCCGCTGCACCTCCAGCGGCAGGCGCGGCTGGGCGATGGAGACGCGGTTCTGCACCTGCACCTGGGCGATATCCAGGTTGGTGCCGAGGTCGAAGGTGACCGAGATGGAGAAGCGGCCGTCCGCGGTCGAGTTGGAGGAGATGTAGAGCATCCCCTCGACGCCGTTGATCTGCTGCTCGATGGGCGCCACCACCGTGTCGGCGACGATCTCGGCCGAGGCGCCGGGATACTGGCCGTTCACGGTGATCACCGGCGGGGCGATCTCCGGATACTGGGCCACCGGCAGGCGGGAGTAGGATACCAGGCCGAGAATGACCACGACCACGGAGACCACCGACGCGAAGATCGGCCGGTCGATGAAGAAGTGCGAGAAGCGCATGGCGGCCGCCTCACTTTCCGGCGGCGGAAGCGGCGGCGGGCGCGCCCGCGGGGGCCGGGGCGGCCGCCGTCTGCGGGCTCACGGTGATGCCGGGGCGCACCCGCATCAGGCCGTTCACCACCACCTTGTCGTCCTTGGAAAGGCCCTCGCGGATGACCCGCACGTCGCCCACCAGCGGGCCGAGCACGACGAAGCGCTGCTCCACCTTGTTGTCGGGGGTGACCACGTAGACGAACTTCTTCACCTGCTCGGAGCCGATCGCCACCTCCGGCACCACCAGCGCCTCGAACGGGGCGCCGGCGTCGAGCCGGATGCGGGCGAACATGCCCGGGCGGAACAGGCCGTTCTTGTTGTCGAACTCGGCCCGGCCGCGGATGGTGCCGGTCTCGCGGTCGATGACGTTGTTGAGGAAGTCGAGCTTGCCCTTGTGGACGAAGCCGGCATCGTCGATCAGCTTCAGCGTCACCGGGTCGCCCTTGATGTCGGCGCCCTGCTTGCGCCGGGTGTAGCGCAGCAGCGAGGCCTCATCGATGGTGAACTCGAAGCGGATCGGATCGATGGAGACGATCACCGCCAGCAGCGTCGGTCCGCGCTGCAGCAGGTCGAATTTACCTCCAGCCGTGATGCGGGCACCACGCCGGTGGATGCGCCGCATTATATCCCCCTGTTCATCGGTATCTCGCAAGAGGGGGATCTGTATCCCAACGATCAGATCCTCAGCGGGGTATCCTCCATGCCAAACCTGATGGCGATCGGCGCCACCTGGGATCCGGATCTGGCCAAACAGGTGGGCCAGGTGATGGGCAGCGAATTGTCTTCGCTGGGGTTCAACCTGTACCTGGGGCCATCGCTGGATGTGCTGGACGTGCTGTATGTGAGCGGGCGCGAAGACCTGGGCGTGCGCTCCTTTGGGGGCGACCCCTATTGGGTGGGCGAGTTAGGCAAGGCGTATGTCTCTGGCCTGCACCTGGGCAGCAACAACCACATGGCGGTGATCGCCAAGCATTTCCCCGGCCAGGGCGGGTCCGACCGCCAGCCGGAGACGGAAATTGCCACGGTGCGTAAAACGCTGGACCAACTCAAGCAAATCGAACTGGCGCCTTTCTTCGCGGTGACCAACACGAGCAACACGCCGGACCTGACCGCGGACGGCGTATTGATCTCGCATATCCGCTACCAGGGGTTCCAGGGCAATATTCGCCAGTCCACGCTGCCGGTCAGTTTTGACCGGGCGGCGCTCAATGATATCCTGGGTCTGCCGGAGTTCGTGCCCTGGCGGCAGAACGGCGGGCTGCTGGTGAGCGACAACCTGGGCAGCCCGGCGGTCCAGCGCTTCTTTGACCCGAC